>CALXFC010000019.1 GCA_944387485.1 uncultured Clostridia bacterium
ACCTTTTTTTTTTTTTTCCATTTTTTTACCTTCTTTAGTTGTAAGAAGTTTAAATGTTAAACCAAAAGAATCGTCTTTACCAATTTTTCTAATTAAATCAACTCCACCTATAATATTAGACCATTGATCATTACCACCAATTTCTAATTTACAACCATATTCATTATATAAATGCCAGAAATCATAAGATTGCATAAGCATATAACTCATTTCAAAAAATGTAAGACCAGTTTCTAATCTTTGTTTATAACATTCAGCAGCAAGCATTTTATTAACAGAAAATAAACTTCCAATTTCACGAACAAATTCAACAAATTTTAAATCTAAAAGCCAATCAGCGTTATTTACTATTATTGCAGCATTTTCACCTTCAAAACTAACAAATTTTTCAACTTGTTTTTTTATGCAAGCTACATTGTGGTCAATTTCTTCACGAGAAAGCATTTTTCTCATATCTGTTTTACCAGAAGGGTCACCTATTGTAGCTGTACCACCACCAACTAATATAATTGGTCTATGTCCACATTTTTGCATATGAGAAGCAACCATTAATGAAACAAAATGACCAACATGTAAACTGTCAGCAGTAGGGTCTATACCAATATAAAAAGAAATTTTTTCTTTTCCTAAAAGTTTCTTTAATTCTTCTGGGTGAGTAATTTGTTCTATGTAATTTCTTTCATTTAGAATTTCAATAACATTTTCCATAAAATCAAAATCCTTTCTTAGTTAAGTGTAATTCCATTAAAACCAGTTTCTTGGTTTTGGTTAATTCCATTTTGAAAATCTTTTTTATAATTTTTAAATTCAGGATATCCAACAAAACGATTCAAGTTTCTAACAGAGATACCTGTTTGATTAGAAATAGTATCTAAAGAATTGTTAAATCCATTTTCATCTAAATAAGATGTAAATTGCATAAATTCAGCTCCATCTTTTTTACTACATCTAGGACAAACATTACCTTCAGAAACATAAAAGCTTCCACATCTACTACATCTATTAAATTCCATTTTAAATCCTCCTTGTTTTATCTTTTGACATTTAACTCTAAAATCCACTATATTGTAACATAAATCTTAAGAAATTTAAAGACTTTTTTCTTTTAAATTGTTAAATTTTTCATAAAATTCAGGAGCAACTTTTTGAAGTCTAATAGGTTTCAAATTATTATCGGTAAAACAATGTTTAGTTTCTCCGGTAAAAACAATTTCTCCTGTAGTTTTTTCAGTAGCAGTGTAACCCATAGTAAGTCTTACTCCGTTAAATTCTTTAACAAACAATTTAATTAAAATAACATCATTAAAAGTTACATGATGTTTAAAAGTACAATTAACTCCAAGAACTGGTATCATAATATTATTATCTTCGAGAGCAGAATATGGCATACCAATTTTTTCAAGAAGATAACATCTTGCTTCTTCCATATAACGAATATAATTAGAATGATGAACAATTCCCATTCTATCAGTTTCATAATAATTAATTTTTCTTTCATATATATTATCCATTGTAAATCCTTCCCTTCAAGGAGTAATTATATAAAAATAGTAAAAATATGTCAAATTAGAATAGGAATTAAAAAGAATTTGTGCTATAATGTTAAAAATTGAGATAGGAGCTAGAAATGGAATATAATGAAGAAATATTAGAAAAATGTTTACCAAAATATTTAGAAAAAGATTTAAAACGATTAAAAGAAGGAATAAAAAATAAGGTTAGTTATCTAGATTGTTTAATAAATGAATTACAAGGTTCAGTAAATAGTGCATGGGTAGATGGAGATATTACAGAAGAATAATGTGATTATTTTTACAAAAGGTATTTATAATAATAAAAATAGGAGAATGAAATGAAAAAGATAAATGGAATAATAATGCAATACTTTGAATGGTATATGGATTGTAATCAGAATTTATGGAATCAAGTGGCAGAAAATGCTATGGAGTTGGCTGATTTAGGAATAACAGCTTTGTGGCTTCCACCAGCATATAAAGGAATAGGTGGAAAAGATGAAGTGGGTTATGGTGTTTATGATGTGTATGATTTAGGAGAATTTGACCAAAAAGGAACTGTAAAAACAAAATATGGTTCAAAAGATGAATACTTAAATTGTATACAAGTATTAAATCAAGCAGGAATAGAAGCATATGCAGATATAGTATTAAATCATAAAATGGGAGCAGACATGCTTCAAACAATACCAGCAAACAAAGTAGACTGGGGAAATCATAATATAGAAGAAGCAAAACAAGAAACAGTAAGAGTTGCAACAAAATTTACATTTCCAGGAAGAAAACATAAATATTCAGACTTTGAATGGAATTGGACAGATTTTGATGGAATAGATTATGATGAAAAATCAAAAGAACATGCAATCTTTAAATTTAAAGATAAAGATTGGAGTGTAGCAGTAGATGAAGAATTCGGAAACTATGATTATTTAATGGGAGCAGATTTAGACTTTGCAAATCCAGAAGTAGTAGAAGAATGTAATAAATGGGGAAAATGGTATTTAGATTTTACAGGAGTAGATGGATTTAGATTAGATGCAGTAAAACATATAAATGCTAACTTTTATAGAGAGTGGATACGAAAATTAAGAAAAGAATCAAAACAAGAATTATTTACAGTAGGAGAATATTGGAGTGGAGATGTATCAAAATTACATAGATATATACAAGAAACAGAAGGAGAAATATCTTTGTTTGATGTACCACTACATTATAATTTTTATAATGCATCAAATGATTCTAATTATGATTTGAGTAAAATATTAGAGCATACCTTGTTAAAAGAAAACTCAAGTAAAGCAGTAACTTTTGTAGATAATCATGATACACAGCCAGGTCAAAGTTTACAAAGTTTTGTACAAGCTTGGTTCAAACCAGCAGCATATAGTATAATACTTTTAAGAGATTCAGGATATCCATGTGTATTTTATGGAGATTTCTATGGAATACCACATGATAATATAGAACATATGAAAGATTTAAAAACTTTAATAAAGCTAAGAAAAGAAAAAGCATATGGAGAAGAACATGATTATTTCGATAATAGAAACTTTATAGGTTGGACAAGAGAAGGAGACTCTGAACACTTACAATCAGGACTAGCAGTTGTGATTTCAAATGCAGGTGACGGAGAAAAAAGAATGTATATAGGAACAAAATTTACAGGAGAAAAATTTATAGATTGTTTAGGTAATTGTGAAGAGGAAGTAGTAATAGATGAACAAGGATATGGAAATTTTAAAGTAAAAGGAAAATCAACATCAGTTTGGGTAAATTAGGGACGTTTCCCAATTGACCATTTTTGGACAATTTGGGACAGTTCTCTTTATAGATGTGTCCCAGTTTATCCATTTTTGAGCAATTGGGAAACGTCCCCAATGAAAGGAGAAAAAAATGTCAAAGTTTGTGCATTTACATATACATAGTGAATTTAGTTTATTAGATGGAGCAAATAGAATAAAAGATTTACCTGTAAGGGCAAAAGAGCTCGGAATGGATGCTATGGCAATAACAGACCATGGTGTTATGTATGGTGCAATTGATTTTTATAAAGCTTGTAAAAATGAAGGAGTAAAGCCAATTATTGGTTGTGAGGTATATGTTGCACCAAGAAGTCGTTTCGATAAAGAACCTAATATTGATAATAAATATAATCACTTAATTTTACTTGCAAAAAATAATCAAGGATATAAGAATTTAAGTAAATTGGTTTCACTAGGATTTACAGAAGGGTATTATTATAAACCTCGTATAGATTTAGAAATATTAGAAAAATATCATGAAGGGCTAATTTGTCTAAGTGCATGCTTAGCAGGGGCAGTAAATCAAGCATTACTTAATGGAAATAATGATAAAGCAGAAGAAATTGCACTTTGGCATAAGAAAGTTTTTGGTGAGGATTATTATATTGAAATACAAAATAATGGCATAAAAGAACAAGTATTAGCAAACCAGAAACTAGTTCAGCTTGCAAGAAAATTAGATATACCATTAGTGGCAACAAATGATGCACATTATTTGAAAAAGGAAGATGCATATAATCATGAGGTTTTACTTTGTATTCAAACAGGTAAGAGAATGAGTGATGTAGATAGAATGAGGTTTGATACAGATGAGTTATATGTAAAATCTCCAGAAGAAATGATAGAGTATTTCAAAGCATTTCCAGATGCCATTGAAAATACTGTAAAGATTGCAGAAAAATGTAATGTGGAATTTGAGTTTGGACATACAATACTTCCAAATTATGATGTACCAAAAGAATTCCCAACACATTTTGATTTCTTTAAAAAACTATGTGATGATGGAATAAAAAAGAGATATGGAGAAAATCCATCTAAGGAAGTATTAGATAGAGCAGAATATGAGATTAGTGTAATTAAGAAAATGGGATATGTTGACTATTTCCTAATTGTTTGGGATTTTATTCATTATGCAAAAACACATGGAATATCAGTAGGACCAGGTCGTGGTTCTGGTGCAGGTTCTATAATTGCATATGCAATTGAAATAACAGATATAGACCCTATGAAATATGATTTACTTTTTGAAAGATTCTTAAACCCTGAAAGAATTAGTATGCCTGACTTTGATGTAGACTTTAGTGATACTCGTAGACAAGAAGTAATTGATTATGTATCAGATAAATATGGACATGACCATGTATCACAGATTATTACCTTTGGAACAATGGCTGCTAAAATGGTAATAAGAGATGTTGCAAGAGTACTAGATGTACCATATTCAGAAGCAGATAGTTTAGCTAAAATGATACCAAATGAATTACATATAACAATAAAAAAAGCATTAGAGCAAAATAAAGAATTACGTGATAGATATGAATCAGATGAAACAGTAAAAAAAGTTCTAGATATAGCAATGGGATTAGAAGGAATGCCAAGACAGGCATCTACTCATGCTTGTGGTATAGTTATTACAAAAGAGCCAGTAGATACTTATGTACCTTTGTATGTTCGTGATGGACAAATATCAACACAATATATAATGACAACATTAGAAGAATTAGGACTTTTAAAAATGGACTTTTTAGGTTTAAGAACTCTTACTGTAATACAAGACACGATAGAGATGGTAAAAGAAGACAAAGGAATAGATGTAGAGTTTGATAAAGAAATGTCAGATCCAAAAGTGTATAAATTATGGCAAGAAGGGAAAACTTGTGGAATATTCCAATTTGAGTCTCAAGGTATGACAAACTTCATGAAAGAATTACAACCAGACTGTTTGGAAGATTTAATAGCAGGAGTTTCATTATATAGACCAGGACCTATGGACCAAATACCAAGATATATAAAAGGTAAAAAACATCCAGGACATAATGAATATACACATCCAAGACTAGAGCCAATCTTAAATGTAACTTATGGTTGTATGGTATACCAAGAACAAGTTATGCAAATAGTTCGTGATTTAGCAGGATATTCTCTAGGAAGAGCAGATTTAGTAAGACGTGCAATGGGAAAGAAAAAGCTAGATGTAATGGCAAAAGAAAGAGAAGTATTTATTCATGGACAAGTAGATGAAAATGGAAATGTAGTAGTACCAGGTTGCGTAAGAAATGGAATAGATGAGAAGTCAGCAAATAAAATATTTGATGAAATGGCAGAATTTGCAAAATATGCCTTTAATAAAAGTCATGCTGCTTGTTATGCAGTAGTAGCATATAGAACAGCATATTTAAAGGCATATTATCCAGCAGAATTTATGGCAGCAACATTAAATAGCTTCTTAGGCAACTTAGATAAGATACCTCAATATATAGATGAGTGTAAATCTTTAGGAATTGAAATATTAAAACCAGAAATAAATAAGAGCTATTCTAAATTTACAGTTGAAGATGGAAAAATACGTTTTGGACTTGGAAGTATTAAAAATGTTGGAACGATTCCAGTAAACAACATAGTAAAAGAAAGAACTGAAAAAGGTAATTTCAAAAGCTTTACAGATTTTTGTGAAAGAATAGCAGATGAAGCGGTTAATAAGAAGTGTGTGGAAAGTCTAATAAAAGCAGGAACATTTGATGAATTTGAACAAACAAGAAGTACACTTTTAGCATCTTTTGAAGGAATAATGGATTCAATTCAAAGTGAGAAGAAAAAAGGCTTATCAGGCCAAGTATCAATGTTTGACTTGGGAAGTGAAGAGGAAAAAGAAGAATTAAATGAAATGAAATATAAATTTGAAGAACATGAAGAACTTCCAGAAAAAGAATTATTATCATTAGAAAAAGAAATGCTTGGAATTTATATTTCAGGACATCCTTTAGAAAAATTAAGAGAACAAATAGAAAGACAAACTAATATAAATACATTAGAGCTTAAAAAATTAGATGAGCAAATGTCAACAAATTTAAGTGAAGATAATATCCAAATTCAAAATGAAAAACCAAAATATCATGATGGTCAAAATGTAAAATATGCAGGGATAATAACATCAATTAAGAAGAAATATACTAAGAACAATAAAATAATGGCATTTGTAACAATTGAAGATTTATATGGTACAGCAGAAGTACTTGTATTTGAAAATGCTTATTTAAAAGCTGGAAAAAGTTTAGTAGAAGAAAACATTGTAATGGTAGATGGAAGGTTAAGTATAAGAGAAGACGATACTACAACTATTATTGCAAATGAAATAAAAGATTTTGGAGAACAAAAACAAAGAATTTTAACATTAGATATAACTAACTTAGATGAAGAACATAAGGATAAACTAAGAGGAGCAATATGTTATTTTCATGGAGACAAGAACAATATAAATGTTCAAATAAAAGTAGGTGAAGAATATAAGCCTTGTGGACAAATGTATGTAACAGATGAAATATTAAAATTCTTTAGAGAAATAATAGGTGCAGAAAATGTAAATGTGTAGGAGTGTTTGTAGAGTTGTTTTTTGGGACGGAGTCAAAAAACAGCTCCTATTTTTTATTGCAAAATAAAGCTTTGGAAATAGAAATGTAAAATAAAAAAGCTGTTTTTTGACTCCGTCCCAAAAAACAGGAAAACATCAAAAACAGCTTTATTTAAATTAAATCCATTCACCATATTTCTTAATATAAATCTTTTTAGCAAACATAGCTAAAATACAGTATAGGAAGGTTACAACAAAGATTAATACAATATCTTCTGCTGCCATTGGAACTAATCCAATAAAGCTTCCTAATGGTGTAAATGGTACTATAAGTCCTACTAGAATTAATAATATAGAAGAGAAGTATACCATTTTGTTTGCATTACTTTGTATAAATGGTATTTTTGCAGTCCTGATAATATGCATTCCAACTAAGTTTGAAACAATACTGTATGAGAACCAAATTGTTTGGAATAGAGCAGCTTCTCTAACACCAAAGATAAACCATAAAGAGGCAAATACTATTAAGTCAAATATTGAGCTAACTGGTCCCATAAATAGCATAAAGTGTTTTAAACTTTTTATATCTAATTTTTTAGGTTTTCTTACAGTTTCATTATCTACATCATCAAAAGGTAGTGTCATTTGACCAAAGTCATAAAGTAAACCTTCTACTAATAATTGAATAGGTGTTTCTGGTAAAAATGGTAAAGCTACACTTGCAACAATAACAGATAGAACTTCACCAAAATTAAAACTTGTTGCCATTTTTATATATTTCATCAAGTTAACAAAAGTCTTTCTACCTTCAGTTACACCATCTAGTAAAACATTTAAATCTTTTTCTAGAAGGATGATATCTGCTGATTCTTTTGCAATATCTACTGCTGTGTCAACTGAAATACCAACATCTGAATTTGTAAGAGAAGGGCTATCATTGATTCCGTCACCCATGTATCCCACAACATTCCCGTCTTCTTTTAGAAGTCTTACAATTCTAGCTTTTTGAATAGGTGATAGTTTTGCAAAAATATTGTTTTTTCTAACTAATCTAAGTACAGCTACGTCTGACAATTTATCTAATTCATTTCCTAAAATAATGCGTTTAGATTTGATATTTACTTTATCACAAATACATTTTGTAACTTCTGCATTATCACCTGTTAGTACAATTACACGAATTCCAGATTTATTCATTTTTTCAACAGCTTGTTTAGCACTTTCTTTAGGTGGGTCTAAGAAACCAATGAATCCGATTAATATCATATTTTTTTCGTCTTTCACTTCAAAATCATAACCTGGTACGTCATTATATTTTTTACAAACTGCAATAACTCTTAGTCCTTCTTTATTTAAGTTTTTACTAATTCTTTGTATATTTTCTTTTATTTCTCTTGTTATTGGAGAAATTTGACCTTTATATTCTACTTGAGTAGAAATATTTAAAATTTCTTCTACAGCACCTTTTGTAATTAATTCATCTTTTCCTTCTTCATTTTTAACAGCGATTGATAAACGTCTACGTGCAAAATCAAAAGGTATTTCATCTAATTTTATATATTTACTTGTTAATTCAGGCATATTATATTCGCTACCACGTTTAATTACTGCTTCATCAATATTACTTCTTAATCCTGTTTGAAGACTAGCATTTAAATACGCATATTTTAAAACACCAAGGTCTTCATCACCTTTTATATCCAAATATTTTTCTAGAACAATTTTATCTTCTGTTAATGTTCCTGTTTTGTCGGTACATAATATGTTCATAGCGCCAAAGTTTTGAATAGCATCTAATTTCTTTACGATAGTCTTTTTCTTAGACATTTTTACAGCACCTTTTGATAAACAAGAAGATAAAATAACAGGAAGTAGAAGAGGTGTAATTGCAATAGAAATTGCTACTGCAAATGTAAATGCTGTTACAATACTATGTTTTGAAAAGTTCAAGATAAATACAACTGGTATAATAATTAACATGAATTTTATTAATAATCTACTAATACTTTCAATTCCTTTTTGGAAAGCTGTTTTTGGTTTTCCAGTAGTCAAGGTATGAGCAATTTTACCAAAGTAAGTAGAATCAGCTGTTTTTATAACAACGCCTTTTGCACTACCAGAAATTACATTAGTTCCCATAAAACAAATAGTATCTAAATCTGCAATACTGTCTAAATCGTCTGGCTGCATTTGTGTATCTACTACTTTTTTTACTGCATCTGATTCACCAGTTAAAGAAGATTGTCCAACATAAAGGTCAGTTGCTTCAATAACTCTTAAATCAGCTGGAATCATACTACCAGCAGATAGAATAACTATATCACCAAGTGTTACTTCTTTTATTGGTATTTGTATTTCTTTACCATCTCTTATTACAGTGCAACTTGTAGCGACTAGCTCTTTTAGTTCATTTGCTGCTTTATTAGAACGATATTCTTCAAAAAAGTCTAGTAAGGTACTTGCAGCGACTAATATTGCAATAACAATAATATTAGCATAACTAGGTGTTTCTGGTAAAATTATATCTGTATAACATAAAAGTAAAGTAATTCCTAATAAAATTAAATTAAATGGTGTAAATAAACTTTCAAAAAAGTAATGATACCATTTCTTTGGTTTTGCTTGTTTAATTTCATTTAAACCTAAATTCTTAATTAATTCTTCGGCTCTTTTAGAAGAAAGTCCACCTTCATTAACTCGATATTTTTTTATAAATTCATCTTTTGGTAAAGTGCATTCTTCACCATACATTTTACTTACATTAACTTCTTCTCTTGTGTTTGCCAAAATACCATCTCCTTTGTAAAAATATATCCTTTAAAATTATACCACTAATATAAAAAAATACTACAATATATATAAAAAATTTTAAAAAAGTGATAAAATATATAAAAAACGAGGAGGAGAATATGGAAAGAATAAGGGTTGCAGGGATTATAAAAATAAATGGTGGGTATGCATTTATGCACAGAAAGAATGTAAGAAAAAGAAAAGACATACAAGATTATTATACATTTCCAGGAGGAGGCCTAGAAGGAAATGAGACTTTAGAAGAGGGCGTTATTAGAGAAATTAAAGAAGAATTTGGGATTACTGTTAAAGTAATAAAGAAATTATATGAGATGCACTCAGAAAAGTTTAACCAAAAAGAATATTTTTTTCTTTGTGAATATGTAGATGGAATATTTGGAACAGGTGATGGACCAGAGTTTAGTCATAATCCTAAGTATGCTGATAGTGGAGATTATTTACCTGAAATAATAAAAAAAGAAGATATAGAAAACTTATTATTATTACCTCCAGAAATAAAAGAAAAATTTGTAAATGATCTAAAAAATAATAATTTATAGGAGAGAAAATTTGAACAGAAAATTTAAACTATTTATTAAATTAGTTATATTTATTTTAAGTATAGTTGTATCTATAGCATTAATAATGGTGGATTTAATAATATTATTTAAATATACAGATCACTATATAATTGATAGTAATATTAGGCAAAGCTATTTGAAATACTCTTTATTAAATGAGATTGGGATAGCTGTACCAAATGAAGCAAAAATAACTAAAATTGAGTTTCAAAGAGTGTATGATGCAAGTATATATAATGTTACATATGTAGAAAATGGTGAAGAAAAAACTGAAGAAAAATTTATAGATTCAGATGGAATAAAATTAGATCAATATATGAAGAAATATGGAAGAACAAATAATAATCTAGTTTTTTCACTAATTCTTTTCATAGTAATTATACAAATACTAATACCAGTTATATGTTTAAGATTATTAATTAAAGAAGTTAAAAATAATAAAAAGGAAAAGAAAAAATATGAAAAGAAATAGTTTAGTTATTTTAGAGTTAATATTAATGATTGCTATTTTTATAGGGATTGTATTTATTGTTTTTAGTGGCTATTTTATTTTTAAAGGCTTAGGAAGAACAGTAGTAAATGTAAACAATAATAATAGAATAGTAATAGAACAAATGCTAAAAGAAAGCAAATATTATGATGATACATATAAAATTAATGATTTAAAGAAAATACAATTTTTTATGAATTTTAATGATTATGAATTTTCATTATATTATAAAAATGGAGAGAAAAAAGAAATTAGTGATGATAATTTAGAAAATTTAAGAAGCTATATAAAGCAAAATGGATATAGTAAGGCTATGTATTATGTTACAATAGATATTATAATAATATTAGTAGTTTTAGTAATAAATGTAGGAAGAAAAAATTTATCTAATAAGATTGATTTAATTGATAAAGAAGATAAAATATAAATAGGTATTCTAGTTTTAAGAATGCCTATTTTATAGTATAAAAATAGGTATATTTAGTTTTTATTCATTAGGAAAGTAACACCAACCATTTAGAAACAAACAAAAAAGTAAAATTTTATGCAAAAATACTTGCGAAAAAATGTTCTACGTGATATAAATAATAAAAAGATGGGAGGTGAAAAAAGTGAAGCTAACTTTTGTGTATAATGTAAAATTAAATGAAACACAAGAGAAAATAATAAATGAAATAAAATGGCATAGTAGTAAAATATATAATATACTAAATTATGCAGTAAGAGAAGGAAAAGAAAGAATAAATACAAAAGGAAGTTTAAATGTAGAAGGAAGTAAGATATATAAAAAATATAAAGAAGAAAACTGGCATAGTAAGTATTTACATTCGCATACATTACTAGAAATAATATTAAATTACATAAGAGATTATAAATCATATTTAGCAGTTAAAAAGATGTATGAAGAAGAAAATGAAAACATAAAAGGAAAACCAAAAATGCCAGGATATAAAGTACAAGAAAAAACGATGATAACATTTACAAAATATGCAATAAGAAGAGAAAAAAGAGAAATAAAACTATCAATATCAAAGAAAATGCAAGAAGAATTTAAAGTAAAGAGTTTAAATTTTCTAATACCAAAGAAATTAGAAAAGCTAATAAATTTAGAAAGCATAAAAATGATAAGGATAGGAGAAATAAAAAACGGAAAGATAAAAATGTATATAATATACGAGAAAGAAGAAAAGAAATTAGAACTTGGTGGAAATACAATAGCAATAGATTTAGGAATGGATAATTTAGCAGCATGTACAAATATAAATAATAGTAATAGTATGATAATTGCAGGAGAAAGTTTAAAATCAAAAATAGGATATATAAATAAAGAAATAGATAGACTAAAAGGAATACAAATGAAAATGGAAGGAAGTAAAAGATATAAAAATACAAAAAGAATAAATAGATTATATGAGCAAAGAAGAAATTACACAAATACATATATGCATAAAGCAAGTAGAATGATAATAAATTATGCAAAAGAAAATGGATGTAGCAGAATAATAATAGGAGATATAAAAAATATAAAACAAAATATGAAGAGAAATAAAAGATTTGTAGAAATGCCACTTCAAAATTTAGTAGAAAAAATAGAATATAAAGCAAAACTAGAAGGAATAGAAGTAGAGAAAATAACAGAAGAATACACATCAGGAGTAAGCAGTATAGATAAAGAGGAAATAAATAGAAAATATTATAACAAGAGTAGAAGGATAAAAAGAGGATTATTTAAAACGAATAAAGGAAAAATAATAAATTCAGACATAAATGGAAGTTTAAATATATTAAGGAAGTATATAAAAGAAATCTTTAGTCCAAACCTAGAAATAGCGATGGATATTGGCCGAGAACAACGACCATTAAAGAAAAGGGTTGCCTAAATAAAATTAGGTGGAAACTTAAAAACAACATCTTTATAAAAACTTTGGCACTAATTTAAATTAGTGCCAAGGAAGGAAAGTTTACTTTCCGATTTTGTTCTTATTATATTCTGACTTTCCAAAAGCAAGAATAAATAAAAAAATAGTAGGTAATAAAACTAAGCCAATTGTAAAACCAATACCTTTGTTGAATTTTTTCGCAAGCATAGTATATAAATATGTAGAAAATAAAAATTGTACAATGAAAGCTATAGTAAAAGATAAAGGATAAATTAAATAAATCAAAATAAACCATGGTGAGACACCAGCTATTTTGTAAAGTATTATTAAGTTATATACAGGAATTATTGCTTTCCAAACTTTTTGATTGCATTTTGAAAAAAGCTTGCATAAAGATATAATTCTAAATACTATTGCAATAAGAAAAAGATAAATTATTCCATAAAATACAATATTGGTTGAGGTTTGTAAAATATTTATATCAATACCTGTAATACTATGTAAAAGTTCAGGCATCATATTAAAATATGATTTAATTTCTTCTATCAATTTATATCACCAAAATTATTTTTACATTTTTCTATTTTTTTGTCAATAAGAAACAATAATTTGTGATAATAATTGTGCTTTACATAAATTGTAATTCTACATTTTAAAAAAATGAAGGTAGTATAAAAGTAAAATTAAAGAATAGAAATTGCTTTTAATTATAAAAATAATGATAGAAAAATTGTGATTTGAATAAAAAAATACCACTTTTTAGTGGTAATAATAATTAGTTAAATTGCCTTAAGTATGATGCTAACACATAGCACTTACCTAGATTATGGCATACAGAAAGGACTTACTGTTTAACTATATTAAGTTTAACATTTTAGAATTCTAAAGTCAAGAGTAATTATAAAAAATTAATATTTTATGAAAAAGATGAATTGATGTAATTACTAAGAGATTATGCTAAAAAAGCACTTACCTAGATTATGGAATCTTACTTAGATTTACTGTTACATCAATTCTATTTTAGTATATGCAAATTATATTTTTTTATACTATATTTAAATTTCTTTTGTGGAAAAATAAATGAAGGTAAAATATATTTGTTTTGCTGTAATAACTCTAATTCTTTTTTATAGGCACCTTTTGTAATTAAGTTTGAATACATTATATTTGAAAATACATCAGCAATTTGAATAAAACAATTTTGAGATGAGTCAAAATATTTTACTAAAACATTATCTAATAAATTATCGTTTAATAATAATTCTTGATTTAGATAATCTTCTAAAGAAAACTTAGAATCAGTTTTGACATTTCTTTCATCTATTTGTAAAAATATTTCTTTATCTTGAATATATTTTTTCTTAATAGAATTTATTAAAAATATTTTTAATAAATAATTAAAAGTTCTAGCTTTATTTCTAATAAATCGTTCTTCCAAATTATTATTATCTAAAATAATATATCTTACTTCAAATAAATTGTTCCTACAGAAAAAGTCTATAAAATTTAATTTCATAGGTTTATTCATAGAACTTCCTTTTAATTCTATAAATTTACCATTATTATCAAACATTTTATTTTCTGTATCTAATTCTTTTAAAATTTTAAAATTCTTTCTAATAAAAGTTTTGTAAACCCTTTTTAATTTTAATGGATTTTTAGGTATTACTATTCCGATTATAAAATATCTACTGAAATTTTTGGAAGTAGGGTGTACGCTTCCTGATTCGTCTATATACATGTTAAACATTTTATTGCTCCTAATTTTTATATATTTTAATAAAATTTAATTGTAAAAAGTTGCTATTATTCTATTATATTCCATAACAAAAAACAAGCGAACAGTAAAAATTTTCTAAAAAGTAAAAAAGTCTAGTATTTCTACTAGACAAAAATATTATAAACAAAAGTAGTAAACATACAAAGAATTATGCCACAAATTGTAGGAAGTAAGAAGCTGATAATAGTCCATTTAAGACTGCCAGTTTCTTTTTTTATTGTAAGAAGGGTAGTGGCGCATGGAAAATGCAAGCAAGTAAATATCATAACATTAATAGCAGTAAGAATAGTCCAGCCGTTTTGAATTAGTATTTGACCAATTGAAAAAGTATCTTCCATATTTACTAAAGAATTTCCACCAAGATAGCACATTAAAATAATTGGAAGTACTATTTCATTTGCAGGTATACCAAATATAAATGCTGTTAAAATATATCCATCCAATCCAAGTAGATTAGCAAAAGGGTCTAAAAAGTTTGCAATTATTGAAAGTAAGCTCTCTCCATTAATTCCTATACTTGCAAAAAGCCATATAACAAAACCGGCAGGTGCAGCAACACTAATTGCTCTTCCTAAAACAAATAGAGTTCTATCAAATATTGAACGAATAAGGATTTTACCCAATTGAGGCTTTCTGTAAGGTGGTAGCTCAAGTACAAAAGATGATGGCATACCTTTTAGTATTGTTTTAGAAAGTATCTTAGATACAAGAAGTGCACAAAATATTCCAAGTAAAATAACTAATATAACACTAAGAGTTGATACAATAGATGCTCCAAATCCTTGCATACTTCCTGCAATAAATATTGTTGCAATTGAGATTAAAAAAGGAAATCTTCCATTACAAGGAACAAAGTTATTAGTAAGTATTGCAATTAATTTTTCTCTAGGAGAATTTATAATTCTACAACCAGTAACACCAGCACTATTGCATCCAAATCCCATGCACATAGTAATCATTTGCTTTCCAGTACAAGAACATTTCTTAAAAAGACCATCTACATTAAATGCAATTCTAGGAAGATAGCCTAAATCTTCTAAAAAAGTAAATAAAGGGAAGAATATAGCCATAGGAGGGAGCATAACAGAGATAATCCAAGTTAAAGTCTGATATACACCATTAATTAACATATCAGAAAGCCATGCAGGACAGTTTATGTAATTAGCAAAAAGAATAAGTTTTTCTTGTATCCATTTAAAAAATGAAAATAGAATTTCAGATGGATAATTTGCTCCCACAATGGTAATCCAAAATATAATTCCTAAAAATAAAAGCATAATAGGAATACCAAAAACTTTAGAAGTTAAGATTTTATCTATTTTTCTATCTCTTTTGGAATAATTTGTGTTTTCATAAGTACAAACATCTTTACAAATATTTTCAGCCTTATTTACTATAGAAGAAACAATAGTGTCTTTTAGGTTTTCTTGATTTTTTATAGTATTTAAAGCTTTTACCTTTACAATCTCTAAATTTACATTATCTATAAGAGAAATGTTAAATGCTTTTTCAATAGATTTTAGAATTTTTTCATCACCATCTAAAACTTTTAAAGAAATCCATCTTAGTAGTTTAGGAGGAATTACTTTATAGTCTTTTAATTTATCTGAAATTAGTAAAATGGCATCTTCAATTTCTTTTGGATAAGTAACTGTTTTAGGTTTTGGTTTGATTTTCCCTTCACATACTTCTAAAATTGTATCTAATAAATTATTTAAAGTTTTCTTTTTCCTTGCAATAGTTCCAACAACAGGAACACCCAATTTTTTAGATAATTTATCTAAATCTATTTTAATTTTTTTCTTTTTAGCTTCATCTAATAAATTAACACAAACAACAATATTATCAGTAATTTCCATTATTTGAAAAACTAAATTTAAATTTCTTTCTAAACAAGTAGCATCTAAAACAATAACAGTAGCATCAGGTTTTTCAAAACAAATATAATTTCTTGCAATTTCTTCTTCTTCAGAATAAGACATAATAGAATATGTACCAGGAATATCAACAAATAAGAAATCATTATTTTTATAATAAGAATGGCCGAGAAGCATTAGCAACTGTTTTCCCAGGCCAGTTACCAGTATGCTGATGCATGCCAGTTAAGTTATTAAAAATTGTAGATTTTCCAACATTAGGATTACCTGCAAGAGCAATTGTAAAACATTTATCTTTTTTAATATTATTTTTTTTACATCTAAGTAAGCAAAGCTTATTTAGAGAATTTATAAGGCTCATAAAAAACCACCTCAAAAAATTAATATATTATAATTTATGAGAAAAAAATAAAATAGTTACATATTAAAAAGAAACTTTAATATTAGAAGAATCTTCATCACGAAGAGCAATTAAAGTTCCTCTAACTAAAAAAGCTCTAAGTCCTTTTGAAGGACTAACTAGAACAGGAACAATTATTGTTCCTTTAACAAGACCTAAATCTAAAAGTCTTCTTCTAATAGTTCCGGTATTATTTAAAGATTTTATAACCCCTTTATGGTTAAGTGGCAAATTATTTAAAGTATTTTCCATAACATATCACCTATAATATCCTTACTTTATTATATTTTGTCGAAAAAAGAAATGTGCATATTGACAAAATGTTTTATATGTGAAAAAATGAGGAAGATAAAAAAAGGAGGAAGAAAGATGGATAAGTTAAGAGGATTTGAAGTAGCAAAAGGATTTGAGGATAAAGGAATAAATTTACCAGTAAGAAAAACAAAATATTCTGCAGGATATGATATAGAAGCTGCAGAAGATACAGTAGTTCCAAGTTTTAAAAAAGGAATGAACCCAACACTTATAAAAACAGGATTAAAAGCATATATGCAAGATGATGAAGTACTTTTCTTGTATAATAGAAGCTCTAATCCTAAGAAAAAAGGATTAATTTTAGCAAATAGCGTAGGAGTAATTGACAAAGATTATTATGGAAATGTAGATAATGATGGACATATTATGTTTGCATTTTATAATATTAAAGATGAAGATATTACTATAAAGAAAGGTGAAGCAATAGGACAAGGGGTATTCCAAAAGTATTTAGTTACTGATGACGATAGCGCAGAAGGAGAAAGAACAGGTGGATTTGGCTCAACTAGTAAATAGATGCTAGAAAAAATTTAAAAGTTTTTTACAAGAAAAATTTTCCTTAGAGTAGCAAGCACTTCAAGAGAAATAAACATAAAAAATTAAAGGTAAAGGCTTTGACTTTTGCCTTTTTTTGTAGTATAATAGAAATGGTTAAAAAATCCAATAAAGTTATTTTTAAACATAGTTTGACATAACTTTATTATCTTTTTTTCGCCGAAAATATATTATGCTGAAAGGAGTTGACTTACATGTTTAATGTAGGAGACAAAATAGTGTATCCAATGCACGGTGCAGGAGTGATAGACGCTATTGAAGAAAAAGATATTTTAGGGGAGAAACAATCTTATTACATATTGAAGATGCCAGGTGAAGTTAAGGTTATGGTACCAACAGCAAAGGCAGAAGAAGTAGGTGTAAGAAATATTATAGATAAAAGTTCAGCAGATAAGGTAATAGGGGTACTAGAGCAAGATGAAACTGCAATGGATAAAAATTGGAATAAGAGATATAGAGACAATATGGAAAAAATGAAAAGTGGAGATATTTATGAAGTTGCAGATGTTGTAAGAAACTTGAGTTTTAAGCAAAAGGAAAAAGGATTATCTACAGGTGAAAAGAAGATGTTAAATAATGCAAAACAAATCATGATAAGTGAATTAGTTTTAGCAGAACATGCATCACAAGAAGAAGTAGAACAATTAGTAGAAAATAAAATAAATACTTCATATAAAATGTTTAGAACAGATGATATGAAGCCAGAAAGTGTAGTAAATAAATTTATTCCATTTGATGGAACAGGAACAGAGTAATAAAACAATATCGTATGAGAATTTAGCTCATACGATTTTCTATTTCTTCAACAATTTCTTTTCCTGTCATTTCACAAGGGATGTTAATTCGTTTAATATAATTTTTATCTAAATTTTTAAAATTGTTTATTCCTATATCATATACTTGAAAATCTATTCCATTATTTTTTAAAGTTCTTACAGTTTCATTTGTATATGCACCATAAGGATATGCAAAAACTTTTAAATCTTGTTTACCTAAATGTTCTTCTATTAGTTTATAAGATTCTATTACATCATCACGAAGTTCTCGAATAGGAAATTTGTCATAAAAAACATGTTTAGTACTGTGACTAAATATTTCTACAAGACCACTATTTTGCATCTCCAAACAATTATCCCAAGATAGATATTTTATTCCATCAATTTCTTGACCTATTTTATTAGTTATTATGAAAATAGAAGCTTTTACATTATACTTCTTTAAAATTGGATATATATATTCGTAGTTACTGTAATATCCATCATCAAAAGTTATGATAATTGGTTTGTCTGGTAAGTTTGTTTTACCACTATCTGCATTTGATAAATCTTTCATTGATATTATTGTATAACCATTATCTAAAAGAGTTTTAATATTTTCCTCAAAACTTGCTGGTGTATTTATATAGTTAAAATTATCAGGGTCGGTGTCTGGAACTGTTGTTACAAAATTATGATAAAGTAAGATTGGAACTTTAACATCAACTCTTTTATTATATTTATATTCTTTATAGCCAAATATACAAAGGAGTATAAAAATTATTATTAAAAATATTATTAATAATTTTTTCATGTTCAATTTTCACCCCTAATTTATAATATTTATTTTCTACATTTTTTGACACTTATCACCATTTATTGTCAGTTTTCGTAAGATAATATGAGGTGATAAAAATGTTTTTGATATCGCTTATAATCGCACTTATATATCTTATCTTCTCAATATGTATAAATATTAATTGGATTAATGATATAGCATGCTATTTGGGATATTTTTTAGCAATTTATTTAGTAGTATTTGTAGCAATAATTCCTGGTTTTAATTATGTTTTTAATTTTATAAGTCTACTATATAATAAAAAGGATAAAAAGAAAGAAGCTAAAAAAGAGAAAGATGTTACTGTTTTAATTCCAGTTTATAATGCAAAAGATTCAATAATGGAAACTATAGAATCAATCAAAAAACAAAAATATTGTGGAAAAATATATATAAATATTATAGATGATGGCTCGACAGATGGAACTTTAGAATTGTTAAAATCAATGAATCTAGGCTCTAATATAAAACTTATAGAAACAGAGCATAGAGGAAAAGCAGATGCTTTAAATAAAGGATTAGCTAATGTAAATACAGATTATACAATTACAATAGATAGTGATACAATCTTACACCCATTAGCAATAAAAAATATAATTAATAAATTAAAAAATTCTAGCAAAAAAACTTCTGCTACTGCAGGATGTTTATTTGTTAAAAATGGAAAGAAAAGCTTTATTACAAAATTACAAGAATGGGATTATACTTTAGGTATATTTGGAGTTAAATATATTCAAGGAAACTATAATTCAACATTGGTTGCTCAAGGTGCTTTTAGTGCTTATAAAACAAAAATGTTAAAAGAAATTGGTGGTTGGCAAAATTGCGTAGGGGAAGACATTGTTCTAACGTGGCAATTTCTTTCTAAAGGCTATGAAACTAATTTTGCGAAAAATGCAATTGCATATACAGAAGTTCCAGAAAAGTTTAGAGATTTAGGTAAACAAAGAAAAAGATGGGCAAGAGGAATGATTGAAGCTTTTAAGAAAGTAAAAGTATTTACTTCTAAAAAGATGAGTATAAAATCTAAATTCTTAATGTTTTTAAATATATTCTTCCCATTTATAGATTTAGCTCTTCTTATCTTTGTACCATTAGGATTAATTTTCTTATGTTTAGGAAATCCATTATTAATAGGTTGGATATCTTTACTTGTACTTCCTTTTGGGTTATTACTATGTTTGTTTATTGAAATTAGAAGAAAAAATATGTTAAAAGAAATTAACTGTAAATTAAAAAGAAGAAGCGTACTTGCATTTATTGTTTATGTTTTACTTTATGCATTTATTTTAGCTCCTTATTGTTTAACAGGATATTTTTTAGAATTAATAAATTATAAAAAACAATGGTAATTTATAAAAAAAATTAGGATTTAATAATAACCACGTGTTTTATACGTGGTTATTATTGTAAATTTATTTATTTTTTTTCTTGTTTTTTACTATTAATATAATGATAGACACTAAAATCACAATAGCCATAATTGGGTAAAGATAAAAAGATATACCATATGTATATTGACTTGATGGGATAGCTCCTCTATCAACGATATCATAGTTCATAAGAAGAGAACTTCCTAATATTAATATACTAAATATAATACTTAAAACTTTTTTATTAAATACAGTAAAGATTAATGTTAATATAGTTGAAAGAATTAATACTATTATTAGTATGAAGTTTATAGTTGCTTCTCCTGATAACCATGAATTACCTTCACTATTGCTCATAGCATAAGAATAAACTTTAAAGTTTTCAATTGTTGAAATATTTATAGCATCTTTATTAGTTAAATCTATTTCTTCAATGTTAATTGCATCTGGATTTTCTTGTAAATATTCTTTGTATTCTTCAGTAGATGCTTGATAAGGTAAGAATAATCCAATAAATAATACTACACATGCAACTATTATTATTATTTTAAAAATATTAAAATTTTTTTCATTTTCCATTGTATTCCATTCCTCCTATAATTACTTTATTGACTAACTTCTAATAATTTTTGGTTAACTCTTGTTTGAACTTCAAGGTAATAACTAGCTTCTTCTGTTGACATTTCTGAAGAATCCCATTTATCAAATGCAGAAACTTGTTCTGTATATTTTTGTAACATTGAAGAATACTGTGAAATTAATGTTGGGTCTGTTGGGTTAGCTTTATATTTTTTCATAAAATCAACATATTCATTCATAAATGTTTCATAACTATCCATAGCATTTTTAAAATCTTCTCTTATTCCACTAGCAGTAGTAGTACTACTTGCATTTTCTGTGTTGGTAGTTGTATTTGAATTCGGTGTTTCTGTTGTAGTTGTGGTTGTATTAGCTGGGGTAGTAGAAGTATTGGTATTAGTTGTTTCTTCTGGAGCTTTTAATGAAATTTCAATAACATTTGCTCCAAGATACATTAAATGTAATTTATATCCTTCTGAATTATATGCAGAATAAGATTTGTCACTTTTACTATAATCATTAGTAAATCCTTTGCTTTCACAAGTTTTTACATACTCATTATAATCATCAATAGTTGTGTCTCCAATGTGGACTATAAATGAAGTACTATTATCCCAAGAAATATTTCCTAATTTTGATTTTGGTTCAGGTAACATTGCACCGAGACCAGTTGTTGGCCATTCGATTTCTTTCATATCATCTTTTTCAGGTGTTTCTAATGTAATACTCATTTCTTTTTCAAACTCCAAATAAGAAATTCTAATAGAATAACCATCTTCATTAAATGCTCCATAAACAGTATCCCAAGACTCATATTCTAGATCGATTGTGTAGCCACTTTCTATACATTTTTGAACATAATCTTTATATTCTTCTTTACTTAAGTTTTCAATATATATTGTTGCTAAATCACTTGTGTTTGTAACAATTTCACCACGTTTTTTATCTGGCTCAGGAATAAATTCTCCTAATTCAATTTCTGACCAATCAATTTTTTTACCATTTATATTTGTAATTACTAAGCCAATAATTATTATAGCTACTATAACAACTATTGCAATAAACCAGCCTTTTTTATAAAAAGCTTTTTTTGTTTTTACTTCTTTTTCCTTATCCATTTATTTTCTCCTTTTAAAAAATATTTTTTAGTGCATTTATTCGCACAATGCTACAACAAAAGCATTTAACAAAAAAGCTTTTGTATACTTTTAATTATTTCACCCCCTAATATAAATTATAAAAATTTAAAATTTTCAAAAACATTATATCAATATCAATTTATCTTATCAAGTATTTAGAGATAAATTCACTAAATATTTTGTTATAAAATTCAAGTAGTATTGTTATACTATCACTAGAGGAGTGTATATTATATGAAAGAAACTATTGAAAAAAGAAAAGTTTTGGAAATCATAGGAAATAATATTAAAGCACTTAGATTATCAAAAGGTATGACACAAGAACAACTTGCTGAAAGATTAAATCATTCTGTTAATTTTGTTAGTTTAATAGAACTTGGAAAATCAGGAATGAGTGTGACAACAATGATTGATATATGTAATATTTTAGATGTGGATATTAGTTGTATTTTTAAAGGATTGATT
>CALXFC010000020.1 GCA_944387485.1 uncultured Clostridia bacterium
TTATACCAAATTTTGCA
The DNA here is from genome assembly GCA_944387485.1 of uncultured Clostridia bacterium. Taxonomy (GTDB): domain Bacteria; phylum Bacillota; class Clostridia; order TANB77; family CAG-508; genus CAG-269. The sequence goes on from CALXFC010000020.1 coordinate 18, forward strand.
ACATCAATATCCATTTCTCTTTTTAGTTGTCTAGATAAGATATGAATGTTCATTCCAAACTCTTCATAGCACATTAGTATCACCTCATTAAAATAGATAATTGTTAGCTACCTAACAATTACCTATTCTAAAACTTTATTTTTTATTTGTCAATAGTATTTATGAATTTTCTTGGAACTCTTTTTGAAATTGTGCTTAATATCTCATAATTTATTGTATCACATTTTTTTGCAATATCTTCTAATGTAATTAATTCGTTATCCCAAATATATACATCATCACCTAAACTTACATTTTGAATATCTGTTACATCTACCATAAAGCTATCCATACATATACTTCCTATAATAGGTGCTTTTTTACCATTTATTACAACTTCTCCTACATTTGATAATGCTCTTCTTAATCCATCTGCATAACCAATAGGCACAGTTGCAATTTTAGATTTTCTTTTAGTTATAAATCTTCTTCCATAACTAATACTAGTATTTTCTTCTACTTCTTTTATATATGAAATTTTTGACTTTAATGTTACAACTGGTTTTAAATCTATTTTTTCTTTTATCCCTTCTCCTGATTCGTATCCGTACATAATTATACCTGGTCTTACCAAATTATACTGTGCTTCACTAAAGTTAATAATTCCATTTGAAGCTAAACAATGCACATATTTTATATCAAAATTCTCTTTTACCTTCTTTACAGCTTTATCAAATTTTTCTAGTTGTTCTTTGGTATATTCAACATCTTCATCTGCTGAAGATAAATGTGTATATACTCCTTCTACTTTTATATTTGGATTTTCTTTTATTTTTTTTATAAAGTTATCTAAATTATTTAGATCTACTCCAGTTCTTCCCATACCTGTTTCTATTTCAATATGAACACGTATTTTAAAATTTTTCTTTTTTACTTCATCTAAAAAAGATTTTTCACATATTCCTACTATTAAGTTATTTTCTGCAATTTTATCTATTTCGCTTATATATGGCTGATTAAGAACAAATATATCTTTTTTATATCCAATTTTTCTTAAATCTTCTCCTTCATCTACAATCGCAACTGCAACTATATCAAATTCATTTATTATATCTAATCTTTTATTTATATAAGTTCCATACCCCTCTGCTTTTATTACAGGCATAATCACAGTTTCTGGTTTCAAAAAATTTTTTATTTGTTTTATATTATACTTAAAATCACTTAAATTTACCTCTAAAACAGTTGGTCTTGTAATTTCATCTAACATAATTTCTCCTTTGACTTTTAAAAAAGTCCTTGAAAACAAGAACTTTTTACTTTATATTTTATTTCATAGCTTCTTCTACTGCAACTGCTACTGCAACTGAAGCTCCAACCATTGGGTTATTACCCATACCAATTAATCCCATCATTTCTACGTGTGCTGGTACTGAAGAACTTCCTGCAAATTGTGCATCTGAGTGCATTCTTCCCATTGTATCTGTCATACCATATGATGCTGGACCTGCTGCCATGTTATCTGGATGTAATGTTCTTCCTGTTCCACCACCTGATGCAACTGAGAAATATTTCTTACCTGCTTCTAATCTTTCTTTCTTATATGTACCTGCTACTGGATGTTGGAATCTTGTTGGATTTGTAGAGTTTCCTGTAATTGAAACATCAACATCTTCAAGCCACATGATTGCTACACCTTCTCTAACATCATTTGCTCCATAGCATCTAACTTTTGCTCTTTCTCCATCTGAATATTTAATTTCTTCTACTACATTTACTTTTCCTGTAAAGAAATCAAAATCTGTTTTTACATAAGTAAATCCATTTATTCTTGATATAATTTGTGCTGCATCTTTTCCAAGTCCATTTAAAATAACTCTTAAAGGTGTTTTTCTAACTTTATTTGCTGAATTTGCAATTCCAATTGCACCTTCTGCTGCTGCAAAACTTTCATGTCCTGCTAAAAATGCAAAACATTTTGTATCTTCTGATAATAGCATAGATGCTAAATTTCCATGTCCTAATCCTACTTTTCTGTCATCTGCAACAGAACCTGGAATACAGAATGCTTGTAATCCTTCTCCAATTGCTTTTGCTGCATCTGCTGCTTTAGTACATCCTTTTTTAATTGCTATTGCTGCCCCTAAAGTATAAGCCCAACATGCATTTTCAAAGCAAATTGGTTGAACTCCTTTTACTATTTCATAAGGATTAAATCCTTTATCTGTACATATTTTTAAAGCATCTTCAAAATCTTTAATTCCGTATTTTTCCATAACTGGTTTTATTTGGTCTATTCTTCTTTCATAACTTTCAAATGTTACTGCCATTTTATTTCCTCCTATTATTAGATATTATTTTGTTTTTAGAGATGTGTCCCAGATTGCCCAAAAATGGTCAATTGGGAAACGTCCCTAATTTTCTCTTGGGTCTATTGTTTTTACTGCTTCGTCAAATCTTCCATATGTTCCTGTTGCTTTTTCTATTGCTTCTTTTGGATCGATTCCTTTTTTAATATTTTCCATCATTTTTCCTAAATGAACATATTTGTATCCTATTATTTGGTCGTCTTTATCTAATCCTAATTCTACTATATATCCTTCTGTTAATTGTAAATATCTTGGTCCTTTTAATGAACTTGAATATATTGTTCCAACTTGTGATGTATGTCCTTTTCCTAAATCTTCAAGTCCTGAACCTACAGGAAGTCCTCCTTCTGAGAATGCTGTTTGTGATCTTCCATATACTATTTGTAAGAATAATTCTCTCATAGCTGTATTTATTGCATCACAAACTAAGTCTGTATTTAATGCTTCTAGGATTGTTTTTCCTGTTAATATTTCTCCTGCCATTGCTGCAGAATGTGTCATTCCAGAACATCCTATTGTTTCTATTAAAGCTTCTTGTATAATTCCATCTTTTATATTTAATGTTAATTTACAAGCTCCTTGTTGAGGTGCACACCATCCTATTCCATGTGTTAGTCCTGATATGTCTTTTATTTCTTTTGCTTTTACCCATTTTCCTTCTTCTGGTATTGGTGCTGGTCCGTGGTCTACTCCTTTACGAACATAGCACATGTCTTCTAATTCTTTTGAATAAGTCATTTTAATTGCTCCTTTCAATATTTTGTTTTTTCTACATATATTTATTATATTTTAGGTCTATAAATACCTAAAAGTTAACAACTTTATTTCACCTAATATTTAATTATAATTCCTGTTTTTCATTTTCTATTTTTTTATTTATTACTTTTTACTTAATGTGTATTTCTCTTTTTTTGTTGCTCTTCATATCTTTTTATTTGTTCTTCTGATAATAATAATTGATTTTTTCTTTTTGGTATGTTTTTATCTGATTTTGATATTTCTTCATTTTCGTAATAGTCTCTACCAACACCAATATTAATATTATTATTGGCAGCAATATTTTCTCTACTACTATTATTAGTTTCATCTGTATTATATGCAATTTTATTTTCTATATCTTTTATATAAATACCTGTTTCATATGTTTCTTTTCTACCTATAATTTTAGGAGTCTGTAAATATCTTTTTAGTATTTCTTTATCCTTTTTATTTACTTGTTCTTCGCCGATTCCTAGATATTCGTATCTCCATATAATATGCCTTTCATAACTATTAAATTCGCTATGCTCTAAATCATCATAATTATATTCTACTTTAAATTTCATATTTTGAATTGACATGGTTATATTAGACCATATATTTCCTGTTTCTGATTTTCTAAATTCTTCTCTTAAAGTTTTTATTCTCCCATATAAAATACTTACTAGTTTTAAATAATCACTTTCATCCAAATTAAATTTATTAGGTATTTCGTATACATTAACAGGTTTCTTTTTTAATATTCCTCTTGGAATGTAGTAAAAATATAATTCTCCCTTTTGTTCTCCATTTGGCATATCTATTACTGAACTATATAAAAACAATTTATCCCATTTTTCTGGTATCATATAATACAATTTTTTCTGTATATCTTCGTATATCTCTTTTATTTTCTTTGTGTGATTTAACATACTCTTATTCCCCATTTAATAAACTTGTTCCAGTCATTTCTTCTGGTTTTTCTAAATGCATTAAGTCAAGCATTGTTGGTGCTAAGTCTGCTAGTTTTCCATTTTCTTTTAATTTTAGTTTTTTATTAGATGTAACTAATATTAATGGTACTGGATTTGTTGTATGTGCAGTATGTGGCTCTCCTGTTTTATAATTTATCATTTGTTCAGCATTCCCGTGATCTGCTGTTATTATCATGTTACCATTTTTTTCTTCTACAAGTTTTACTACTTTTCCTACACATTCATCTATTGCTTCCACTGCTTTTATTGCTGCTGGTAAACTTCCTGTATGCCCTACCATATCAGTATTTGCATAATTTAATATTATTACATCATATTTATCTTCTGATATTGCTTCTAATACTTTATCTGTTACCTCATATGCACTCATTTCTGGTTTCATATCATATGTCTCAACTTTTGGAGATGGCACTAATATTCTATCTTCTCCTGGATATTGCTTTTCTTCTCCTCCATTAAAGAAAAATGTAACATGTGCATATTTTTCAGTTTCTGCAATTCTAAGTTGTGTATATCCTTTCTTGCTTATATATTCTCCAAATGTATTTTTTAAAGTTTCTTTTTTAAATGCTATATGAACATTTGGCATTGTTTCATCATAACTTGTAAAACATACAAAATATAAATTTAAATTTTTCTTTGTTTCAAATTCATTAAATTCTGGATCTACTAAAGTTCTTGTTATTTGTCTTGCTCTATCTGGTCTAAAATTAAAGAATATTACTGAATCGTTTTTTTCTATTGTTGCAACTGGTGTATCTCCATTACAAATTACTGTTGGTTCTACAAATTCATCAAATACTTCTTTTTGATATGAATCTTCAATTGCTCCTATTGCGCTTCCTGCCTTATTTCCTATTCCATTTACTAACGCATCATAAGATTTTTTAATTCTTTCCCATCTTTTATCTCTGTCCATACTATAAAATCTACCAGATATGCTTGCAATTTTTCCTATTCCTTTTTCTTTCATTTTATCTTGTAATTTTATAATATAACTTTCTGCTGATGCTGGTGGAGTATCTCTACCATCTAAAAAGCAATGTACATATACATCTTCAAAATCTCTTCTTTTAGCCATTTCAAGTAATCCATATAAATGACGAATATGACTGTGGACTCCTCCATCTGACAATAATCCTAAAATGTGTAATTTAGAATTGTTTTTCTTACAATTTTCAATTGCTGCTATAAATTCTGGATTAGTAAAGAAATCCCCATCTTCTATAGATTTTGTTATTCTTGTTAATTCTTGATATACTATTCTTCCTGCTCCTATATTTGTATGTCCTACTTCAGAATTTCCCATTTGTCCATCTGGTAATCCTACTGCTAATCCACTTGTTCTTATATCTGTGTTTGGATATTTCTTCATTAATTTATCTATATTTGGTGTTTTAGCTAATTTTATAGCATTTCCATCTTTATTTGGATTATCTCCAAAACCGTCTAATATCATTAGCATCGTTAGTTTATCTTTCATTTATTCTACCATCCTTTTCTTTTTAACCTGTTTTTTTTCTCCGTCCCCAAAAACAGGTTATCATCATTATTTGTCATAATTTACTATTTTACTAAATTCTTCAGCTTTTAGACTTGCTCCTCCAACTAGTCCTCCATCAATATCTGACATTTCAAAAAGCTCTTTAGCATTTGAAGATTTTACGCTTCCGCCATATTGTATTATAACTCTTGAAGCTGTTTCTTGTCCATAGATTTCCTCAATTTTATTTCTAATCTCTTTTATTGAGTTGTTTGCATCTTCGCTTGTTGCTGTTTTTCCTGTTCCTATTGCCCAAATTGGTTCATAAGCAATTATTGTATTTTCTACTTGCTCATTTGTTAAACCTTCTAATGCAAGTTCTGTTTGTTTTGTTATTTTATCGGTCGTTTTTCCTGCTTCTCTTTCTTCTAATGTTTCTCCAACGCATACTATTGGTTTTAATCCATATTTAAATGCTGCTTTTACTTTTTTATTTACTGTTTCGTCTGTTTCTGCAAAATATTGTCTTCTTTCTGAATGTCCTATTATTACATATTCTACATTTATTGATTTTAACATTTTACCTGAAACTTCACCAGTATATGCTCCTGATTCTTCAAAATGCATATTTTGTGCACCTATTTTTATATTTGTATTTTGTGCTGTAAGTAAAGCGTAAAATAGATCTGTATATGGCACACATAATATTACCTCATTTTTAGTATCTTTTACAAGTGGTGTTAATTCATTTATAAATTCTATTGCTTCTCCTGGAAGCATATTCATTTTCCAATTCCCTGCTATTACTTTTTTTCTCATATTTATCTTCCTTTCTTTTATCACAATTCTAAGGGGAATACTTTACTTCCCCTTAAATAATTTATTTATCTTGTAAACATTCTATTCCTGGCAATTTTTTACCTTCTAAAAATTCTAGTGATGCTCCTCCTCCTGTTGATATGTGAGTCATCTTATCTTGTAATCCTGCTTTTCTTACTGCTGCTGCTGAATCTCCACCACCAATTATTGTTGTTGCATCTAATTCTGATAAAACTTTTGCTATTGCGTTTGTTCCTTTTGCAAATTGGTCAAATTCAAATAATCCTAGTGGTCCATTCCATACTACTGTTTTTGCATTTTTTAATTCTTCTGAGAACATTTCTATTGTTTTTTCTCCAATATCAAATCCTTCCCATCCATCTGGAATTTCTGTCCAAGCTACTGTTTTACTTTCTGTATCTGGTTTAAATTCTTTACCTACTCTTGTATCAACTGGAAGCATTAATTTTACTCCTCTGTCTTTTGCTTTTTGCATTAATTCTCTTGCTAGGTCTAATTTATCTTCTTCACACATTGAATTTCCTACACTATATCCTTGTGCTTTAAAGAATGTATATGCCATTCCTCCACCTATCATTAATGTATCTACTTTTTCAAGTAAGCTATCTATTACTCCTATTTTATCTGATACCTTTGCTCCTCCTAATATTGCCATAAATGGTCTTACTGGGTTATCTAAAGCTTCTCCTAAGAATTTTAATTCTTTTTCTATTAAGAATCCTGATACTGCTGGTAAGTATGCTGCTACACCTACTGTTGATGCATGTGCTCTATGTGCTGCTCCAAAAGCATCATTTACATATACTTCTGCCATGCTAGCTAAAGCTTTACTAAATTCTGGATCATTATCTGTTTCTTCTCTATGGAATCTAACATTTTCTAATAATAATATTTCACCTTGTTTTAGATTAGCTGCTTTTGTTTTTGCATCTTCTCCTATTACATCTTTTGCCATAATTACTTCTTGTCCTAATAATCTTGATAATTCTTTTGCAACAGGTGCTAAAGAAAACTCTGGTTTAAATTCTCCTTTTGGTCTTCCTAAATGAGAGCATAAAATAACACTGCAATTTTGTTCTAGCAAATACTTTATAGTTGGTAATGCAGCTACTATTCTTGTATTATCTGTAATATTTCTATTTTCGTCTAATGGTACATTAAAGTCACATCTAACTAAAACTTTCTTTCCTTTCAAATCAATATCTTTTACTGTCTTTTTACTCATTTTTTATTCCTCCTTTAATTTCTTTTATTAGTTTGCACAATTTTCCTTATTTTATAAGACAAAACTATTTTATAACAAAAAAGAGTACATTTCAAGTACTCTTTCTAATTATCTTTAAAAAATTTCTATTTTTACTTCTTTCCCATCTATATGGTGATACACCTAACAAGTACCCAGGAACAAAAATGGTTGGTGTTACTTTTCTACTGTATCAAAAAAAGAAAACACTATAAAAGTGTTCTCTTTCTTAAATATCTAAAAACTTTATTAGCTTCTGCTAGCAATATAGCAAGCTAAATCTACTAATTTGTTTGAATATCCCCATTCGTTGTCATACCATGCAACTAATTTAACAAATGTATCTGTAAGCATAATTCCAGCTTTTGCATCAAAGATTGATGTATGAGGATCACTTATGAAGTCTGATGATACAACATCTTCATCTGTATATTCTAATATTCCTTTTAATTCTCCTTCTGATGCTTTCTTAACAGCTGCACATATTTCTTCATATGTTGCTGGTTTTGCTAAATTACATGTTAAGTCAACTACTGAAACATCAACTGTAGGTACTCTTAATGACATACCTGTTAATTTTCCATTTAATTCTGGAATAACTTTTCCAACTGCTTTTGCAGCTCCAGTTGTAGATGGTATGATATTAGCAGATGCTGCACGTCCACCTCTCCAATCTTTTTTAGAAGCTCCATCAACTGTTTTTTGTGTTGCAGTTGTTGAGTGAACTGTTGTCATTAATCCTTCTGTAATTCCAAAGTTATCATTAATAACTTTAGCAAGTGGTGCTAAACAGTTTGTTGTACAAGATGCATTTGATACAATGTTCATACTTGGATCATATGTTTCATTGTTAACTCCCATAACAAACATTGGGGCATCTTTTGAAGGTGCACTAATTATAACTTTTTTAGCTCCAGCATCTAAGTGTGCTTGTGCTTTTTCCATTGTTGTAAATACTCCTGAACATTCTAGTACATATTCTACTCCTAAATCTTTCCATGGTATATTATGTGGATCCATTTCATTATATACTTTTATTACATTTCCATTTACTACTAAATTTCCATCTTTTTCTTCTATAGTTCCATTAAATCTTCCATGAACTGTATCATATTTTGTCATGTAAGCCATATAATCTGCTGCAATAAATGGATCATTTACTGCTACTACTTCTACTCCTTCTTTTGCAAGTGCTGCTTGGAATGATAATTTTCCGATTCTTCCAAATCCGTTAATACCTATTTTAACTGACATAATAAATTCCTCCTTATAAAAATTATTTTACTACCTTTACTTAGGCATTTATTATTGTATAACAAAAAATACTATATTGCAAGTAGTATTTAAAAAGTTTTTAGAAAATAAGAAGAAGCCGTAAAAAATCGGCTCCTTCTTATAACTAGATTCACTTGTATCTAGTATTTAGCCAGTTTTAGCAGTTAATTTGTACTTCCCAACACTTATCCGAGAGATTTTCACCTATTACCATAAATCCTTTCATTTCATCATCAAAGCAGGTGATTTCACTTAAATTAACAACATAGTCCATTATGCTTTTCAAATTTTTCTTCAAGCTCTCCTCGTCTTTTTCATCGCACTCTATAGTGATAAAATCACTATTACAGGCTTCTTGGCAAATCTTAATCATTTGCTCAAGACCAAGAAATTCCGAAACAAAGATTTTCCATTCCTTAGGCTTCTTAGAAGAAAAATCTATAGAAAAAGCTTTTGAAAATCTGGTCTTGTCATCATCTGCAAAGCACCATTCACAAGAATTCAGGTCTTTATATGCATTTAAAAGCATCAATCTCATTTTTTGTCCTTTCTATTGCTGTCAATGCTGGGTACTGGCTAATAGCTGTACCTACTATATATAATAACACAAAAATCACATTTTTTCAAATTATGTAGACTTTTTCATTAGTAATTAATTATAAAAGCAAGTATCTTTTCATACAATACTTGCTTTCTTTATTTCTATTATTTATACAATTTTTCTAAAACAATCAAGAACATTGCATGAGACCAACCAAGACCTATTACCCAGTTTGGTTTTAATGTTGAATTATCTACTTGTTCACCCAACAAATAATGTTTTCCACAAGTTTTTACAACAAAATCAAAAGTCTCTTTAGCTTTCTTCTTTTCTCCTGTTTCTAAGTAGTAAAGAGTCATCCAAAGATTAGCAATAGGCCAAGGATTACCATTCATATAATGGTCACCTTCAAACCTTTGATATCCTCCTGTATAAGTACGAAGATGTAAATTAATACTCTCAACAGTATTTTTAACTTTATTTTCTTTTGGTTTAAACACATTAAATGGATAAACTGCACCTAAAATACTAATATCCATTTTTTTATCTTCAGGATTTCTTACATATGACTTTTTTTGCTCATCATATAAGTTTTCATTAATATAATCTTTTATTCCTCTTTGTATCTTTTCTATTTCTCTTTCATTCTTTTGTATTTTTTCCTCTTTTAACCTATTATTTTCAAAATCTGATACATTTTTTCCAAGAACTCTATAAATATTTAAAATAGCATCAAATGCTGCATAAATACTTGCTAGAGAATATAAGTGGATTCCTTCACACATTTCCCACAAATCATAACTTACATGATATCTATGTTCTCTTCCTGTTCTTTCTTTAGTCTCTTCTTCTATTTCATCTTTTACAACATCTCTTTTTGCTTCATCTATACCGTTCTACTCCTATCCAGTCTTTTATATATTTTTTCAAAAAGTCTATTGCTTTTTCACACATACGAAGATTATCTTTTAGAAATTTCTCTGACTTTGTTACTTTATAATGTTCATAAACACCATAAACTACACTTGCTGTTTCATCTACTTGATATCCCCAACAAGGAGCTAGTTTTCCATCTGTAAAAAATCTTTGTTCCCACATTCCATTTTTAGACTGTGTTTTTTTACAAAAAACTTTATAAAATTTTTCTGTTTCTTTTCCCATTTTTACAATGTCCATGGCTTTTGTGACAAATACAGCATCTCTAGGCCAACAATAAGCATATCTTCCACATTTCGTAAAATCTTCATCTATTTCTGGTGATGCAATTATTCCTCCTGTTTCTGGATTCGTAAGTAATGGAAACAATAAAATACTTCTTTTATATATTTCAAAAATTCTTTCTTCATAACTATTTTGTGGTTCTTTTAAATTTAATCCATTATGAGCTTTTAAATATTTTCTCCAATAAGATTTTGTAGATGTATATTCTTTATTTAGGTCTATCTTTGTAATTCTATCTATTTCGTCTTCCATTTCTGATACATTTCTATTTTCATCAACTAAAATACAAATCTCCAATACTTTCTTTGCCTGTGGATTTATAGTTCCCAAATCATAACATATACTAGAATCTTTTGACATTCCAATATAATCTTTATCGTGTATTTCGCCAGTTTTAATAGTATCATAACTTCCATTTATTTGATGTTTTGAAATTTTTGCTCCTTTTGCAAATGTAGATACTGTAAAATCATGTGCATATTGTACCATTCCGTTGTCTATTACTTTACATGATACATGGTTATTTCTATCTGATAATAATTCGGAATGAATATAAAATTTAGTATCTAAATCTATTTTTCCCTCGTTTATAAATTCATACCTTCTTACTAATACATTTTCCTTTAATAATACAAAATCTGTTTGGACTATTTTTAAATTAAAATATGTATTTGTTACCTCTGTATTTAAAACATTTGTATCTGTATCATAATATTGTTTATATCTATTATTAATATCATCATGTAAATATATCAAATCAGATTGATTTAGTTTTACTCCTGTATGGAAAAAATTTATATACTGTCTATTGTCTTTACTTGGAAAATATAATCTTTCTAGCTCTCCTTTATACGTCAAAGTTGCTATCATATTTTTATTTCCAACTATTGCTTCATTTAAATATTTATCACTCATTAGTTTATTCTCCTTAAATTAACCTTCTATTACATTTAATATTTGTTTTTCTAAGTCTTTTATCTTCTCGTTTATTCTAAAGATATCTTCGTCTCTTAAATTGTCATCATCAACATCTTTTCTTACATATTCATCCATATCTTTGATTTCGCCCTTTAATTTTTCTAGTCTTTCTAGTATTTCTGTCTTCATTGTTTTAGGTAGTTTTCTTTCTATCTTATTTGTCATTTCTACTGTTTCTGAAATATCATAAGTTTCTCCAAAGTCTGGTATTATTACTGGTATTTTTGTTTCTTTTTCTATTTTATCTCTCAATACCTCTTGTGACTCAGGTTCACCATGTACCAAGAATATATTTTTTGGTTTCTTTATAAATGAATAAATAAAATCCATTAAACCTTCTTGGTCTGCATGTCCAGAATATCCTTCTATATATTCTACTCTTGCGTTTACTGCAAATTCTTCTCCAAATATTTTTACTGTTTTTGCACCATTTACTATTTGATATCCTAAAGTTCCAGGTGCTTGATATCCAACAAAAAGAATAGTTGATTTTGGATTCCATATATTATGTTTTAAATGATGTTTTATTCTTCCCACATCACACATTCCACTTGCTGATATTATTATACTTGGTCTTGGATCCTCGTTTAATGCTTTTGATTCTTCTGCTGTCCTTGTAAAATGTAATCCTGGAAATTCTAGTGGATTATCTCCCCTCATAATTTCTTCTCTTACTTCTGGTTCAAAAAGATTTGTATTTTCTCTAAACACCTCTGTTGCTGATATTGCAAGCGGGCTATCTACATATACATCTGCTTTCATCAATGTTTTATATTTTCTTTTAAATTCTTCATCTTCTTTTTCATCTTTTAACTTATTTATTTCATAAAGAATTTCTTGTGTTCTTCCTACTGCAAATGATGGTATTACAACTGTCCCTCCATTATCTAAGGTCTCTGATACTACATTTAAAAATATTTCTGCTTTTTCGTCATTTCTTAAATGTAATCTACTTCCATATGTTGATTCCATTACTAAATAATCTGCATCTTCTATCATTGTTGGTGAATCTAAAAGTGGTATATCATTATTTCCCAAATCTCCTGTAAATACTGTTTTTTCTTCTTTTCCATTTTCATTTACCCAAAGCTCTATTATGCTAGAACCAAGCATATGTCCTGCATCATTAAAACGAACATGGATTTCTGGTGTTATTTCTATAATCTCATCATATTGTACTGGTTCAAATATCTCCAAACATCTTGCAGCTTCCTCTGCTGTATACATTGGTTCTATTTCTGGAAGTCCTTTCCTTATTCTTTTTTTATTTTTCCAAGATGTCTCCATTTCTTGTATATGTCCACTGTCTGGTAGCATCAAAGCACATAAATCACATGTTGCTTTATGCGCATATACTTTATTTCTATATCCTTCTTTATAAAGTTTTGGTATTCTTCCTGAGTGGTCAATATGTGCATGTGTTAAAAGCATAAAGTCTATGGCTTTAGGATCAAATTCAAATTCTTCATCATTTCTTTCTTCTAATTCTGACTTTCCTTGCCACATACCACAATCTACTAAAAATCTTTTTCCTGCAGCTTCTACTAAATAATTTGAGCCTGTAACTGTTTTAGTTGCTCCCAAAAAAGTTATTTTCATAAAATTCCTCCTTTAATAAAATGCCTTAACCTTTATATTAAATCTAATTGCTAAATCTTTTTTATTCATATTTTCTGAATTTGGCATTTCTCTTTTTTCACTAATGCCATTTCCATCAAATATTTGTATATAATATTTTTCTTGCCCTTTTTGTAATCCTTTTTCTTTTATTAATTTTATTTCTATTTCTTCCAAATTTATATTTCTATTTTGGAAAATACATTTTAATAATTCATAATTTACATCTTCTTGTTTAGAAAATCTTTCTATCACCTTTAACTCATTTGCTTTCTTTAATATTTTCTTTGTTTCTTCCTCTATTTCTTTTTGTAACGTTTTTTCTTGATAAATATTATTTTCAAAAGTATATGGTAACATCATATAATATCTAAACTCATAAATTAGTTTTAGCATACTATGTTTTGAAGTGCATTGTTCTATTTTTTTATCAAAACATTTTAAAAATATTTTCTGCATTTTTAATTTTAATCTATCTATCTTTTTATCAATATTCTTTTCATCTATCAAAGATAAATATTTTTCTTTGTATTCTAATTCTTTTTTATATCCGACATATTTCTTAGGATTTAATAAACTATTTAGCTTTTCTATCTTTTCTATTTTTCTCTCTCTTTCATCACACATCATTTTTGAAAGAATTCTCATACTAAAGATTTTTTCTTCTATTGGTAACGCTTCGTTTCTTTTCTCATATTCTTCTTCTAACAAATGTTTATTATTTATTGTTTCATCAATTGTTTTTATCTCATTAACTATTTTTCTTTTTTCTTCTGTTATTTTAACTACAAATGCCTTATTATCCTGCATTTGATCTAGTTCTTTTTCAACTATTTCCTTTTGTTTCATCATTTTTTCTTTTGCTTTTTTATCAAATTTAATTTCTAAATATACTGAAATTTCTTTTAATATCTTAATTAATTCTTCTGCTAGTTCTTTTCCATAAAATTGCTCTAATCTATTTTTAAATAACTCCATATAGTCAATAATAAATTCTTTATTAGTAATCCACTTATTCATAAACTCATTTCCAACTAATAACAATAAGTTTTGGTAGATTAAATTATGAATTATGCTTTCTATTTCTCTTGGTATAGTTGTCCATGAATATCCATTAAAATCTCTTAGTGGTTCTACTTGATTTATACAAGCACCCACATTTATTAAATCTGACAATGTTTTATCTATTACAAAATAATTATCTTTTATTATTCTATTTCTTTTAGATATTTTTGCTAAGCAATATAATACTTTTCTTTCTATGTTGTAACAAATTATTCTTTTTTTCTTTTTTTCTATTAAAAATGTCCTTTTACCTATAATTTCACTTTCTTTAGAATGTGGTTTTACTAATTTAATTTCATCACAATTATTTTCTATGCAATAAATTATACTTTCTATTAATTCTTCCTTACTTACTACATCTTGTTTTACTTGCTTATAATCTTTGTATGATGCCTCTATCTTGTATAATATACTTAGGAGAATACTCTTTGCATTCTCTGCATATGTTTTTTTCTCTAGTACTCTTTCTAATTCATTGTTATAGTCTTTTCTAACTATTTTATCAAACAATTTTTCATTTTTCTTTTGCAAAATATTCTCCTTTCTTGAGATAATTTTATCTCAGTTCTTTAGTTTTATAAATTTATATTTTTTAATTTATTTTCTATTAATTCATTTACGCAATCATTTATTCTTATGTATCTTTTTGATACCCTTTCAAGATTATCTTTATTTATATTTTTAGCAAATAAATTTGCATCTTCTTTTTCATATATAACTATATCATTATTTTTTGCAAGTGACAAGAAAAAGATTTCTTCATCATATATTATATATTGCTCTTTCCTTACATCCTTAATAACTTCTCCTTTTTTTAAATCTTTAACCTTTTTATTCTTTAGATAAGCATTCATGATAGTTTTCATTCTTATCCTTATATACTTTTCTTCATTGCTTAATTTATAAAAGTCTTCTCCTAAAAATTGCTCAACTGCTTCTTTTATATTTAAAAGGTTGTATTTTTCTCTTCCTTCCACAATTATGATATTTACCATTGTCTTTCCTTTCTACCTTTGTTCCTCTTCCTTTGTGCTCTCTTGAAATTCAACTATCTCTTCTGGTGTTTTTGTATCATTATATTCTTTTTTTAAGTCTACTTTTCCAAATTCTAACTTTGAAATTCTGTTTTGTTCTTCAGCTAGTTGTTTATTAACTTCATATCTTTCTTGATAAACTACTCTTTCTTCTTCATTAAATAATATTTTCATTAGTATTTCCATTTTAGTATCTAGTGAAATCTTCTTTTGCTTTAGCATTTCTTTTAATGCATATATGGTTTTCTCATCTTGTGTTAACTCTTCTTCTGCCTTCATTTTATTTACTATCTTTCCTAATTTTTCAGCTACCTGTACTGTTCTTCCATATAGACGTATATTTTCTAACCAAGTATTTGCATCTAACGTTCCATTAGATAGTCTAAATTCTATTGTGTTTTTTCCATTATTTATATTCATAATATTTAGACTTCTATTCCTATCATTCTCTAAAACTTTCTTTGCGTCTTCTATAAAATCATCTTTTGAAATGTCCTCCTCCAAATCTGCATCTTCCATACTGCTTGATATTGGATATGCATATTTTCTCACGCCTTCTCTTGATGGCTCACCAGCTTTATTAGAAATTAAAAAATATACTTCTTCTGCATTTCCCCATAATTCCATTAATTGTCTAAATCCTTCTTCTGACTGTATAAAATCTGCCCCTATATGAACATGTCCTCCACATTTTTCTGTTGCTCTTAACCCTATGTTCTGCAATATTTCGTTTATCTTATATATTTGCGTTATATATCTATATGTGTTATTCATTATTGGAGAAATAACTTCTATTCCATTTTTTCCTATTGAATCATCTGATGTTTTTTTCCAGTTTCCTATATTTCTAGGTACTAAACTTTTATATTTTCCAGCACATTCTATTTCTATCCCAAATGTCATATTTAATGGAATATTTATATCTTTATATTTAGTATCATATGATTCTTCCTTGTCTATATCTAAAATTTTTCTATATACTCCACTTAAATTTTTATCTATTTTACTAAGTTCAGCATCTCTTTTTTTTACATCATTTATTTCTACAATTAACATTAATTTCTTATCTAAATTTTTTATATAGTCTAATGCTTCTATTTTTTTGTCATCTGTTTGTAATGTCTTGAAAATACTTATTCTATCTTCTTCATTATCTATGTTTTTTAAAAATTCTATTTTTTTACTATCATCATCTATAGTTTCTATTATAAAAATTTTTCTCATTTTAATTTCTATAATATCCAACAACTTAATTTTTTTATCATCATCTTGTATAGTCTTTATTACATCTGCTCTATCCTTTTCTTTCTTTAATGTTTTCAATAACTCTATTTTAAGATCATCATCTTTAATTGATTCTATAATAAACTTTCTAGTTTCTTCACGTGTCATGCTTTTTAAAATTTGAACTTTCTTTATATCGTCCTTTATGCTTTCAATAATTAGCGCTTTATTTGTCTGTTTTTCAATTTGTTTTAACAACTCAATCTTTAAATCATCATTTTGTAGGCTTTTTATAATTTTTGATTTATTTATTTCGCTTTCAATACTTTTCAATAGTTGGATTTTTTTATTATCATCATATATGGTTGAAATAATATTAGTTTTATCTTTTTCATTGTTAATTTTTCTTAATAACTCTATTTTCTTATCATCATCTTGTATACTTTTTATTATTTCTATTTTATAAATATCGTTTTCCAACTTATTCAATAAATCTATTTTTTCATCATCTGTATAATTAAGGCTTTGTATTACTACCTTTTTTTCTATTAATTTTAAGTTGTTTAACATTTCCAGCTTTTTCTTATCTTCTAGTAAACTAATTTTTATAAACTTTGGAAGTTGTTCTAAAAAATATTTTCTATCTTCCTCTCCTAGCTTCTTTACTGTTTCTACAATGATTTCATTTATATTGTTTATTAAATATTTATATGTATTATCATTAACACCTTTATATTCTTTCGGTCTTGCTTTTCCTATTATTAAATAAATCTTATCTAATAATTTTATATCATCTTCTAAATAATTATTATATGATAATACATTATTAAAATAAAATATTAGCTTATCCAAACTTGCTCTATCCATTGTTCTCTCCAAACTATCAAATTACAGTTTAGTAATTAAATTTTACTCGATTTTTTATTGTTGTTCTCCTGTACCCATTTTTAATTCATTTAATTTATCTAAAGTCATTAATACTTCTCTTGGTTTACTTCCTTGATATCCTGATATTACTCCTCTTTCTTCCATTTGGTCAATTATTCTTCCAGCTCTTGCATATCCTACTTTAAACTTTCTTTGAATAAATGAAGTTGATGCTTGGCCTGTTTCCACAACTGTTTGAATTGCGTCCATTAAAAATGGATCTGTATCATCATCTGTTTCAGCAATTTCTTTATCTGTTTTATTATTATTCTCGATACTTTCCAATATATCTTCACTATATGTTGCTGTTCCATTTGATTTTATGAAACTTACTATCTTTTCTACCTCATCATCTGAAACAAACGCTCCTTGTATCCTAGATGGCTTTGGTGCCCCTGATGGGAAGAACAACATATCTCCTTTTCCAAGTAACTTTTCTGCTCCTACACTATCTAATATTGTCCTTGAATCTACTTGTGATGATACTGCAAACGCTATTCTTGATGGTACATTTGCTTTTATTAATCCTGTTATTACATCTACAGATGGTCTTTGTGTTGCAATTACTAAATGCATTCCTGCTGCTCTCGCTTTTTGTGCTAATCTACATATTGCATCTTCTACATCATTTTTTGCAACCATCATTAAATCTGCAAGCTCATCTATAATAATTACTATTTGTGGCAATTTTCCAAATTCATTTTCTTTTTCTATCGCTTTATTATATCCTTTTAAGTCACGAACTCCTTTTTCTGCAAATTTATTATATCTATCATCCATTTCTTGAACTGCCCATGCTAATGCTCCTGCAGCTTTTTTAGGGTCTGTTACAACTGGTATTAATAAATGTGGTATTCCATTATAAACAGATAATTCTACTACTTTTGGATCTACCATTACAAATTTTACTTCAGATGGTTTTGCATTATAAATTATACTTGCAATTATTGTATTAATACATACACTTTTACCAGAACCTGTTGAACCTGCAATTAATACATGTGGCATTTTTGCAATATCTGCAAGTTTTACATTTCCTGCAACATCTTTTCCAAGTCCTACTGTTAATTTTGATTTATTTGATTTAAATTCTTTACTTTCTATTATTTCTCTAAAATGTACTACTTCTTTTTCTTTATTTGGTACTTCTATTCCTACTGCTTGTTTTCCTGGAATTGGTGCTTCTATTCTTATTGTTTCTGCTGCTAAATTTAATGCTATATCATCTGCTAAATTTGCAATTTTACTTACTCTTACTCCTTCTGCTGGCTTTAGTTCATAACGAGTAATTGCTGGTCCTACTGACACATTTTCTACTTTTGCAGACACTCCAAAACTATATAATGTTTTTTGTAATTTTGTTGCTGTATCTGTTAGCGCTTTTGCTCCACCTTTTAAAGTTTTCTTTCCTGGCTTACTTAAAAGTTCTACTGGTGGATATTCATAATGTTCATCTTCTACAACTACACTGTGTTCTAGTTGTAACACCGCTTTTTTCTTGTCTTCTTTTTGTTCTTCTACTTCTTTAAATAAATTACTATCTATTACATCTGGTTGCATTTCTTCTTGTTCTTTTTTTGCTTTTTTGCTTTCTTTGGTTAATGGCTCTAAATCGTCATTTGAATGGTCATATTTCTTTAAACCTACTTTTTCGTCTCCACTTTCCACAATTCTTCCACCAAAGTTGATTTTTATTTGGTTGTCCATTGGATTTTGTTTTTCTAGTTTCGCAAGCTCTGCTTTTGCTCTTCTTTCCTCTCTTAGACGTTTTCTTCTCTGACTTGGTGTTTCTTGCTCTTCTTCTTTTTCTCTTTCTTTAGCAAGTTCTTCTTTTCTTTCAAATCTTTCTTCACGTTTTTCTTCTATTTTGTCCATAAACATATTTATAATATCTGATAAATTAATTCCAAATGTGAAGACTAATAATATTATAGCAATTCCTATACAGAATATTACAGCACCCACATTTCCTAAAAGTTTTGCAAGTACGACTCCTCCTACTGCTCCTATTGCTCCTCCACCATGTCCTTGTGAACCATAGTAATAAGCATCTTTTACTACTTCCGACATTTCTTTTGTAGAGTCTAATTCTCCGCTTGAAATTTGGAACACACTAAATACAATACTAAGTGCAACTATTGCAATTCCATATTGTACTAATTTAGATGTTATTTCTTCTCTACCATCTGATGCAAGTTTTATTGCAATAGCTATACCTCCTATTGGAAGTACATATTGCATTATTCCCATTATTCCTCCTAATATTTCATTTAATTTTATTCCTACTGTACCTGATTTTGTATATATTAAAACAGCTAAAAGTATACTAAGTACTATTAGTGTAACTACTGCTATATCTAATCTAGAAGCTGTCTTTTTTCTTTTTTTGTATCTTCTTTTTTTAGCCATTTCTACCATCCTTTCAAATTATGTTTTATTAATCCTTAAAAAGTCAGATTTTAAATATTTTACAAATCTGACTTTTGTTTATTACTTTAATTCTTTTCTACTGTTTTGTATTGTCTTTATTGTATCTTCTAATGATATTTGCATAAGGTTTAAAGCTTCTGTCATATTAGTTCCTAGTTTATTTAATGTTTCATTTAATACATCTTCTGTATTTGCAAGTAAACTATCTGCATATTCCTTAGTTCCTTTTGAAATCTCTCTTGACATTTCATTTGCTGTTTCTATTATTTCTGTTTTTTGGTCATATGCTTTTCTTGTTATTTCATGCTCATCCACCATAGCAATTATTCTATTTTCTGCTTCTTTTACTATTCCATCTGCTTCTTTTTGAGCTTCAACTAATATTCTTTGTCTTTCTTCTTTTACCCATTTTGCTTGTTTTAATTCGTCTGGAAGTTTTATTCTTATTTCTTTTATTATATCTAGCATTTCATCTCTATCAACTATTCCTTTTGATGTAAACGGAAGACTCTTGCTATTTTCTAATAAATCCTCTAAAGTTTCCAATAATGTAAAAATTTCCATGGTTTTACCCCTTTCTTAATCTTATAAAAATAAGATGTACACGACCATATTTTCTTTTATTTACTATCTCTATCTCTAAATTACTTATTTGTTTTTCTATTCTTTCTTCTTCATCTGTTTCTATTATTATTAATCCATTGTCTTTTATCAATTGTAAATCAAGTAATTTTTTTACAGATTCGTATGCTAAATCTGTTTTATAAGGCGGGTCTATGTAAACAATATTTAGTTTTTCATCAAGCTTTTCTAACATTTTCTCATATGACATCTCATAAAGTTTAACATCTAAATGTGTTTTTTCTATATTTTTTCTTATAATCTTAATTGCATTTTTGTCTCTTTCACAAAGAATTACTTCTTTTGCTCCTCTACTTTTTGCTTCTAATCCTATTGCTCCACTTCCTGAAAACATATCTAGAAAATTACTTCCTACAATGTCATTTTGTATTATATTAAATAATGATTCTTTTACTCTATCTAATGTTGGACGAGTTAAATCACCTTCTAAT
Source organism: uncultured Clostridia bacterium (assembly GCA_944387485.1). Lineage (GTDB taxonomy): Bacteria > Bacillota > Clostridia > TANB77 > CAG-508 > CAG-269. Next base: position 21,050 of record CALXFC010000020.1, read on the forward strand.
GTATATAGTTTTGTTCCTCTTGCTTTTCCACTTATTATCCTCATATTTTTAACCCTCTTATGATGATATTATTTTATTCTTTTTTCTGTCAATGGTCAATACCATTAATACAAATGTAACATATATTTAACAGTTTTGTAATATTCTTCACAAAAAGTAAAAAATAGTAAGCTAAACTTACTATCTTTTACATAAAAGGACAAAACCTTTTTATTATAATTATTTTTATTGTTGTGCTGGATCTTTCCAATATGCTGGTATGTCATCATAATTATCTAATCCAGTACAACTATAGAAACAGCTTTGACCATCTGGTTTTCCTTGATATTCATTATCTGAAGTATTTGTTCCTGTTAGCCACAATTCCGGTGCATTTCCATCTAAATTTTCACATTCGTAAAAACATCTAAATAAACTCGTTAATTTATTCCAATCACAACCAGCAAAGAAATTCTCTGGTATACTTGTTATTCCTGAACGATAAAAAGATACATATGATAAATCTTTAAAACTACTTTCTGTTGGTTGTGCTATTTGTGTTAAATTTGTACAATCAGCTAGACCTATTGTCTTTAATCCTGTTGTTCCCCATTGTTCTACTTTTACTAATTTATCTATTCCTACTATATCACCTGGTGTATCTCTATATGAAACTATACTTTCAAATGTTCCTGTTATTGTTATTCTTTTTTCTCCTGCTTCTGTATATTGATGTGTTGAATTGCCTGATATATTTGTATTTGTTATTCCTTCTGTCTTATTTCCATCTCCCCAGTCTACTGAAAACTCAAATGTTGCATCATATTGATTATAATCTCCATCAACCCACTTTAAATAATATGGTAATTCTATTGTATCTCCTGCATTTACATTATAAACTAATATTAATGCCTCTTTTCCTGTATCTGGTTCTAATTTTACACTTCCTGTTTCTGTTCCTTTGGCTGTATTCCATATTTCTTTTGGTGTTCCATTTACATCATAATATGAAACAACATAACTTCCATCTTTCTCTTCTATTTTGTATATATCATTATCTGTTCCATTTCCTAGCGCTTGTTTACTTCCTGTTAATTCTTCTATATTTAATACATCTGTTGTTCCTTCCTTTATATAACCTTCGCTATTTAGAAATTGTAAAAATGTTGTACTTGTTCCTACTAATGCTTTTTCTTCTTCTCCTTTTATTGTTACTGTTTCTGTACTTGCAAGCTTTGTTGTATCTGCTGTATTTATCTTTATTTGCCATTCATTGTATGCAAGTGACATTGCTTCTTCTACTGCTCCATGTGATTGTTCAATTTTGCTATTGTTTGCTTGAGTTAGTATTCCGTTCTCTCCTGTTAGCATTGCAATTGATACTCCTGCTAAAATTAATAACACAATAATGTATAGGAAATTACTGATGGTTAGCCAGTAAAAAAGTTTCCTCTAGATTACCTTTCTTATTCT
>CALXFC010000021.1 GCA_944387485.1 uncultured Clostridia bacterium
AAAGAATATACTGGCAGAAGGCTTAAGACAAATAGCATAATAAAAACAAATTATAGGGCAGGAATTGTCCGAATTAATGCCTGTGGAGATAGTAGGTTACGAGGTCGATGAAGCAGGAAGCCCATTGGCTTTAGACAATGGGTGGTTCACATATTAAAAATAGAAATAAATAATCCAGAAATACCAAAAAATTATTATGATAGTAAATTCGGAATATTAGATTTAAAAGTAACATTAAATGAAGGAATCGTAGTAGATGTAGAAATGCAAATGCAAAACGAGTATAATGTAGACCAAAGGATGCCATATTATATGTCTAGTAATTATGCAAATGGTATAAAAGAAGGAGACCCATATTCTGAATGTAAAAAATCAATAGTAATAAGTATATTAAATTTTAATTACTATAAAAGAAATGAATATCATTCAATAGCAAGAATGAAATTTGAAAAACCAAAGCCAGAAGAAGTTGTAGATATTGGGTATGAAAAAGAAGATGAATATGCAACAAAATATTTAGAAATGCATGTAATAGAACTTCCAAAGTTTAAAAAGAAGAATCCAGAAATGCATACAAAAATAGCACAATGGTTATGGTTATTTGTAGGGAGTGATGAGCAAGTGAAAAAAGCAAGTAAAGTTAATAAAGAAGTAGAAAAAATAAACAAAAAATTAGCTTCTATGAGCTTAAGTAACGAAGAAAGAAATAACTATGAATTTAGACTAAAAGCAATAAGGGATGAAGCAGATGCAATAGACCGTGCAACAAAACGAGGTCTTGCTCAAGGTATTGAACAAGGTATTGAACAAGGTATTGAACAAGGAATTAAACAAGGAAAAAAACAACAACTTCAAGAAATTGCAAAAAAAATGTTAAAAAGAAATACTAGCATTGAAGATATTATAGAAATATTGGGACTAACAAAAGAAGAAATACAAGAATTAAAAAAAGAAATATAATATAAGATAAAAAATAATGTATAAAAAATGCTTATTCGATATGTAGTGTAAAATAAAGTGTGTAAGTAAAAAGTAAAACTTACACACTTTTCTTATTACATTATAATTTAAAAAATCTTTATATTTTATATTAAATTTATATTTTAACATTTTTTAATAGCCTCTAACCCTGCGACAGCACCTTCATAAACAGCTTTTGAAACTTGGAATAAACCACCAGTACAATCACCACAAGCAAATAGTCCACTTATGTTTGTTTCCATTTTACTATTTACAACAATTTTATCATTATTAGTTATAGCACCAAGTTTTTTTGCAAAATCAGCACTGCCTGCAACACCTTGAGCAATAAAAATACCATCTGTTTTAAGCTTAGTACCATCTTCAAACTTAACTTCTTCTACCTTGTCATTTCCAATAATTTCTTTAATACCTCTAGTCTCAATTTTAACATTATCAGCTCTAAAATCAGGAGCCTTATCTCCATTAGTTAGAATAGTAACATCTTTTGCGACATTAATTAAATCATTAGTCTCAGAAATAGCATAATCACCGCTTCCAATAACAGAAACATCTTTATTTCTATAGAAAAAGCCATCACAAATAGCACAATAACTAACACCTTTTCCTTCAAACTTTTCAATGCCAGTAATCTTAGGTTTATTCTTTTTATTGCCAGTAGCTAAAATAACAACTTTAGACTTATACACATTACTAGAAGTAGTAACAATAAATCTGTAGTCATCTTTATTATTATTTTCTTCATTGATATTATTCATCTCAATTTTAATAACTTCTTCCTTTTTAACATCAACACCCAAATTCTCTGCTTGTTTAATACCAACTTCATATAAATCTTTTCCGCTTATACCATTTTCAAATCCATAATAATTTTCTATTTTATGTGTCTTTTCAAGGCTTGATAAATCCTCATATAAAACCAAAGTTCTTCTATTTGCTCTTACAGTATATAAACTCGCAGAAATTCCAGCTGGACCTGCACCTATTATAATAACATCATATTCCATATTTAATCTTCCTTTCTTTGTACTGTTTTTTGGGACGGAGCAAAAAAACAGCTTTTACTTATTTCTTTTTTCTAAGTCTAAAAGGTATTTTTTCATATCAAGTCCCAAAGCATAACCTACTAATTTACCATTACTTCCAATAACTCTATGACAAGGAACAATAATAGGTATATTATTTTTATTATTAGCCATACCAACTGCTCTTGAAGCTTTTTTGTTACCTATCATTTTAGCAACTTCTTTGTAAGTTCTTGTTTCTCCATAAGGTATTTTCTCTAAAGCTTCCCATACCTTCTTTTGGAAAGCTGTTCCATCTTGTTCTAATGGTAAATCAAACACTTTTCTTTTACCTTCAAAATACTCTTCTAACTGTTTTTTAGCTTCTAACAACAATTTAGTATCTCTTTCTTCATAAATATTATTATCTATAATAATGCTGTTATCTATAATATTATTTTCTTTATTTTTCTTCTTAATATTTTCTTCTTTATTGTTTTTACATTTATCATAACCGTTTTTAATTACAATTTTAACAATTTTACCATTTTCTTCTACTATACCTATTTTACCCAATTTAGTTTCTACATACTTGATATATTTCATAATTTCCTTCTTTTTTTATTTAAATAAATTTTCTAATAAATCTATTATACCATCATCTAATCTATAAATAGTACAACAATATTCATTATTATTTATATTTTCAAAATCTCTACCATATACATCATCATCTTTTGCTATCTCTTCTAATATACTATTGTTTATATTATTATTTAAACTCTCTGTATTATTTATAGAAAAATAAATTTTATAATAAATGTCTCTATATAAATCTGGATTTTCTACTTTTATTAGATTAACATCATTAGATATATCTTCTAAATTCATTAATTCGATTATTTCTTCTTTGGTTATATCTTCTACATTGTTTAAATCAGCACTTTCATTACCACTTGCTACAAAAAACAAAAATACAATTGGTACTAGACAAATAATAATCAATACTACAATTATAGAAATAACTATTGTTTCTGCTTTATTTTTCATATTTTATTTTCCTTTTCATTTAATTAAGCTAATAATATCATACATTAATATATTTGTATATTATATTCTAATAATTTTTTAGTTAATATTTTAGATTTATTCCTTAATGTCAATACATTTTATATTATTAAAAGCTAGATTATTTTTTCTAATCTAGCCTTTAGCTTTAAATTTTTAATTTTTCTAATTAATAAGCTAGCAATTTTTATTTTTGGCAATTGCAAACTATTTTATATATTGTTTTAATTTATTGATTCTTAGTTCAAGACCAAAGCAAAGTTTATGTTTTCTTTCTTCTGTCATATCAGTATATGGTTGGTATTTTTCTAAAATTTCTTTATATTCATTAACAATACCATCTAAATTATCTACATTTACTCTTTTTATATTTTTTATATATTTTAATATATCATCATAATCTTTATTTGTGTTACTAAAAAACTTACCTGTTCCACTATTAAAACTAATTTCATTTGTTAATTTATCACATTGCATACTTTCACCATTATCAAATATTGGTGTTGTTCTTAACCATTTTAACGTGTTTACGTCTCTAATAACTCCAAAATTCTTCATATGTCTATCTATATTCATAATAATATAGTCTAAGATAAACATATTTTCTACATTTTCTCTTGCATTTTCCACTCCATTTTTTTCTAAAACATTTATATAATGTTCATAATCACTAACATTATTTGGTTTCTTTTCAGAATTAAATATATCATATGCTGTAATAATTTCTTCATCACTTGTTATAAAGTCCTCACATTTAGATACAATTTTATTACCCACAATATCAATAGTATAATTGCAATGGTAAAATCCTAATTTTTCAGAAATTCTGCTTGCTAGCCATTCATTAATAGGCTCCTCTCTACTTGGTGCATAAATACCTTTTACTAAAATTCTTTTACCATTTTTAATTATCCAACCTTTTTGAAGCATTCCATCTGTTGTATTATTAGGTGATTTAAGTTCTGCTTGTTCTAAATAACTACTTGAAGAATTACTTAATGACACTTCAAGATAGCCTTTATATTTAAAGTCATTTTCAAAAAAGTTTATATCCTTCCATTCTATTGTACTTTTTTCTTCTTTTATCCAATATTGGTCAGATAAGGACAAGGCATAAGCTTTATTTATCAATTCTTCTGTAGTTGAAACATTAAGTTTTTCTAATAATTTTTCTACATCTTTTCTCCAAGAAGGTATTCCTCTGTTTCTAAACCATTTATTGATTTCTTTTGCTAAATTTTTTGACATATCCTTACTTGCATTCTCTACTGATAAAGGTGCATATTTGATATTATACATATCATAAACTTTTTCAATTACATTATATTTTGTATTATATTCCAATAAAGCAACAATATTATTTCTGTTCACTAAAAAATATTTCATAACTTTCTCCGTTTAAATTTGTAAAAATTATAACATACACAAATCAAATCTGCAAACCAACGATTTTATTTTTTTACTCGTTATTATTTTCCTTCTTTTTACAATTCTCTTTTGCTTGTTTATATAGAAAAAAGACCCTAAGGTCTATTAATAATAATGATATCTATTATTTACTCCTCCATACATACCACCATTTGAAATAGTAATAAACTTGATTGAATAAATATCACAAAAAGTAATAGTATCACTTTCAACAGCTTTAAGTAATATGTAACTTGCACCTACATCTTGGAGATAACCTATTCTATCTACCAAATTATTAGTCCCAATCAAAAACTCAACTCTCATTAGTTTACCTATTTGTCCTCTTAAAAAAGCTGGTGTATAAATAGAATTAGTTAAAATCTCTGGTGAATTTTGATTTATTTCATTTTGTCTTGTTTCTCTTTCGTTGTTATTTTTATCATTTACCATAGTAAACTCCTTTCTTATTTAAGTTTCTTTATACCTATCCGTTGGTCTATAAAAGCAATGCTTACCTAATCTTGTATGAAATGTTCCTGAACCGTTATTAGGAAAATAACTACTACAACTTGGTCTAAAAGGATTTAAATACCACAAGCAATCACCTATTTCATTTAATCTGTTACCAGACAGAGCCCAATCTGCTATATAATAATGTTCCTCTGTAGGATTCATATTATAAATATTTTGTGGATTATAATTTCCAAGTAAAGTCTCTGCTGCACAATCAAATTGTCTTTCTTGGAAAATTATATTTCTAATATTTCCTCCTTGTGAGACTCTCGCATACTCACCTTCTGATGTATAAACTCTATTCAAGACAACAGAAGCAACTGCTTTCATTCCGATTATCCCCTTCACCACCTGCTTCACATTGTATTATTCTTGCTAACAATTCTCTATCAGAATATGCCATTTATATATCACCTATTTAATTATATTAGTCATTACTTAAATTGTTCCTTTATAATAACATTTTTTTAATTATATTTTAAATTTGCTTTTCTCTATTGAAAAGAGGCCTTATAAAAGACCTCTTTGTACAGCATTATGACTCAACAAGTCCATAAGCTCCACTATTTAATTTTATAAGGCTGTACCTCTCCGGCTCTATATAAATTACAGACCGGATATGGGCAGCATTTGTGCCTCCTAAGATTTCGCCTGTAGACTTGTATAAGCTATGTCCCATATTAACACATCCGTCTGCAGTAACTTCTCCAAGACCAAAATATGCACAATCACTTTCTACTGCAACTGTCTTAGATGCAAGCCAATATGACTTATCCAAAAAAACAATGTCTGTTGCAGAAGTTGTTGGAAGCTCATTGCTATTATATGAGTATGCTAGATGTTTAACACGATCTCCTTTATATGCAGTCCGACTTTTCACAAAACTTTGTGGAGAATAATCCGTTCCATTAAATGTATACCTTTTATTAGATTGATTTACTTCAACACCAAGAAGTTGATTAATATCTTCAGCCTTTATGCTTCTAGGATAAGCAAACGTCCTAGCAAACCAATGTCTTACAATATTGCTAAGTTCTTTTTCACAAAAATTTGCACCTATTGCACCTCTAAACTCAATACAGAAAATGGGATCTTTCTCTATGCATTTTATAAATTTCTTTTTTCCCACAAAGTTTATTCCAACAAACAACCATTCAATCATGCTTCCCAAATCTTTTAAACTAAATATTTGATCTTTACTTCCATTGCGATTAGCATAACTTACATAGTCATACTTTTTCTTTGGAACACGAGATTGAATTACTGCACCAATTTCAAGTTCTTTAAGCATGTCATTAGAAATCATAGCTGTACCTCCTATCAGCTGCTTTTAATCATTTTGTATGAACAAAGTAGAATTATCTACTTGATAGAAAAATATGTAATATAATATAATTTTAACATATTTTACATATTTATTCAATAATTCTTTCCTTTTGACAAATTTATTGATATACTCTTTATGGTGATAAATTTGAAAATATTATTTAAAAATAAAACTAAATATACAAAAGACGTTTATAAAGAATTCTTAGGATTTCATTCTAAAAAATACCATTTTTCATATACTTTGTTTACTGCTACTTTTATTTTTCTTATTTTATTTTGTATAGTATTACAAGTATCATACGACTACTATCTACTAGCACTTATTAGTTGTATAGCATTTACTTGTTTTTGTTTATATAGATATTTCCACCCTATATCTGTTGTTACTAAAGAATTAAAAGGAGAAACAATTAAAAACGAAAAATCTTTTACATTTAAGTTCTATAACAAATATTTTAAAGTTCAAGATGATTCACAATCAGACATTGTTAAATATTATCAAATTCGTAAAGCTTTTGAAACTAAAGAATTCTTCTATCTTTATTTAGATAGAACACATGCTTTTATTTTAAATAAAGAAAATTTTTTGGTTGGCAAACCTGCTGATTTTTCAACATTTATAAAGAAAAAATGTATATTAAGATTTAAAAAAGTCAAATAAATGTTTGACTTTTTATTTTTTTGTGATAAAATAAAATAAGAACAAATATTCGTAAAAGGTGATGAATTTGGATATATTTGAAAAACTAGAAATCTTATCAGATGCTGCAAAATATGATGCTTCTTGTAGCTCAAGTGGAAGTAATAGAAAAAACAAAGATAATGGAATTGGTAATGGTAATTATTCTGGAATATGTCATAGTTGGGGAGCTGACCGGAAGATGTATTTCTTTACTTAAAATACTATTTACAAATGCATGTATATATGATTGTAAATATTGTATTAATAGAAGAAGTAATGATGTAAAACGTGCTACATTTACTCCTCGTGAAGTTGCTGATTTAACTATTAATTTTTATAAAAGAAATTATATAGAAGGATTATTTCTAAGCTCTGCCGTCATAAAAAATCCTGACTATACAATGGAATTATTAGTAAAAACTGTTACAATTCTAAGAAAAGAATATAACTTTAATGGTTACATTCATTGTAAAACTATTCCTGGTTGTAGCAAAGAGTTAATAGACAAACTTCGGAAAATTAGTTGATAGAATGAGTATTAATATAGAACTTCCCTCAAATGATAGTTTAAAACTTTTAGCACCACAAAAAGAAAAAGCAGGAATTTTAAAGCCAATGACATATGTTTCAAATTCTATTAAAATAAATAAATTAGATAAAAATAGATTTAAAGAAAAGTTTGTTCCAGCAGGTCAAACAACACAACTTATTATTGGAGCTACTCCAGAAAGTGATTTAAAAATATTAAAATTATCTGAAAGTTTATATAATAAATTAAATTTAAAAAGAGTTTATTATTCAGCATATATAAGTATCAATAACGATAAAAATCTACCTACTTTAGAGTCACCTCCCCTTCTTCGTGAGAATAGACTATATCAAGCAGATTGGTTACTTAGATTTTACGGTTTTAAAGTAGATGAACTTCTTGACGAAAACCATCCTAATTTTAATACTATTTTAGACCCTAAATGTGATTGGGCTTTGCGTCACCTTGATAAATTCCCTGTTGAAATAAATAAAGCAGATTATTTTACATTACTTAAAATTCCTGGCATTGGTGTTATTTCTGCAAAGAAAATAATAAGAGCAAGAAGAAATTGTTCTCTTGACTTTGAAGCTTTAAAAAAACTTGGAATCACATTAAAAAGAGCCAAATATTTTATTACTTGTAAAGGCAAATACTTTGAAAAAGTTTATAAATTCAATGAAAATTTTATAGAAACAAACCTTGTATATCAAGAAAGAAATTCTATGCCAAATCCTGAATTTCACCAATTATCACTTTTTGATAAATTACAACCTACAAAGGAGGATGAGCTAAAATGTCTAACTGGAAACTTGTAAATAGAACATATATATATGATGGAACATTTGATGGTTTGCTCACAATTGTATTTAATTGTTATATAGCAAAAACATTACCACAAAAAATAGTTAATTCTAATAATTATGTAGAAAATTTTTTAGATAATACTGTTTTGATACAAACTGATTATGAAAAATCTAAAAGAATATTTGATGGAATAGTAAATAATATTTGTAAAGAAGCTTTATATAATTCTTATTATGCGTTTTTATCAAATGACAAAGAAAAAGAAATAAATATATTAAAATACATATTAAATGGTTTTGATATAGGACCTGAAATTAACAATAAAATTACTATATCTTATGTATTTAAAGTAATGAATTTAAGAAAAAAAGCTTTAGCTGAATGTCATAAATTAAAAGGACTTTTGCGTTTTAGAGAAGTTAGTGATAATTTATGTTATGCTAGTATTCATCCTGATAATAATATATTAGAGCCACTTGGTAAGCATTTTATATCTCGCTTGCCTTCTATGCAATTTATAATACATGATAAAAATAAAGATTTATGTTTTGTTTATAATGGTAAAGAATATAGAATAATTAATAGTAAGAACATGACTATTCCATCTTTTTCTGAAGATGAAATTAAATACCAAGAACTTTGGAAATTATTTTTTAATACAATTGCTATTCGTGAACGTTCAAACCCTAGATGTCAAATGCAATTTATGCCTAAAAAATATTGGAAAGATTTGATAGAAGAGCCTTAAAAGAGATAGTTTTTAGCTATCTCCTCTTCTCAAATTTTAATTATTTTTCTTGCATTATCAAAAGTTGCATCTTTTTTCGTTAAAACTATATCAAAATTTTCTCTATATGCAGATAAATTTTCTGACTCTTCATCTAAAAAGCCAACTTTTATAGTTTTTTCTAAATCTTTCTTAAGGGTCATGTTAATATCTTCTATAGTATCTCCAAATAATAATCTATATGGTCTTTTATCAAATTCTTCCTTTCTTTTTCCTTTTAGATGCCCCTCTACAGTTTTGTTCATTGTGTGTATTAGTGAATTTTCTAGTTTAAAGGCATTACCATTTTCATCATAAAGAAATGTATTACTAATTAAAAATATATTATCAAAAAAACAACTATTTTCCTTTAAAAATTCTTTTATTACACTTCCAACTCCTGCTGATAATATTATTACTGGAATGTTATTTTCATAAGTATATTTTAAAAATTCCTTTGCACCTTTTCTAAAAATTAATTTACTATTTTTAACTACTTCTTTTAATTTATATTTATTTAAATGATATTTATAATATAAGTTCATACATGAATTATACCAAATTTCCATTTGTTTGTTTTTTTCTTCATAAGAAATATTATAATCAGTTTCAATTGGTCTATATTTCTCATATAGCTTATTTATCTCTTTCTCACATCCTACATCTGCTGCCATTCCAGCAACATCCCATGAATCCAAACTATCAAATGTTGTTATTGTTTTATCAAAATCCAATAATACACACATATTTTTATTTGTTAATTTTATATTTTCCTCTTTTATAAATTCCATCGTTTTTCTCCTCCAAGTTATTTTACAATAGAAGAATAAAAATATCAATAATTTAATAAATATTTTATTGTTCTTAAATTATGGTTATGGTATAATAACAAAAAATTAAGTATGGAGATAAATTATGAAGAACTTTTTTATTATATTAATTATGAAATTATTAAATATAGGATTAAAAATATGTGGTAAACATGGTGGTAATTTTTTAGGTAAAATAGCCTATGATTGGAATCCAAATATTTTTAAATACTTTAAAGTAAATTCACCTGTAATCGCAGTCACTGCAACAAACGGTAAAACTATGACTAATAATGCTATTGGTTATGTTCTAAAAACTGCTGGTAAAAAAGTTGTAAGTAATACTGAAGGAAATAATATGGAAACAGGAATTTTATCAACCATATTAAAAAATTGCACTTTAACTGGTAAAATAAAAGCTGATTATTTAGTTTTTGAAGTTGATGAAGGATATGTTCCTGTAGTATTTAAAGATTTCCCTTTAGATACTTTAGTTGTATTAGACTTCTTCCGTGACCAATTAGATAGAAATGGCGAAGTTGAATCTCTAATTTTAAAAATAAATGAATTCTTAAAAACTTATACAGGAAATTTAGTATTAAATAATGATGACCCTAATGTTGCAAGGCTTGGAAAAGCAAATCCTGATAATAAAAATGTTTACTATTTTAGTGCAGAAAAATATGATTTTGCAACTACAGAGCAAAAAGAAGCAGGTGAAGGAAAATTTTGTCCTTTCTGTAAAACTAGACTAGAATATGAATATTACCAATATTCCCATATAGGAAAATTTAAATGTCCAAACTGTGGATATGGAGATAATCCTATTTATAAACTAGCTACAAATATAGATTTAAAAAACAGAACTTTTAAAGTTGATGATGTAACATATAAAATAAGATTTAACAGTATCTACAATATATATAATTTATTAGCAGTAATAACATGTGTTAGTTTATATAGTATAGATACTAAAATTATAAAAGAAGCTTTATCAAAATTTGTATTAAATAATGGTAGATTAGAAGAAGTAAAAGTAAGAGGCATTCCTACTATCATAAATTTAGCCAAAAACCCTACTGGTAGCAATGTAAGTCTTAGAATTTTAAATGAGGATGATGAAGAAAAAGAATTATTATTTGTTTTAAATGATAATATTGCTGATGGTTTTGATGTTTCTTGGATTTGGGATATTAATTTTGATAATTTAAATAATGTATCAAGAATTGTAACTTCAGGAACAAGAGCTTATGATATAGCAATTAGAATAAAAACTTCTGGCTATGATGCAAGTAAGATTGAGCCTTATTTAGATTTACATGATGCAGTTGAAAACTTATATAAAACTAATGTTAAAAAATACGTTATTGCAAACTATACCGCATTACAACCTACAAGAAAAGAATTAAAATTATAGGAGATTGATTATGAAAGAATTAAATATATTATATTTATATCCTGATATATTAGAATTATATGGAGATTATGGAAATATACAAGTATTAAAATACCGCTTAGAAAAACGTGGAATTAAAGCTATTGTTACCCCCTACTCTATTGGAGATGCCATTCCAAACTTTAAAGATTATGATTTAGTATTTGCTGGTGGTGGTGCTGACCAAGAACAAAGTATACTTGCTAAAGATTTGATTAAATATAAAGATAATATAAAAGATGCAATAGACCAAGGTGTATTTTTTCTTTTAATATGTGGAGCTTATCAATTATTTGGAAAATACTATAAAGGTGTAGAAGGTAATATAATTCCTGGTCTTGATATATTTCCATATTACACTGAAGCTATTAATGATAGGAAAAAAAGATGTATTGGAAATGTAGTAATTGATGTTGATTTAAATGGTAAAGGAACTAAAGTAATTGGTTTTGGAAATCATGGTGGTCAAACATATGATATTACTACGCCTTTTGGTAAAGTTCTTTTTGGTAATGGAAATAAATTTGGAGATGATAATGAGGGCTTTTTCTTAAAAAATGTTATTGCTACATATTTACATGGTCCTTTGCTTTCTAAAAATCCAGAACTTGCAGATTACATTATTAAATACTGTTTAGATAGAAAATATAATGAAGATACTATTTTAGATTCTTTAGATGATACTTTTGAAAATTTATGCAGAAAGCAGTTATTAAATAGATTTTTAAATAATAATTAACATTTTTCTCTTAGCTTTTTACTAATGGATTCAAGGATTTTTAATTTGAACAAATTGTTTTTTTATCATTTAGAAGACCCCCATATGGGGGTTAACTTTAATCGTAAAACTCATCATCAGGAACAGGAATGTATATATTACCTCCTTTGTTTTGATAAACACGATAGCACTTGAGCTCGAATGGTTGAACAATTCACCCTATGTACTCACATTCTCCTCCAAGCTCATCCACACTAGAATGCGTGGTCTTAACGGAATCTTGAATGTCCATCTAGCCTTTTTTTGTGTAACATGTTTTTACGCCTTTCTCTTTGCTTATAATGCCATAGCTTTCGCTATAATTAAATTATAACACTTTTTATATTCATTGCATTAAAGATAAAAGAAGAGCAGTTAAGTACCTGCTCTTCTAGGAGAAACTACATTTTTTCTTTCTTATACTCTTCATATTCTTTTTTAAAACTCTCAAAATAGCGAGTAAGATTTTGAATCTCTGCAATTATATCATTAAGCCAATGCTCATCAATCCTTAGGTCTTCCTCCTCTTGTAGTGAAATATTAATTGTATCTTGAATTGCAATTGCTTGATTTTCTATTGCATAAGCAGCAATAGCTACACACTTAATATCACACCACATATTGCTCTTAACTTTCGCTGCATCTTTCATTGTTCCTCCCCCAAAAGATGTATTCCTACATGTTATGTTCAGATTATAACATATTGTTCTGCTGTTTTCAATGAGAAAGAATAAGTTACTTGTTCTTTTTTTTATAATTATAAATGCATTACTCTTTGTTTAATTTCTTTAGTTTTACCAACATTCCAGAAATTTTCTCCTAAATAACCACATGTTCTTCTTACTACTGTCATTTTACTATGGTCTTTGTTTCCGCAATTTGGACATTCCCATTCATTATCTTTGTTTATAATAATCTCTCCATCAAATCCACATACATGACAATAATCAGATTTTGTATTAAATTCAGCATATTGGATATTATCATAAATAAATTGTACTACAGATTCTAATGCATCTATGTTTTTAGACATATTTGGTATTTCTATATAAGAAATACATCCACCTGTTGAAATACTTTGGAATTCGCTTTCAAATTTTAATTTATCAAAAGCATCTATTTTTTCTCTTACATCAACATGATATGAATTTGTATAATAACCTTTATCTGTTATATCTTTTATCGTTCCAAATCTTTCTTTATCTATTCTTGCAAATCTATAGCATAAACTTTCTGCTGGTGTACCATATAGAGCAAATCCAATATTTGTTTCTTCTTTCCATTTAGTAACAGTTTCTTTTAAATGTTTCATAACTTTAATTGCAAATTCATGTCCTTTTGGATCTGTATGTGACACACCTTTCATTAGTTTTGTTAGTTCATATATTCCAATATATCCAAGAGATATTGTTGAATATCCACCATATAATAATTTATCTATTTTTTCCCCTTTTGCTAAACGTGCTATTGCACCATATTGCCAGTGAATTGGACTTATATCTGATTTTGTTCCAAGTAATGCATAATGTCTACACATTAAAGCTTCTTTACAAAGTTCTAGTCTTTCATCTAATAATTTCCAGAATTTATCTTCATCACCATCTGCAATAATTCCTATTTGTGGTAAGTTAATACTTACAACACCTTGATTAAATCTTCCTTCAAATTTATAGTTTCCATTTTCATCTTTCCAAGGTGATAAGAAAGATCTACAACCCATTGGACTAAATACATTTCCTTCATAATTTTCACGCATTTTCTTTGCTGAGATATAATCTGGATACATTCTCTTTGCTGAGCATTTAACAGCAAGTTTTGTTAAATAGTCATATTCTCCGCCTTTTAAAGAATTGAATTCATCTAAAACATATACAAGTTTTGGAAATGCTGGTGTTACATATACGCCTGCTTCATTTTTTATCCCTTCATATCTTTGTCTTAATACTTCTTCAATTATCATTGCATTTTCTTTGATATATGGATCATCTTTTTCTAGATGTAAAAATAATGTTACAAAAGGTGATTGTCCATTTGTTGTCATTAATGTATTTATCTGATATTGAATTGTTTGAACTCCTGCTTTTAATTCTGCTTTTAATCTATCTTGTACTATGCCTTCTATTATATCTTCTTTAATTTTTCCTTTGTATTTGCTTTCTATTTCTTTTTTGAATTTATTATAACTTTTTCTTAAATATTTTCCTAAGTGAATTAAATCTACTGATTGTCCCCCATATTGGTTACTTGCAACTGCTGCAATAATTTGTGTTGTTACAGTACATGCAACTTGGAAACTTTTTGGGCTTTCAATCATTTTACCATTCATTACTGTTCCATTGTCTAACATATCTTCTATATTTATTAAACAGCAATTAAATATTGGTTGAATAAAATAATCTGCATCATGGAAATGTAAAATACCTTCTTCATGTGCTTTTGAAATTTTCTCTGGTAATAACATTCTTTTTGTTAAATCTCTTGATACTTCTCCTGCTATATAATCTCTTTGAGTAGAAGCAAGCATTGTATTTTTGTTTGAATTCTCTTCTGCTAATTCTTTGTTTTCATTTCTAATTAATCCTAAAATTGATTCATCTGTTGTATTTTGTTTTCTAACTAATGCTCTTGTATAACGATATACAATATATTTTTTTGATAATTCATATTTTTGTATTTCCATAAGTTTTTGTTCAATAATATCTTGAATATCCTCTACTAAAATTCTTTTTTTGTCCAAATCTTCAATATAGCTAATAATTTCTTTAATTTCTTCTTTTGTTGCTCTTTCTTTAGGTCTTACTTCTTTGTTTGCTTTAGAGATTGCGACTCTAATCTTCTCTCTATCAAAGTCTACAGCTCTTCCGTCTCTTTTGATAACTTTCATTTTACATTTCCCCCTTAAGTAATTTTATGGTCTTATTATATACTAAGAAATTTGTTTTTCTGTTGCAAAAGCAACAAAGTAAATCTTTAAAATTTCTATCTTGCATTGTTCTAAGTTTTCGACATAATATTACATTTATATTACATAGATGTTACAAATATTTTTCTTTTATTGTTATTTTTTATGTATATTTTTTGCTTTTTTGTTGCTTTTGCAACTAAATTGTATTATAATTTTATATAGTTTGTATATTAAAAAATCACTATCAATACTATAAAAGGAGCTTAAAATGAATCTTAATTTTGATGTTGAAAGTTTTACAAAAGATTTTGAAAACTGTTGCAATAAGGTACAAAAAAAGACTTTTGAAAAAAATGAAGTAATTATGTCTTACATACAAAAAAGAGAACAATTTTGTATTCTTATTTCTGGAAATGCCGATTTAGTTCGCTATGATTTAAATGGTAATAGAACTATTATTGATCACTTTACAACTAATGATATTTTCGGTGAAGTATTTTACTATGTTACAACTAATAATGAATTATTAGTTGAAGCTAAATCAAAATGTGAAGTATTAATATATAGCTATCAAAATATCCATCATAAATGTAAACAAAACTGTAAATTTCATCAAAAACTTATTGAATATTTGCCAGAACTAATTTTAAATAAAGTAACAGATTTAAACATGAGAGTTGAACTTCTTACTAAGAGGTCTACTAGAGATAAACTTCTTGGATATTTCAATTTACTTTCTACAAGAACTTTAAGCAAAACTTTTAAACTACCTTTTTCTCTTACAGACCTCGCAGATTACCTAAGTGTTGATAGAAGTGCTATGATGCGAGAATTAAAACTTCTAAAAGAAGAAAATTTTATAAAAAAAGATGGAAAATTTATTACGTTATTATATAAATAAGAACAGGTTTATCACCTGTTCTTTATTCTACTAAAATTTTAAATTTTTTATTTCTTCAATTTTAATTTCTTTTTCTTCCCCTGTTTTCATATCTTTTAGTTTTACAATTTGTTTTTCTATTTCATCTTCACCAATTACAATTACATATGGTATTTCTAATTTATCTGCATATTTAAATTTCGCTTTTAATTTTTTATTATTTAAATATATCTCTGTATTTACTTCGTTTTCTCTTAAAGTATTTGCAACTTTAATTGGAACAGATAAATCTTCTACCATTGGAATTATTAATACATCTGATATTGATTTTTTCTTAGTTTTTATTAGATTAAGCTCTTGTAATTTGTAGAAAAGGCGTGTTAATCCTATTGAAATTCCAACTCCAGGAAGCTTTTTATCAGTATAATTTTCTGCTAAGTTTTCATATCTTCCTCCTGAACATACACTTCCGAAGTTCTCTATAATCATTCAAGAAAGTTTCATAAACTGTTCCTGTATAATAATCAAGTCCTCTTGCAATTGTCAAATCAATCATCATATTTTCTTCAGGAATACCAAATAATCTCATGTTTTTAATTACATATGTAATTTCTTCTAGTCCTTTATTAAATGTCTCATTTTCGATTTTCAAGTCTTTTAGTTTTTCTAATTTCTCATCATTAGTTCCATTAATTTCTATAAAACTAATTATCTTATCTATCTGTTCTTTTCTTACATTTATTTTTTCTAACTCTTCTATTACCGCTTCTTTTCCAATTTTATCTATTTTATCTATTATTCTTAAAATTTCTACAGAATTTTCTTTTTGCCCAATACTTTGAAATAATCCATTTAATATTTTTCTATTATTTATTTTAATCGTAAAATTAGAAAATCCGAGTTTATTAAAAATCATATAAATAACACTTGGAAGTTCTGCATCATTAATTAAATCTAATTCTCCATCACCTATAATATCTATATCGCATTGGTAAAATTCACGATATCTTCCTTTTTGAGTTCTCTCTCCACGATATACCTTTCCTATTTGATATCTTCTAAAAGGAAAGCTTAAATTCCCATAATTTTTAGCTACATACTTTGCAAGAGGAACTGTTAAATCAAATCTTAGTGATAAATCAGTATCTCCTCTATTAAATCTATATATTTGTTTTTCTGTTTCTCCTCCGGCTTTTGCAAGTAAAACTTCTGATAATTCTATTATAGGAGTATCTAATGGTAGAAATCCAAATCTTTGGTAAGTTTCTTCAATTGTATTCATCATCTGATTAAATAAAATTTGGTCATTTGGTAATAATTCCATAAAACCAGATAAAGTTCTTGGTTCAGTTTTTGCCATTCTTTTTTCCTCCTTTTTCTATATTTAATTTATAATAATTTTGGTTTTAATTCCAAATAAATTGGTTTTTCATCTCTTATTTTTGTGCTTAGACCGTGACCTGGATAACATATTGTGTCATCTGGAAGTACTAATAATTTTTTCGTAATAGAATCCATAATATCTTCTATACTTCCTGTTGGGCAATCTGTTCTCCCCCATGTACCTCTAAATAATGTATCTCCAGTAAATACGCATCCTTCTTTTTCGCAATAAAGAGATGTTCCTCCTTTTGTATGTCCTGGAGTATAAATTACCTTAAACTCCAAATCTCCCAAATGAATTAAATCCCCATCTTCAATTCTAGAATCTGCTTCTAATTCTATTTGTTTCTCTACAATATATGGTGTTAAATTAATCTCTGCATTATTTAAACCTTCTGCATCATAAAAATGTATTAATATTTTTCCGCCACATCTTTGCTTTAACTCTGTAACACCCATAATATGGTCTCCATGGCAATGTGTTAAATAAATATATTTTAAATTTCCTCCTAATATTTTAATTAGTTCTTCTATTTTATCCACATCACCTGCTGGGTCTATCACCATAGTTTCTTTTGATTTTTCATCAAAAACAATATAACAATTTGTTGGGTCTCCTACCCAAGTATTAATCTTTAGTTCTTTTAGTATCATTTTTATTTCCTTTCTAGTTTATTTATACTGTTTTTTTGCCCCGTCCTCAAAAACAGGAAAACAGTTTTTATTATATACGTCTTACATCATATACACTATCTACTTTTCTTATTGCTTTTATTGCTTTATTTAATTCGTCTAGTCCTTCTACTTCCAAGGTTATAACTATAATTGCAATTCTTTCTTTGGTTGTTTTTGTTTTTACTCCCAATATTGTCGCTTTTGTTGTTCCTATTTCTTTTAATATATCTAATAATAAACCAGATCTATCATTTGAGTGTATTTCAATATCTGCTTGATAGCTTTCTTTATTTTCTATATACCATTCTACATCTATCATTCTATTTTCTTCTGATATTAAATTTTTAACGTTAGGGCAATCTTTTCTATGTACTGATACTCCCCTTCCTTTAGTAATATATCCTACTATTTCATCACCTGGAAGTGGGTTACAACATTTTGATAATTTTACTAAGCAATTATCAATTCCTTTTACTATAATTCCAGAACTTGAAGCTTTTGGTTTTCTTTGTTTTGCTTTTGAAAGTTCTTTTATTTTTTCTTCTACTTCTTCTTCTTGATGTTCTTTCCTATATTCTTGTAATAACCTTGCTATTACTTTTCCTGCTGAATTTGCTCCAAATCCTACTGCCAAATACATCTCATCTAAATTTTTATAATTATATTTTTTTAGCATTGGTTCTACATATTGATTTTTAAATAAATCTGAATGTGAAAATCCTATTCTTTTTAATTCCTTTTCTATTAAGTCTTTTCCTTTTTCTATATTTTCTGTTTTTAAAGCTTTCTTAAACCAAGATTTTATTTTGTTTTTAGCACTTGAACTTTTTACAAATTTAAGCCAATCTCTACTTGGTCCTTTTGAGTTGTCTGATGTTATAATTTCTACTATATCACCATTTCTTAGTGGTGTTACTATTGGCATCATTTTACTGTTTATTTTACATCCCGTCATTTTATTTCCAATTTCTTGGTGTATACTATATGCAAAGTCTATTGGTGTTGCTCCTCTAGGAAGTACTATTATTTTTCCTTTAGGTGTAAATACATATACTTCATCTTCAAATAGTTCTGTTTTTAATGTGTCTAAAAATTCTTGAGGATCTTGCATATCTTTTTGCCACTCTAATGTTTCACGAAGCCATGCTAATTTATCTTCTGTAACTTTTACAGATTGTTTTTTACCAAAATAGCTTGCTTCTTTATATGCCCAATGTGCAGCTATACCATATTCTGCTATATGGTGCATTTCCCATGTACGTATTTGTACTTCAAATGGTGTTCCATTTTCTCC
This sequence comes from uncultured Clostridia bacterium, assembly GCA_944387485.1. Taxonomy (GTDB): domain Bacteria; phylum Bacillota; class Clostridia; order TANB77; family CAG-508; genus CAG-269. Next base: position 19,228 of record CALXFC010000021.1, read on the forward strand.
TAATAGTGTTGTATGTATTGATTGATACATATTTGGTTTTGGAACTGCTATATAATCTTTAAATCTTCCTGGCATAGGATTATATAGTTCATGTACTACTCCTAATGCTGCATAACAATCTTTTACTGAATTTACTAGAATTCTTAAAGCAAACAAATCATATATTTGGTCTAATGTTTTATTATCTCTTTTCATTTTTTTATAAATACTATATAAATGTTTTGCTCTTCCAGTTACTTCTGCATCAATTCTGTGTTTTTTTAATGCAACCCTTATATCTGCCATTATTTTTTCTATGAATTGTAATCTTTCTTCTCTTTTCTTATTTATTCCTTCTACTAATTCATGATATTCTTCTGGATACAAGTATTTAAATGCTAAGTCTTCTAATTCCCATTTTAAAGAATATAAACCAAGTCTATTTGCAAGTGGAGCATACAAGTCCATTGTTTCTTTACTAATTGCTATTTGTCTATCTCTTTTTAAGTATTTTAATGTTCTCATATTATGTAGTCTATCTGCTAATTTTATTAAAATAACTCTTATATCTTTTCCCATTGCTAAGAACATTTTTCTATAATCTTCAACTTGTTGTTCCTCTACTGTTGCAAAAGAAATATTGCCAAGTTTTGTAACTCCTGCCACCATGTCTGATATTTCCTGTCCAAATTCTTTTGTTATGTCATTTTCCGTTACATCTGTATCTTCAACAACATCATGTAAAAGTGCTGCTGCAATTGTACTATCATCTAAACCCATATCTGCTAAAATATATGCAACATTAAGTGGATGGATTATATATGGTTCTCCTGATTTTCTTAATTGATCTCCATGGCGACTTTTTGCATAATTATAAGCCTTCATTATTAACTTTGTATCTACTCTTCTTGAATGTTCTTTTCTTTTTGCTATTACCTCTTGAATAGTTTTATTTTTTGGTTCTTGCAATTTTATCACCCCATTTATTTTCATCTTACTATATTGATTTCATTACATCCTTTATATTTATTTGCAAATTATCTACTCCATTAAATGTATTTATTTCTAATACTCCTGCTAAATCTATTTTATCTCCAATTCTATATTCTTCTGCTAAATTTCCCATATTAAAACCTATTGCATTTATTATTCTATTGTCTTCTTTTAATGTAAGTTTTAAATGTTTTCCTTCTGATAATGCTCTTATTGAATCTATTTTTAAGTTTTTAAATGCAAATATTGGCATTTTATTTGCTTCACCAAATGGTTCTAATTGTTTTAGACTTTCTATCATTTCTTTATCAACAGAATTTAAGTCTATTTTAGCATCTACGTTTAAAACTGGTACAATGTCTTCTATTTTTTCTTCTTCTGCTATTTTTTCAAATTCTTGTCTAAAATCTTCTAATTTTTCTTTTCTTATTGTAACACCAACTGCCATACTATGTCCACCAAATTTTTCTAATGAATCTTGGCATTTCGTTAAAGCTTTATGCAGGTCAAATCCTGGTATACTTCTTCCTGATCCTTTTCCTGTTCCATCCTCTTCAAAACTAAGTAATATACTTGGCTTAAAGTACATATCTGTAATTTTAGATGAGACTATTCCAATTACTCCATGATGCCAGCCTTCTCCTCCTACTACTATTGTTCTATTTTTATCTATATGTTCTTTTTCTATTTTTTCTATTGCACTTTCATATATAGATTTTTCTATTTCTTGTCTTTCTTTATTGTGTTCATTTAGTTTTTTAGTTAATTCATTTACTTTATATATATCAGTTGAAAGTAATAATTCTAATGCTTCTTCTGCTTTTCCCATTCTTCCACATGCATTTATTCTAGGTGCTACCCCAAATGATATTGTGTTTGAATCTATTTTGCTATATCCTGATGAATTTATTATTGATTTTAGTCCCATATTTCTTGTTTGTCTTACTAATAGTAATCCTAATTTTGTAATTACTCTATTCTCATCTACTAACGGTACTATGTCTGATATTGTTCCTACACATACTATATCTAAATATTTTAAATATGTTTCTTCTTTTAAACCTAGCTTCATCCCAATAGCTTGGCATAATTTGAATGCAACTCCTACTCCTGCTAAATCTCTAAATGGATATGTACTATCTTTTCTCTTATTATCTACTACAGCTAAAGCATTTGGTAAAAATTCTCCTGGTTCATGATGGTCTGTTACTATTACTTCTAATCCTAAACTGTTTGCATAATCAATTTCTTCTATTCCTGATATACCACAGTCTACTGTTATCATTAGAGAATAACCTTCGTTTACTATTTTTTCAATTGCTGTTTTATTTAAACCATATCCTTCATTTAATCTGTTTGGGATATAATAAGAAACTTCTAGACCTAAATCTTTTAAGAATTTTTTTAAAACCGTTGTACTTGTTATTCCGTCTACATCATAATCGCCATAGATTATAACTTTTTCCTGATTTTTAATTGCTTTTATTATTCTTTCTACTGCAATTTCCATATCTTTCATCAAGTATGGATTATAAAAATCTTGTCTTGTTGGCTCTAAAAACTGTCTTATTTTTTCTTCATCATCTATTCCTCTATTTACTAATATTGTAGCTAGCAAATTATTTAATTTATATTTTTCTTGTAATTTTCTTACTTTGTTTTCATCTGTTTCATATATTTGCCATTTTTTATTCATAAACCTCTCCTAAAATTATTTTATACTATTGTATACCATTTTTACATTTTTTTAAAGCTTTATTTTAAAAAAATATTAAAATATGAGATAAGCTATTTAACTATCCATAAGTTAAATAGCTTGAATTTTTTGATTATTATAAATTTAACCAACTTGTAATTTTATTTTCTCTAATTGTTTTTTGCTTATATGTGTATATTTCATTATTTGTTCATCTTTTACTTTTCCTTTTATCATTTCTTTTACTACTTGTGCAATTCCTTGACTCTTTCCCTCACTTATTCCTTGCTTTATTCCATTATTAAATTTTTCATCTAAAAGTTGTAAATATAAATTTTCAAAATTAGTCATATTATCACCCTTTCCTCTTTTTATTAACCAACTTGTAATTTTATTTTTTCTAATTGCTTTTTGCTTATATGTGTATATTTCATTATTTGTTCATCTTTTACTTTTCCTTTTATCATTTCTTTTACTACTTGTGCAATTCCTTGACTCTTTCCCTCACTTATTCCTTGCTTTATTCCATTATTAAATTTTTCATCTAAAAGTTGTAAATATAAATTTTCAAAATTAGTCATATTATCACCCTTTCC
>CALXFC010000022.1 GCA_944387485.1 uncultured Clostridia bacterium
GTTGTAAAAGAATTAGAAGATAGAAGTAAAGATGTAAAGAGGGAAGATTTAATTAATATAAATGATATTTTAAGCTATAAATATCCAAATTTATTAGATACAATAATACCTACTAAAACAGCAGTTACAACATTAAAACAATTAGAAAGTGAAGATAAAGTTTTAATAGAAAAAGAAATAAATCTTCCAACTCCAAAATTCTTGAAGGAAACTAAAGAAGAGAAAATAACTTCTGCTATGAAAGGAACTTTAGTACATCTTTGTATGCAAAGATTAAATGAAAAAATAGATTATAATTTAGATAAAGTAAAAGAATTAATAGAAGAACTAGAAGCTAAGAAGATTATAACAACTAAGGAAAAAGAAGCAATTGACCCTTATAAAATACTAGAATTTACAAAGAGTAAGATATGGGAAGAACTAAAGACAGCAAAAGAAGTAGAAAGAGAGAAGCCTTTTTATATAAATGTACCAGCAAAGGAAATTTATAAACAGGATACTGATGAAAATATATTAGTTCAAGGTATTATTGACCTTTATTATATTGACAAAGATGATAATTTAAATCTTGTTGATTATAAGACTGATTATGTGGTAGCAGGAAATGAGAAAGAACTTATTAATAAATATAGTAAACAATTAGAGTTATACAAAGAGGCTTTAGAGAATTCTTATAAAAAACAAGTTAAAAATACATATATATATTCAGTATATTTAAATAAAGGAATAAAAGTATAAAAAAGAACCGCAACACAAAATTTAGTGTTGCGGTTTGAACAACCTTGAGGCATTCATTAAATAATTCCAGAAATGAAAAAGAAGTAGGAAATAACTAAATCAAAAGTAAGAATGATAATAGTTATAAGTCTTGCTTTTGCTACGCCTACTGTAAGTCCAAGCATGGAACTAAGTAATGAAAGGCCTGCAAGAAATGCCTGAGCGGTCTTTAGCTTGTAATTAATAAGAAAATCCCAAATAAAGTAAACGATTATGCAAGAAATTGAAATCAAAATACAAATTTTGAAAAATTTCTCATAATCAAATTCAGCTCTCTGGTTGTTCATTTCTTCTCCTAACTTAATAAGTTATGGATACATACAAAGGTTTAGAAACCTTGTACCTTTATTATAGCACAAATTGACATAATTATCAAATATTGCATTTTTAGCCTTACATTTTATGTAAATATATTGAAAAAAAGCTATTTATTTGCTATAATAATATATATTATTAGGTAAAAGGTGGAAAATAAATATGGCAAGGATGAAAACATTTTTTATATATGCATTAATAATAGTTGGTTTCTTTATATTTTCAGAATTTTTAATTAATGTTGGTTTGAATTCTTCATATAAAGATATATCAAGAAGAGATAATACTTCACAAGTGGAAATATCTGAAGCACAAGCAACATTGGTTAATGGAAAAATAAAAGGGACTATAAATGACTATGGTAATGATAATTTAACAGGGAAATATGTTGAAATAGATTTATATTCTTCAAGAGATAATATGGTTGGAAGAAGATATGTAGAGATAGAGACAACAGATGTGAACCAAACTCAAGATTTTCATATATATTTTGAAGCAGAGGATATAAAATCTTATTCTATTGCAATAGTTAATGAAAAACAGGGAGGAGAGCTTGAGATTATACCAGAAGAGTGGACAAAACCAGAAATAATTGTGGCAACAATGCTTACTTTATTAATTTTTTGGGGATAAATAGATAGTTGTTTAAGAAAAAATATTAAAAATAAATATATAATAATAATTAAAATTTTATTAAAATGGTTGTAAAAATGGAAGAAAATTGATATACTTATTAGGAATTAATAAGTATATCTTTTTTAAGGAGGAATTAATATGAGTGAAGAAAATAAAGAAGAGAAAAAAGAGGAAGTAGTAGAACTAGACGAAGAAATAAAAACAGAAAACGACGGGATAAAAATATCAGATGATGTAGTTGCAGTAATTGCAGGGGTCGCAGTATCAGAAGTACCAGGTGTATCTGGTATGGCAGGAGGATTTGCAGGAGGAATATCAGAAGTATTTAGTGGAAAGAAAAATTTAGCAAAAGGAATAAAAGCTGATATAACTGAAAATACTGTAAAATTAGATGTAAATATTATAGTAGAATATGGTTCTAGAATACCAGATGTTGCATTTGAAATACAAAATAGAGTAAAAAAAGCAGTGGAAAGTATGACTGGATTAAAAGTACAAGAAGTAAATGTTCATGTACAAGGAGTAAATACTGATACAGCAACAGCAGAAAAATCAAACGACGAAGAATAAGAAAAAGTAAAAATAGAAAGAAAGGAAGAATAAATACAATGAAAACTTTAGAAAAAATCACATTAATTATATATTCTAATATAATTTTAATATTATCAATAGTAATGTGCTTATTAATATTTGGATGGCTAGATATGGATTTAGTAGGAAACATGGTTTATAGACTTATTGTAGGAGAAACATCAAGTAAAATATTACTTGGATTAGGAATAGTATTTATATTATTATCAATTAAATGTATATTCTTTGATGCAACATCAGAAGAACAAATAAAAGAAAGACAAGGAGTTCTTTTGGAAAATGAAAGTGGAAAACTTATGATTTCTAAAGAAACAATTGAAAATTTGGTAAATTCAGTAGCATTAAATTTCCAAAGTGCAGAAGATGTTACAACAAGAGTTGAATTAGATAAAGAAAATAATGTAAAAGTATATGTGAATTTAATAATAAGTTCAGATGCAATTATTAAAGATTTATCAGCAAATCTTCAAACAAAAATAAAAGAAAAAGTAAAAAGAGCAACTGATTTAGAAGTAAAAGAAGTAAATATTACTGTAAAAAAGGTTGCAGCAAAAGAACAAGAAGCTTAAAATACATGAAAGGAATGATTGTGCATGGAAGGATTTAAAGACTTTTGGAATCATTATAAAGGAGCAACTATAGGGATTGCTATAGCTGTCTTAATATTAATAACAAGATTACAAGATTTAATAATAGCAATAGTAGTAATAGCTCTTGGTGCTATTATTGGAAATTATGTACAACAAAATAAAGAAGAAGTAAAAACAAAATTAAAAAATTTTATAGATAAGATGTAATGTCAGGAAGGATAGAAAACAATGAATCGCTCTAAAATAAGAGAACAGGCTTTTAAATTATTATATAGTTTAGAAATACAAAAAGTAGAAAATGTAAAAGAACAATTAGGACTTTACTTAGAAAGTAATAATTTAACAGATAAAGACGCAATAAAATATATAAAAGATGCTGTGTTTGGAATTAAAAAAAATGAAAAAGAAATACTAGATGAAATAGAAAAATACTTAAAACCAGACTGGAAGATTGATCGTATTTCTAAAATAGATTTGAGCATATTAAAACTTGCTATATATGAGATAAAATATAAAGAATTACCATATAAAATAGCAATAAACGAAGCAGTAGAACTAGCAAAAAAATATGGAGAAGATACATCTAAGAAATTTGTTAATGGAGTGTTGGCAAATGTAATAAAAGATTAGAAAAGGATGATATTATGAAATATACAGACTTAGCTGTTACTGTTTCTGATTTAAACAGATACATAAAAGATAAGATAGCAGATGATGAAAACTTGAACCAAATTTTAGTAAAAGGTGAGATATCAAACTTTAAAAATCATTACACAGGACATATGTATTTTACACTAAAAGATGAAAATTCTTTAATTAAATGTGTATGTTTTAAAACATATGCTTCAAAATTAACTTTCATGCCAAAAGATGGTATGAAAGTTATAGTTTTGGGAAGTGTTTCTGTTTTTGAAAGAGACGGTATATATCAAATATATGTTAAAATGATGGAAGAAGATGGAGAGGGAGATTTATATACAAAATATAAAGAACTAAAAGAAAGGCTAGAAAAAGAAGGACTTTTTGATGATAGTCATAAACAAAAAATACCTCTTATGCCAAAAGTAATTGGAGTTTTAACTTCACAAACAGGTTCTGTAATTAGAGATATTATAAATGTATCAACAAGAAGAAATCCAAATGTATATATAAGATTACTTCCAGTACCTGTACAAGGAGAAGGAGCAGCAGAGAAAATTGCTTCTGGAATTAAATTTATGAATGAAAATAATTTAGCAGATGTGCTAATATTAGCGCGTGGTGGAGGTTCATTAGAAGATTTATGGCCATTTAATGAAGAAATAGTAGCAAGAGCAATTTATGATTCAAAAATACCGATAATATCTGCAGTAGGGCATGAAACAGACTTTTCAATATCAGATTTTGTAGCAGACTTAAGAGCACCAACGCCATCAGCTGCAGCAGAACTTGCAGTACCAGATGTCTACGAAGTAAAAAAGAAAATAGAAAGCCTGCAAGATAGATTAAGAATGGCTTTAATAAAAAAAGTAGAAGTAATGAAATTAAGATATGACAAATGTATGGCAAGCTCTGTATTTAAAGAGCCATTAAGGAAAGTAAATGATAATTATTTAATTATAGACAATTTGATAAAAAGACTAGATTCTTCTATAAAAATAAAAGAAGAAAAAGAAAAGAACAGATATATAGAATTAGTATCTAAATTAGATGCTTTAAGTCCTCTAAAAACCTTATCTAGAGGTTATACATTAACTGAAAAAGATGGTAAAATAGTAAAGACTAAAAGTGAACTAAGTTCAGGAGATAAAGTAAGTTTAAGATTTACAGATGGAGAAAAACAAGCTGTAATTGATTAGAAGGAGAAATAATTATGAGTAAAAGTTTTGAAGAGCAAATGGAAAATTTAGAAAAAATTGTTTCAGAATTAGAAAAAGGAGATTTAAATTTAGATGATTCTGTTGCAAAATTTGAAGAAGGAATTAAAATATCAAAAGAATGTAATAAAACATTACAAGAAGCAGAAAAGAAAATTACAATGTTAATAAATGAAGACGGTGAAATAAAAGAAGAAAATTTTGAAACAGAAGAATAAAAGGAGAGAATAAAAAAGTGGAAAATAATTTTATGGCATTTATTCAGAACAAATATGTTTATGTACCATTTTTATTGTGGTTTGGAATACAACTATTTAAATTAATATATGACTTAGTTACAACCAAAAAATTTAATTTTAAGAGAATATTAGGAGCAGGAGGAATGCCAAGTTCACATTCAGCAGTTGTAACTAGTCTTTGCACATTAATTGGAAGAAGTGAAGGAGTCGGTTCACCTATGTTTGCATTATCACTTGCATTTGCATTTGTAGTTATGTATGATGCATGTGGGGTAAGAAGAGCCGCAGGAAAACAGGCAGCACTATTAAATAAATTAATAGAAACACCAGGTCTTACTGGAGTTCAAGTATCAGAAAAGCTTGTCGAAGTATTAGGACATACTCCAACACAAGTATTTGTAGGTGCATTAATTGGAATAGTTGCAGGATTAATAGTATAAAAGAGGTGATTTATATGACAGATATAGAAATTGCAAGAAATACTAAATTGGAAAAAATTACAAACATAGCAGAAGAAATAAATTTAGATGATGAGGATTTAGAATTATATGGAAAATATAAAGCTAAAATTTCCAAATCTGCATATGAAAAAAGAAAAAACAAAGAAAATGGAAAATTAATCTTAGTAACAGCAATAAGTCCAACGCCTTTAGGAGAAGGGAAAACAACTGTCTCTATTGCAATTGCAGATGGTTTAAGAAAAATAGGAAAAAATTCTATCTTAGCATTAAGAGAGCCTTCACTTCGGGCCTGTTTTTGGAATAAAAGGAGGAGCAGCAGGTGGAGGAAGAGTACAAATAGCTCCTATGGAAGATATTAATCTTCATTTTACAGGAGACATACATGCAATGACAGCTGCAAATAATTTACTTTCTAGTATGATAGATAATCATATTTATTTTGGAAATGAATTAGGATTTAAAAAAGTAGTTTGGAAAAGATGTATGGATTTAAATGATAGACAATTAAGAAAAGTAGAAACAGGTTTGTCTGGTGAAAAGAAAATAGTTCCAAGAGAAGATGGATTTGATATAACAGTTGCATCAGAAATAATGGCAATTGTGTGTTTATCAAATGATTTAAAAGACTTAAAAGAAAAATTAGGAAATATAATTGTAGGATATAACAAAGATGATAAACCAATATTTGCAAGAGACTTAAAAGCAAATGGAGCAATGGCAGTTCTTTTAAAAGATGCAATAAAACCAAATTTAGTACAAACATTAGAACATACTCCAGCAATTGTTCATGGTGGGCCATTTGCAAATATAGCACATGGATGTAACAGTGTTATTGCAACTAGGATGGCTTTAAAACTTTCTGATTATGTAATAACAGAAGCAGGGTTTGGTGCAGATTTAGGAGCAGAAAAATTCTTAGACATAAAATGTAGAAAAGCAGGGCTAAAGCCAGATGCAGTAGTTATAGTTACAACGATAAAAGCTTTGAAATATCATGGTGGAGTAGAAAAAGAAAAAATCCAAGAAGAAAATTTGGAAGGATTACAAAAAGGTGTAGATAATTTATATCGTCATATTGATAATTTAAAAAATAAATTTGGATTAAATGTAATTGTTGCTTTAAATAGATATACGTCTGATACAGAAGCAGAGATTAATTGGTTAGAAAATGAATTAAATAAAAGAAACATACCAGTTAGCTTAGTTGAAGGATGGGCAAAAGGCGGAGAAGGAGCAACTGATATTGCAAGGAAATTGGTAGATTTAGTAGAAGAAAAATCAGATTTTAAATTTATTTATGATGATAATGATACTATAGAAGAAAAAATATTAAAAGTTGCAACTAAAATTTATGGAGCAAAAGATGTAGAATATTCAGAAGAAGCAAAAGAAAAGATTAAGATGATTAAAGATTTAGGATATGATAATTTACCTATTTGTATTGCAAAAACTCAATATTCTTTTTCAGATGATCCTAAAAACTTAAGATGCGATAATGATTATAACATACATGTAAGAGATATAGAACTAAAAGCAGGAGCAGGATTTATTGTTGCCCTAGCTGGAAAAATAATGACAATGCCAGGTCTTCCAAAAGTACCTGCAGCAGAAAGTATTGATATAGACGACAATGAAAATATAGTAGGAATTTTTTAATATAATTTTAGGGGAGCCAAGTTTGAGCTTCCTTAATTTATTATATTAAATTTCAATTTATATATTGTAAATCTTTGTATATAATGATAAAATTAAAATGCAATATAGGAATACTATTTTGTTAGGAGTTACTCTATGGGGAGAAAAGAACGGTTCTATGCAGATATTATGTCTGTGCATCCAGAAGTTACCGGTTCTTGTAACATTGTAACTGTAAGGCTTCCAAATGGTGAAAAATTTCATTTTATTGTAGATTGTGGAATGTTTCAAGGAAGAAAGGAAGAAGAAGAACGTAATAAAAAGTTAGTATTTAGACCAGAGAATATTGATTTTTGTCTTATTACTCATGGCCATGCTGACCATATTGGTCGTTTACCATTAATGGTAAAGAAGGGATATTCAAGATATATTTATACAACAGATGTTACTAGAAATATAATGGAATCAGCATTAAAAGATAGTGTAAGTATTTTACGAAGTAAAGCAAAAAGAAATAAAGAAAAAGCTATCTATGATGATGGTGATGTAGCTTGTACTATGCAACATGTACATGCTTGTAATTTTAATCAGTGGATTCACGTAAGAGATAACGTAAATGTAATGTTTCTAGAAAATGCACATTTATATGGTGCAGCTATGATACTTGTTAATATAAGATATCCGAATCAGAACGATATTAATATCCTTTTTACAGGAGATTATAACGAAAAGAATCTTTTCTTTAAGCCGAAACCTTTGCCAGATTGGTTATATAGTTTGCCACTTACAATTGTGCAAGAGTCTACATATGGTTATATGAATTCTTCAGAGATTGAAGAAACTTTTTCGGACAATGTTGTTAGGTTTGCAAAAAAAGGAGGAACTATTTTAATCCCAGCATTTGCTCTTGGGAGAATGCAAGAAGTTCTTTACAGAATTAAACTTTTACAAGATTCAAAAGCTATTTCTACAGAAATTCCAATTTATGTAGATGGTAAATTGGGCATTAAGTATACTGGTATGTGTGCAAATGGTATACTTGGAGTAAGTGAGGAAATGAGGGATTTTCTTCCGCAAAATGTTGTTTTTGTTGATAAGACTACTAGAGGAGATATTTTAAAAAACAATGGTCCTAAAATTATTGTAACAACCTCTGGTATGGGATCACATGGTCCTGTAGAAACATATATTCCAAGTTATATAACCAAAAGTAATACATTAATTCAATTTACTGGTTATGTAGCAGAAGGAACACTAGGAAGAGAACTCAAAGATGCCTCTATAGGAGAAACTGTAAAGATTCGAGGAGTGCTTTATAAGAAAAGAGCAGAAATTCAATATACAAATGAGTTTTCTGCACATGCAAAAGCTGACGAGATGATTAGTTTTTTGCAAAGATTTGAAAGGCCGAATCTAGTTCTTGTAAACCATGGAGAATGGCAAGTAAAAGACATTTTTGCTAGACGGATTTTGAAAGAAGTTAATGCAAAAAATGTTGCTATACTTGGACAGTATTTCCATAGAATCAATCCATATGGCTTAGTAACAAGTAAGTCAGCTAAGTTTTTGTAATTCCAGAAGAAAGCACCTGAGTGGGTGCTTTCTTCTATGGTTAAGAAAATGTTTGTTTCAAAAAGCAAACCAAACTCTTGTTTTTAATGGGAAGATGTAGTATAATACTTTGGGGTGAAAAGATGAATGATAAAATAATAATAAAAGGTGCGAAAGAACATAATTTAAAAAATATAAACTTAGAAATACCAAGAGATAAATTAGTAGTAATTACTGGACTTTCAGGTTCTGGTAAATCTAGTTTAGCATTTGATACTTTATATGCAGAAGGACAAAGAAGATATGTAGAAAGTTTATCATCATATGCAAGGCAATTCTTAGGATTAATGGAAAAGCCAGATGTTCAAAGTATAGAAGGTTTGTCACCTGCAATTTCAATAGATCAAAAAACAACATCTAAAAATCCTCGTTCAACAGTAGGAACAGTAACAGAAATTTATGATTATATTCGTTTACTTTATGCTAGAATTGGAGTTCCTTATTGCCCTAATTGTGGTAAAAAAATAGAAAAACAGAGTATAGACCAAATAATAGATAATATAATGAGTTTGCCAGAGGGAACAAAAATACAAGTACTAGCACCAGTTGTTCGTGGACGTAAAGGTGAATATACAAAACAATTAGAAGGATATCAAAAAGAAGGATTTGTAAGAGTTAGAATAGATGGAGAAAACTATGAGTTATCTGATGATATAACTTTGGATAGAAAAAAGAAACATGAAATTGAATTAGTAGTAGATAGATTAGTTATAAAACCAGATATTATAAGTAGATTAACAGAATCAGTAGAAATAGCTCTAAAACATGCAGATAAACTTGTTTTAATAGATGTAATAGGTAAAAAACCTATATTATATAGTTGTAATTATGCATGTCCTGATTGTGGATTTAGTTTTCCAGAGCTTACACCTAGAATGTTTTCATTTAACAATCCATTTGGTGCGTGTCCTGTATGTACAGGTATAGGATATTTAATGAAAATGGATGAAGATTTAATAGTACCAGATAAAAATAAAACATTATATGATGGAATAAAAGCTTTTGGAGCTAGTACCATGAAAAAAGGCGATACAATGGCAAAAATGTATTTTGAATCAATAGGAAAACATTATGGAATAGATATTAAAGGTAAAAAAATAAAAGATTTACCACGTTGGTTTATGGAAAAAATTCTTTATGGTACAGGTGATGAGGAAATTGATTTTGAATATGAATCATATGCAGGAACAAGGAAATTTACAGCTCCATTTGAGGGAGTTCTTCCTACTTTAGATAGACGTCATAATGAAACAAAATCACAAGGAATGAGAGACTTTTATGAAATGTATATGACAAATTCAGAATGTTATGCTTGTCATGGAGCAAGACTAAAGCCAGAAATTTTATCAATTAAAGTGGGAGATAAAAACATAAATGAATTAACAGCAATGTCAATAAACAAAATAAAAGATTATTTAAATAATTTAGAATTAAATAAAACACAAGCTATGATTTCTGAGCTAATCTTAAAAGAAATAGACCAAAGACTTCAATTTTTGATAGATGTAGGGCTAGAATATTTAACATTATCAAGAAGTGCAGGAACATTATCAGGTGGAGAAGCACAAAGAATTAGACTTGCTACACAAATAGGTTCTGGACTAACAGGAGTTCTTTACATATTAGATGAGCCAAGTATAGGACTTCATCAAAGAGATAATGATAAACTTTTAGCTACATTAAAAAAATTAAGAGATTTAGGAAATACTTTAATTGTTGTAGAACATGATGAAGATACTATGTATGCAGCAGACCAGATAATTGATATTGGACCAGGAGCTGGAAGTCATGGTGGAAGAGTAATGGCTCAGCGGTACTGCAGAAGAGATAAAAAAAGTAGAAGATTCTATAACAGGACAATATTTAAGTGGAAGAAAGAAAATTCCAGTACCTAAAAAGAGAAGAAAAGCATTAAAAACAAAAGTAATAGAAGTACAAGGTGCAACAGAAAATAATTTGAAAAATATAAGTGTTAAATTCCCACTTGGAGTGTTTAACTGTGTAACAGGTGTATCAGGTTCTGGAAAATCAACTCTTGTAAATGAAGTTTTGTATAAAACAGTTGCAAAAGAGTTAAATGGTTCAAATGAAAAACCAGGTAAATGTAAAGGCGTTAAAGGTTTACAATATATAGATAAAATAATAAACATAGACCAATCACCAATAGGAAGAACACCAAGGTCAAATCCTGCAACATATACAGGAGTATTTGATTTAATAAGAGATATATTTGCCTCAACTGAAGAAGCAAAATTAAGAGGTTATGCTAAAGGAAGATTTAGTTTTAATGTAGCTGGAGGTAGATGTGAAAGTTGTAATGGTGATGGTGTTCATAAGATAGAAATGCATTTCTTACCTGATATATATGTACCTTGTGAAGTATGTAAAGGAAAACGTTATAATCGTGAAACATTAGAGGTTAGATATAAAGGTAAAAATATTGCAGATGTATTAGATATGACAGTTGAAGAAGCATTGACGTTTTTTGATAAGATACCTAAAATAAGAAATAAAATCCAAACATTATATGATGTAGGTTTAGGATATATAAAACTTCGGACAACCTTCAACAACATTATCAGGTGGAGAAGCACAAAGAGTTAAACTAGCAACTGAATTATCAAAAAGAGCAACAGGAAAAACTTTATATATTTTAGATGAACCAACAACAGGACTTCATATTGCAGATGTTCATAAATTAGTAAATATTTTACAAAGACTAGTTGATACAGGGAATACAATCATTGTAATAGAGCATAATTTAGACTTAATAAAAACATGTGATCATATTATTGATTTAGGACCAGAAGGTGGAGATAACGGAGGAGAGGTTATTGCTGTTGGAACTCCAGAACAAGTTTGCAACAATGAAAGAAGTTATACAGGTAAATTTTTAAGAAAATATTTGGAGTAAAAAATCAAGAGATAATTACGGCTAAGTAGTTATCTTTTTGATTGTGTACTTGAAAAGTAAGTAAAAAAATGGTAAAATAATTATGTAAAGCGTAAAAAGGAGAGAGAATATGGATAATTATATAATAAGAGATTATTTAAAAGAAAGTTCAAACAGGAGTTCAAGAAATGCTGAAATAGAACGTAAAAGAAAAGAGAGAGCTTTGGACTTATTTGAAAAAGGAATAGGAGTAGAAGAAATTGCAGAAATAATGGAAATCAGTACTAAAAAAGTAAAAGATTATTTAGGAGTAGAAAGAGTTAAAAAGTTTAGAAAAATAGAAAATGGTGAAAATATTATAAGTGATAATAAATCTAATCCTAAAACTAAAACAAGTCAAAAAAAACATGTAGTGTCATCTAAAAATGTGGGAAAGGATAGAAAGTTAACAGCTAAAAGAGTAAAGAATATTGTAGAAGACAGGAATGAAAGAATATTAGCTTGGTATGAGGAAGGTTTGTCAATTGAAGAAGTGGCAGGAAAAGAAAAATTAACATTAGATCAAGCAAAAGAAATTTATTTATCTTTAGGATTAATATGGTATACTCCAGAACAACTTAATCAGATAGAACAAAAGAAAAAAGAAAAAAGTAAGATAAAGATAGAAAAAACTAAGCAATTTAAAAAAGTAGTAAATGAAGAGAATAAAGCAAATGAAGAGAATAAAGTAAATGAAGAGAATAAAGCAAATGAAGAGAATAAAGCAAATGAAGAGAATAAAGTAAATGAAGAGAATAAAGCAAATGAAGAGAATAAAGTAAATGAAGAAAATAAAGTAAATGAAGAGAATAAAGCAAATGAAGAAAAAGAAACTACAAATAATGAAGAAGAAATAACGCTAAACAATATAATAAGCAAAATGTATGAATTCATAAAACAAGGAAAGTCTTTAAAAGCTGCAAAATATGGAGAGAAATATTTGGATGCAGAATTTTTAAGTAAAAAGGATAAGAAGCAATTACATTCTGCAATAAATTTAATAAATGCTGCTAGAAAGGTAAACAAGAAGAATTCTCGTCTAGATAAATCCAGATAGGAGTTAATAAAATGGTAAAGAAATTAAAAAAAGGGAGAAAAAATAATAATAGAAATAATAGAAAAAGAAAAGTAGCTGAATTATATAATCAAGGGAAATCTGTAAAAGAAATAGAAAATACACTTGGAATTCCAAGATGTACTATATATTCATATATAAAAGAGTTAAAAACTGAAGGAAAAATTAAAAATATTGAAAGTAATAAAAAAAGTGAAATAAAAGAAAGAAGAGAAAAGATAATTGAACTGTATAATCAAGGAAAGACTGTTTTAGAAATGACAGAGATACTTGGAAGGTCACAAACTACTATACGTTCAGATATTAGAACCTTGAAAGCAACAGGAAAGATCAAAGCAGGAAAGAATAAAAAAGAAGAGAAATTAACTCAGAGAAGAGAAAGGATAATTGAAATATATAATCAGGGAAAATCTATAAAAGAAATATCAGATATGTTTGGAGTTTCAACGTCTACTACATATAGAGATATAAATGATATGATATTTGAAGGG
This sequence comes from uncultured Clostridia bacterium, assembly GCA_944387485.1. Lineage (GTDB taxonomy): Bacteria > Bacillota > Clostridia > TANB77 > CAG-508 > CAG-269. The sequence continues at coordinate 13,210 of CALXFC010000022.1, forward strand.
AAAATTGAGGAAAGAAAAAGTAGCGTAGAAATAGAAAAAGATAAAAGAAGAGAACAAGTAGGTAAATTATATAATCAAGGAAAGAGTATATCTGAAATAGCTAATTTACTTGGAATAAAGAAAGAAACAGCGAAATTAGATATATGTAATTTAATAGCAAAAGGAAAAGTAAGCAGAAAAAATCATAAAGAAAATGATAAGCAACAAACTTTAGAAGAAATAAACGAAGAATATAAAGAAGCTTTAAGTAGAATAAGAAAATGCATTAGAAATGGTGAAATTAGTGAAGCTTTGAATCAAATTAATAAAATTAAAGCAAATATAATTTGGATAGATAAAAAGCAAAGAGAAAAATTAATTCAGCTTGAAGATATTATAAAAAAAGAAATTTTAAGTGGAAAAGGAAGAATAACAAAAAGGCAAATGCAAGAATTTAAGTTGAATCAACTGTCACAAGAAGATAATAAATCACCAGAAGAATTGTATTATAATATGATGAAGGAAAAGATTGAAAGATATATTGAAATAGGTGCATATTCTATAGCATTACAGTATATAAATGCAGCGAAGAAAGAATTAGGTAATAAATTAACTGGAAATAAAAAAGAAAATTTTGATAGAATTGAAGCAATTCTTATTGATAAACAAGATTCTATTGAGAGATAATAATTTATAAGGTGGAAAAGCAATAGGGAATTATCAAATATGAAACACCAAAAAAGAAAATAGTAAACAGAAAATATTTTTAATTTATTTAAAATATTTTCTGTTATTTTGTATAAAAAATATAAAATAATAAAAAACTAAAGAAAAATGGAGGGATTTTAATGTATAATTTTAGAACAGACTTAGCAAATGAAAGAAGAGATATTTATCAAAAGACAAGTAAACAAGAAGGACAGATAGATGGAATTGAAAGTACAAAGGAAGAGATTAATGAGAATATTAAAGTAGAAAGAGTAAAAATAACCAACGAGAATGGTGAAAAAGCAATTGGAAAACCAATAGGAAATTATATAACAATAGATATAAAAAAGTTAAAAATAGCTCAAGAAGAAGAAATTAAACAGGCAGCGAATACATTATCAAATGAGCTAAAAAAGATTTTAGATGAACATATAGATAAGCAAGGTGAAGTTTTGGTTGTAGGTCTTGGAAATATATATGTGACACCAGATAGTTTAGGACCGAAAGTAATTAATGAAATAGATGTAACAAGACATATCATAAATTATTTGCCCCAGTATGTAGAAGAAGGAACTAGAATGGTAAGTGCTATAGCACCAGGAGTATTAGGAACAACAGGAATAGAAACTGTTGAGATATTAAAAGGAATAGTTGATAACATCCATCCAAAACTTGTAATAGTAATAGATGCATTAGCTTCAAGAAGCATTGAAAGAATTAGTAGTACAGTGCAACTTTCGGATACAGGAATAGTGCCAGGAGCAGGAGTGGGAAATACAAGAAGTGAAATAAGTATAAAAACTTTAGGAATACCAGTAATAGCAATAGGAATACCAACAGTAGTGGAAACAGCAGTACTTGTAAATGATAGTTTAGACTTATTTATAGAAAAATTACAAGATGAAGCGAAATCAAATGAATATTTAAATAAATTAAAAGAAGAAGATAATTATGAAGAAATAAAAGAAGTTTTAATGCCTAAAGATTATAACTTAATAGTAACTCCTAAAGAAATAGATGAGTTAATAGAAAATATGAAAGATGTAGTTGCTTTAGGAATAAATAATAGTCTTTAAAGTCGAAAAATTATGTTGATTTTCAAAATAATTAGAAATATAATAAAGATGAAAATAAAAAAGTAAAGGAAAAATAAAATGGGGAAATTAATAGAAGAAATAAGAAAAGAAAAAAGAGCAGAAGAAAAAAGAAATAAATACAAAGAAAATTTAAAAAATAATAAAGGAATAGAAGAGTTATTAGTAGAGCAAAGAACAAAAAAGGGATTATCTAGAATAGAATTATTAGAAAAATTAGAAGATAGTAAACTTACAGAAAAAGATATTAAAAAATGGGAGATAGGTTTGAGCTATCCTGATTTAGATACAATTTATAAATTATCAGAAATATATAGAGTTCCAAGTGCAGAATTTGTGAAGGCTAAAAACAATAGTTATGAAAAAGGACTAGCAGGAATAAATAAAAAAATTATAAGATGGTTTGTATATACATTAAATGTATCTTTCTATGTTGGAGTAGTACTTACTATAATTTTATATGTTTTTACTTTCATATTTGCTTTGTGGTTTTTTGTTTCAGTAGCATATCGAGTAAAAGGTTTATAAAATAAAAAAATAAATTTAAATAAAGAAAAAAGTAAAAAAATATTGAAAAAAGAAGTTTGTTAATATATAATTAAGATATAGTAAAAAATGAGATAAGGAGAGATAAAATATGGAAGAAAAAAACAAGGATTTGAAAAAAGAAAATAAAAAAGTGGAAACAAAAAAGGAAGATAAAAAAGAAGTAAAAAAAGAAGAACCAAAGTTTAAAAAAGTAGATAAAAAGGAAATAAAAAAAGATAACAAGAAGAAGGAAAATAAGAAAGAAACAAAAGTTGCTAAATGGGTACCAACAGTTATTACTGTAGTTGTTGTATTATTAGTAGCAGCACTATTAACGGTAATGATAGTTACATCAAGTGCACCTAAAAAATCATTAGATGCTTTGCTTACAAACTTAAAAGCCGGAGATTTTGAAAAAGCACAAGAATACCTAAGTGGAGAAGATCTAATTGTATCTACAGGTGATGTAGACCAAGAAACACAAAAACTATTATTTGATAAATTAAATTGGAAAATAGGAAATGTAACAGAAAATGAAGATAATACAGCAACAATTGAAGTAGAAATAACAACAAAAGATTTCCAAACAATTATAAATAATTATATGCAAAAAGCACTAGAAGCAGTTAAAGGTGCAATTATTGGAAATAATAGTGATCAAAGTTTTTCAAGTACAGATTTTGAAAATTATTTCATAGAAGAGCTTCAAAATGAAGATATACAAACAACAACAATAAATACAACAATAAATGCAGTAAAAGAAGATAAAGAGTGGAAAATAGTCTCAGATGAAAGCTTAGTTAATGCTTTACTTCCAGGATTACAAGAAACAGTAGATTCATTATCATAAAAAATAAAAGATCCCAATATTAATTAAATGGTATTGGGATTTTTATTATTATTCTTAGAAGTTTTATATAATTTGCAAATGTTACAGTCAGTACATAAATGAATTCTATTTTCAAATATTAATTGTAATGTTTTTATAAATTCATCTATATAATAATCAATTAAATGAATATATATTTTTTTAGGTAAAAGCGTTAATAATGAATTTAAGGTATAATCATTAGAAGAAAAAGAAATATCACTTAAATATTTAGTGTTTAAATTATCTTGAGAAATATCTATAATTTGCTTATTTTCATCTAATAAAATAGTATCTGAATTGGAATAAATAATGTGAACAATTTCACAATTAGAACTTTGTGAATTAATATACAATTTTAAAAGTGAAATAAATTCTAAATATTCTTTTTCTATAACATAACTATTAACAGCTTCTGTTACTATATCATCTAAAATATTAAAATAGTCTTTAAGCCTGAAATTGGTAAATCCTTTTAAATGTAAGCTTTTATTATCTTTTAAAAAATCATAAAAAGCAGAATAAAGAGCTTTAAATTTTTTATTAAAGCTATTTGAAAAATTTTCTGCCATGATGTCAAAACATATATCTATAATATCCTTTCTTTCATTTGCATCAAAATAAAAGTAATTTTGTATAAGTAATTTATTTATAAATTCTTCTTCTAACTCATCAATTACAAGAAGAGACAAAATACTTGATATCTTATCTAAAAATATATAATTGTTAGTACCTTTGTAGTGAATTATTATATTTTTATAATGCTTAAAATTTTGCACTGAAAAACAAATATCTTCTAATTCTAAATGCTTTAATTCATTTAGTAGATATTCTATTAAATCGGAATTATTTGTTTTTATACATATCGATTTCATAAATAAAATCTCCTCTCTAAAAAATAGTATCTACTAAATGATTGAAACTTATACATTATAGTATGCTAAGCCAAAAAAAATGTGCAAAAAAAGAACGTTTCCTTTTGTTCTTTTAAAAAAGAAAACGTTCATATTTATTACTATCTGTATATATTATAATCAATGTCAGGGAATAAACAGTCTTTTTTATTAATATCTTTTAAGAAATCTTCATCTATTTTATCATCTTTTATTTGATAATATAATTTAGTAAAACGACCGATATGATCTTTAATTCTTTTCTTAGCATAATCAACCATTGTACCGTTTGTAATAATAAATAACCAGTCACTACTTTGTGCTAAAAGAAGTTCTCTTGCACATTGGTTTAACGCTTTTTTCTTTAATCCTTTAGCATTTGGATAAAGAGAAGCTAATTCACACATTCTATCACCTGCGACATGAAGATGTCTATGAACATAGTCATTTGTTTGATTAAGCCAAACTTCGCTATAACCATTAGCACCCCAACTAGAACGACAAGGTGAAGCAACTTGAATATCTGGATATTTATCAATATATTCAGATGGTGTGATTAATTTAAAACTACAATCATCATAATAAATCTTTTTAAATAAAATATATAGCCAATATGGACCTTCGTACCACCAATGACCATAAAGCTCAGCATCATAAGGACAAAGAATAATAGGTGGCTTGTCCATAAATGAAGATAAATGATTTATTTGAGCAGTTCTACAATCTAAGAAATGTCCTGCTTGTTTTTCTGCAGAATCTTTAGCCCATTGTAAGTTATAATAATCTTTAAATTCAGTTTTACCTGTAATTCTATAATATTTAATACCAGTAGGGACTCTAACACCATCATGAGCAATATAAGGCTTAATATAATCATAATCAGCATCATAACCAATATCACGATAAAATTCACGGTAATTAAAATCACCAGGGTAACCATCAATAGAACTCCAAACTTGTCTTGAAGATTCTATATCACGACCAAATGCAACAACTCCTTCAGGAGAAACAATAGGAGCAAAAGTACCATAAATAGGAGTAGGGTCTGCATATAAAATACCGTGTGATTCTGTAATTATATATTCAATACCAAATTCTCTTAAATATTTATCAGCTTCTGGCACATAACCACATTCAGGAAGCCAAATACCACGAGGTTTTCTTCCAAAATATTTTTCATATGTTTGAACACCAACTGCAATTTGAGCTCTAACAGTTTTTTCATTAACATATAAAATAGGAAAATAACCATGAGTTGCACCACATGTAATAATTTCTAGTTTACCAATATCTTGGAAATGTTTAAATCCTTGAATTATATTACAGTTAAAAACATCTTTAAATAATCTTAAATCATCTGAGTATCTATCATAATAATAATGAGAAAGCTTATTTAAACGTTCATCACCAGCTGTTCTTTTAATTTCTTTTCCTGATAATTCTATTTGTCTTTTTAAATATTTAATATACTTTCTTTGTAATAATTTATTATCAAGCATTGAAAGTAGAGGTGGGGTAATAGACATAGTAAGTCTAAAATCAACACCTTCGTCTTCTAATTTCTTAAAATTTCTAAGTAATGGTAAGTATGTTTCTGAAATAGCTTCATAAAGCCAAGACTCTTCTAAATAATCATCACTTTCAGGGTGATGAATAAAAGGAAGATGAGCGTGTAAAACAAAACTTACATAACCTTTTTTCTCTTGCATAATTATAATCTCCTTTGCGGAACAAATGGGGACAGGCCTTTTTTGTTCCAAATATAGTATAAACAAAAAAGAAAGAGACACTCTAGACCTGTTTCTACAGTGTCTCATATGTTTTTATGAAGATGGATGAGAAGAAGGATTTTTTAAATCGTAAATCTCTTCCACATTTTCATTATGATATATTTCTTTATATAAATCATAAATATCATAAATTTTACCCATATTTGTAATAAATGATAAAGTATTAATTGGTTTTTCTGTAATAGCTCCTGTTTTTACATTTCTAAAGTATACCATTCTTTGTTCTTTATTAAATAAAATCCTATCATTTGGAGATTCCATTTCATTAGAAATTGCAACATATATATAGTCATCTTTTAATTTCTCATTTTTTACAATAGGACGTCTACCAAGTTCTATTCTGTAATCACATTTGCTATCAGCAACATGTAAATACCAACTATTTGCAAAATCATTAATTTCTACTTCAAAACTATAACCTAATGTATCATTATAAACTATCAAAACAGGTTTTGAGTTTTGGAAGAAGTCTTCACCATATTCTTTTTCATAATTTTTTCTATCATTATCTGAAATATCCCAATAAATAAAAAGGGTAGTAGGTGTTTGAGCTAAAACTTTTACAACTGTTTGATTATAACGATAAGGTAAATCATAATATTCTACAGGCTCTACTTTTACTTGTTTCTTCACTGCTTTTTTTCTTGTTGTTGTTTTTCTAGTAGTAGATTTCTTGCTACTTGCTTTCTTTGTAGCTGCTTTCTTTGTTGTTGTAGCCTTTTTTGCAGTTGTTTTTTTAGAAGCAGTAGTAGATTTCTTCTTTGTAGTTGTAGTTGATTTTTTTACAGTTGATTTCGTTCCTTTTTTTACAGGCTCTTTACTAGATTTAGTTGTTTTCTTAGTTGTAGAAGATTTTCTAGTAGAAGTAGCTTTTACTTTTTTTGCTTCTTTTTCTTTATTTTCCAATTCTATTTGTTCTTTTGTTCTCCTTGGCATTTTAATCCTCCTATGTAATCTCTAAACTTTCCTTTATATATTATACTAAAACAAAAAGAAATTCAAGACTAAAAGTTAAGTTTTTTAAAATATATTAAATAAATAATTATAAAATAACAAAAAATAAAAATAAATAAAAAGTACAGTTTTAAAAACTATACTTTAATTCACATCTTTTTTTGGTATTCCTTCTTCCTCTAAAAGCTCTGGATGGTTTAAATATCTAATAAAAGCTCTAAAAGATGAAGCATAATAGTAACCATCACAAATTCTTTCATCACCAACAAATGCTATTGTAATACATTTTTCCTTTTTAATTTCATCATCTTCGTATATGTAACTTTTTTTCTTTTTTCCCATAGCAAAAAACATACTAGTTGTACCAAAATTATATAAATGGTGATAGATAGTATCAATACCAAGTGAACCAACATTAGTAAGAAAAGCACTTGTGTGAAATGGACTAGCATTTATTACTGCTCTTGGTAAAAGACCGTGCTTATCTAAAAATCTAAATAGATTTACAGCAAATTTAACAATAACTGTAGGAGTTTTTGATAATACACCTGCCATATTGTCTGTATTATTAGAAGTTTCAGTATCCTTATTTTGTTTTATTGTTTGTTCTAATTTGTCTTTTATTTCAAAAATATTTTCTTTGCCAGTATATCTAATTTTTAGAGTAGTTTCCTGGCCATCATCTGATAAACTCTTTTTTATTGCTAAAGAAAGATAAATTCCATCTCTTGCATATAATCTACCATTTATAACAAATCTATTTAAAGAAGGCCTTTCTGCAATAATTCTAACAACAGTTGCGTAAATAATATCCATGTAAGATAATTTAACACCTTCTTCAGCCTTTTTTGTAATATACTCATCCATAGCATTTAAAACAATATCTTGTTTAAAATAAACTTGAGAATCATTTCTAGTAACCATAACACATGGTATAACTTTAAAAAATGGTGGAATATTTTTAATTTTTCTTCCGTCTGATCTGTGTCCAAACATAATTAAAACCCCTTTTATTATTTATATATTAATAGTATTTAAATAAAAATTATTTATGATATCTTTATTTTTGGTATCTATATTAAGATTTTACATGTTTTTAAAATAAAAAGTCAAGAAAAATGTCGAAAAAAGTAATTCTTGTTTTTGTCCTGTTTTTGACCTGTTTTTCGGGACGGAGCAAAAAAACAGGTTTTTGACCATGTGTTCTAGTTGCAAAAATAGAAAATAAAATATATAATAGCAATTGTTAGGAAAATTTTGTTTATTTTTAAATAGGAGGAGTTTCTTTTGATAATTGATAAAGTAAAGAAATTAAATGGAGAAGAAAAAACAAAAGTAAGAAATGAAAGAGCATCAGACAGAATGATTGGAAAATGGGTTAAATGTGATAATTGTAAAGAAATAATTTACAAAGAAGATTTTCATAAAAACTTGAGTGTATGCCCTAATTGTGGGAAACATTTTAGATTATCAGCAAGAAGAAGAATAAAACAAATAGCAGATGAAGGAACATTTAAAGAAATAGGTGCAGATATTTTAACAAAAGATCCATTAAATTTTGAAGGCTATATGAAAAAAGTAGAAACATTAAAAGATAAAACAAAAATAGAAGAAGCTGTAAAATGTGGTACATGTGAAATAGAAGGACAAAAAGTAGTGTTAGGAGTAATGGATGGAAACTTCCTTATGGGAAGTATGGGCTCAGCTGTAGGTGAAAGAATTACTTTAGCTATAGAAACAGCAATAAAGAAAAAACTACCCCTAATAATGTTTTGTGTATCAGGTGGAGCAAGAATGCAAGAAGGAATAGTATCATTAATGCAAATGGCAAAAACATCAGCAGCAATAGCAAAATTAAATGAACATGGACTTCTTTATATATCAGTATTAACAGACCCAACAACAGGAGGCGTAACAGCAAGCTTTGCAAGTTTGGGAGATATAATCTTAGCAGAACCAAAAGCATTAATAGGGTTTGCAGGACCAAGAGTTATAGAACAAACAATAAAACAAAAGTTACCAGAAGGATTTCAAAGATCAGAATTTTTATTAGAACATGGTTTTATAGATAAGATAGTAGAAAGAAAAGACATGAAAGAAACACTTAGTAAACTAATAAGATTACATACTAAAGGAGGAAAATAAAATGTCAAAAATAACGGCATGGGATAGAGTAACTCTTGCAAGAGAATTAGATAGACCAAAAGCTTTAGATTATATAAATTCTTTATTTGAAGATTTTATAGAATTTCATGGAGATAGAAACTTTGGTGATGATAAGTCTATTGTTGGAGGTATTGCAACATTAGAAGGAAAACCAGTAACAGTAATAGGAGAGCAAAAAGGTAAAAATGTAAGAGAAAATATGGAAAGAAACTTTGGTATGCCAGAACCAGAAGGATATAGAAAAGCTTTAAGAT
>CALXFC010000023.1 GCA_944387485.1 uncultured Clostridia bacterium
ATAACAACAGGAACACATACAGCAGGACCAATGTGTATTTTAGGAAAAATATTTGGAAGTAAAATAATATATATAGAAACATTTGCAAATAAAAACAAGAAAACAGCAACAGGAAGGTTAATATATCCAATAGCGGATTTGTTTATAGTACAATGGGAAGAAATGTTAAAACTATATCCTAAGGCTGTTTATGGAGGTTCAATATATCAATGATATTAGTTATGCTAGGAACACAAAATAATAGTTTTCATAGACTATTAGAAGAAATAGATAGATTAATAAATTGTGGAATAATACAAGAAGAAGTGGTAGTACAAGCAGGATATACTAAATATGAATCAAAGAATATGAAAATATTAAGCCTTATTCCACAAGAAGAATTAGAAAAATATCAAGAAAAAGCAAACTTAATAATAACACATGGTGGAGTAGGTTCAATAGTAGGTTCTTTAAAAATGGGAAAAAAAGTAATTGCAGTACCAAGACTACATGAATATGGGGAACATGTAAACGACCATCAAAAACAAATAGTAGAATCTTTTGATAAAAAAGGATATATTATAGGTATAAAAGATGTGTCAGAATTAGAAGAAGCAATAAGAAAATCAAAAGATTTTGTACCAAAGAAATATGAGGGGAATAATAAAAAAATGTTATCAATTATAGAGAATTTTATTGATAATATAAAATAAAAAAATAAGGAAGTAGAAAGTGGAAAATAAAAAGATAATAAAAAAAGAAAAAATATTAGAGGTAGCAAATAAATTTTTTAATTCTATTTGGTTTCCGATAATTATAGGAATTATATTGTTGTTAAAAACAATATTCTTCTATGATAATACTATAATAATAAGAGAAAGCATAGATAAAAACTTAGTTATAGGAACGATTATGTTTATAGTAACGTTCCTATGTGTTATATGTGTATTACCAAATAAAGCAAGAACGATATCAACAATAGTGTTAGATATATTACTTAGTATTTTGCTTTTTGCAAATAACTTATATTATACATATTCAAGTTCAGTACTATCAATTGCTCAAATAACTAATATCCAATATGGAGAAGAAATAATGGGCACAATTCCTATGCTTATAGAATTTAAACAAATACTATATTTTATAGATATAATTTTGATAGGAATATTATTATTAACTAAAATAATAAAGATAGAAAAAAAGAAAAAAGCAAATTGGAAAGTAAATGTACTAAGAACAATATCAGGAGTAGTTGCTATTGCTTTATTTTTCACAATAGATGCAAAATATGTGGAAAAAGCAGGAGAAGATCCATATAATAAAGACACACAAGTAAAAAAAGGAACAATTTATGGATATCATATATCAGATATAGAAAGTTTAGTAAATATAAAGAAAAATGCAAAATACGATAATAAAGAAGAACTACTTTCAGATTATGAAGAATTAAAAGATAAATATGATGAAAAATATGGAGAAAGTAATTACAACCTAGGAGGAATTGCAAAAGGAAAAAATGTTATAATATTACAATTAGAATCAATACAAGAATTCGTAATAAATAAAACAATAAATGGAAAAGAAATAACACCAAATTTAAATAAATTTATAGACGAAAATATAGAATTCTCAAATATGTTTATGCAAAGTTATTCAACAACAGCAGATTCAGAATTTTCAGCAGTAACATCTTTATATCCTATGGAAAATGGAATGTCATATAGTAGGTATTATTCAAATAAATATGATGATATATTTACTATGTTTAGTAATGTTGGTTATGATACATCATATATGCACGGAAATTATGGCTACTTTTGGAATAGAGGAAATGTATATAGAACATTTGGAGTTAATCATTTAGAGTTAAAAGATTCATTTGACGATATATCAGAAAACATAATGGGATACTTATCAGATGAATTATTATATAAACAAGCTGTAGAAAAAATGAAAACATATAATATGCCATTTTTCACATTTATAGTATCAGCATCATCACATACAGGATTTACATTAGATGGTTTACAAGATGAAAGTAAAGTAAGCATTGATGTAGGAAAATATAAAGACACATTCTTTGGCAATTACTTAGAATCTGTAAATTATGCAGACTATGCATTTGGAACATTTATACAAGAATTAAAAGATGCCGATTTATATAATGATACAATTATTTTACTATATGGTGACCATAATGGAATTGATATGTATAATGAAGAAATGTTAGACTTTTTAGAGCAGATAAATCCTAATCTTACTGATGTAGATATTAAGTTAAATTATATAAGAGTAGCATGTAGTATGAAAATACCAGGAATAGAAGATTTAACTATAGAAAAACCTGTAAGTAAATTAGATATAAAACCTACATTTGAGTATTTAATAAACGGAAATGCTGGAGTAAGCCTTGGAACAAATATGTTTGCTAGAAAAGACTTTATCTCATTAAATAATGAAAGAATTGTAACAAATAGATATTATTATGATGAAAAGTGGTTTAGAAGAATAGATGGAGTAGAGGTAGACATGGAAGAAATTCCAGAAGATGAGAAAAAGTTGTTAGAAGAGTACTATAACGACATGAAAGAGGAATTAGCTATATCAACATCAATAAGTATAAATAATTTGTTAAAATAAAACTGTTTTTGGGGACGGAGGAAAAAAACAGGAGGAATAATGCTAAAATAGAAAGAAAGGGAATTACTAATGGATGAAGAAAGAATAATTAGTCCAATGCTAGAAAATAGTACAGAAGAAAGATTAGAAAAATCATTAAGACCTAAAACATTGGATGAATATATAGGACAAGATAAAGTAAAAGAAAATATGAAAATATATATAGAATCAGCAAAGAAAAGAAAAGAACCATTAGACCATTGCTTACTATATGGACCTCCAGGACTTGGTAAAACAACACTTGCAAATATAATTGCAAATGAAATGGGTTCAAACTTAAAAGTAACATCAGGCCCTGCAATAGAAAAACCAGGAGATTTAGCAGCATTACTTACAAATTTATCAGAATTTGATGTGTTATTTATAGATGAAATTCACAGATTAAGTAAAAGTGTTGAAGAAATATTATATCCAGCATTAGAAGATTTTACTTTAGATATAGTAATAGGGAAGGGACCAAGTAGTAAGTCAATAAGGCTAGATTTACCTAAATTTACACTTATAGGAGCTACAACAAAAGCAGGTTCACTTACAACGCCATTACGTGATAGATTTGGAATAATACATAGACTAGAATTATATTCACCAGAAGATTTAACGACAATAGTAAAAAGATCAAGTAAGATTTTGAATGTGAACATTGAAGAAGAAGCGGCACAAGAAATTGCAAGAAGATCAAGAGGAACACCAAGAATTGCAAATAGATTATTAAAAAGAGTAAGAGACTATGCAATTGTATTAGGAGATGGAGATATTAATTTAAAGATTACAAAACATGCATTAAATAAATTAGAAATAGACGAATTAGGTTTAGATGAAATAGATAGAAAAATATTAGAAACAATGATTGTGCAATACGGTGGAAGACCAGTTGGAATAGAAGCACTAGCAGCAACAGTAGGAGAAGAAATAGATACAATAGAAGATGTATATGAACCATATTTAATACAAATAGGTTTTATTGCAAGAACATTAAGAGGAAGAAAAGTATTGCCACCAGCATATAAACATCTAGGTTATGAAATTGGGGACGTTTCCTAATTGCCCATTTTTGGAAAATTAGGGACACATCTTGTGAAACAAATAAGTAAAGAATGATAATCAGGAGGATAAAAATTTGAGTGATTTCTATAATAAAGTAAAAGAAATATGCACTAAATATAAAAAAGTTGCAATGTTTATAGATATGGATGGAACAATTGTGGAATATAAGATTTATCCAGATGGAACAGTAACAAATAAAGTAAGAGGTTTATTTTTAAACAATAGACCAATAAAAATAGTAATTGATGAATTAAGGAAAATACAGAAAATAGAAAATATAGATTTATATATTTTATCTATGGCAAGAAGTTATATAATTGTTGAAGAAAAGAAAGAATGGTTAAAGAAATATGCTGATTTTATAGATGAAAATAATTATATAATTATAAATAGAGAAGCAGGAGAATATAATGACGAAAATAGAAATAGAGTAAAAGCAGGTAAAATACAAGAAAAGTTAAAACAAGGTTATGAACATGCTATCTTTTTAGATGATGACCATAAAGTTATACAGGAATCAGCAAAAATTTTAAAAGATAAATGTGATATATTTCATATATCTTCAGCAATAATTTAAATAGAGGAGAAAAATATTGTTAGAAAAAATAAAAAATAATTATAAAACATTAATGATTATTGCAGGTATAAATGCTTTAGTATTTTTTGTTGTGAACCTTATATTTGATATAAAATATGAACAAGTTGATGATTTTATTATATATAATCTGTATTCTGGATTAGATGGAACTTACAACATACATGGAGTATATTTACATCCAATTCTATGCTTTATATTAGGATTATTTTTTAAAGTCTTACCAATGGTAAATTGGCATACAGTATTTTTACTTGCAATGCAATTTATATGTTTTACTATAATTGGAACTTTAGTAATAAAGAGAAATAATAGTAAACTTTCATATATATTATATATATTGTTTGTAAGTGTATGCTATACTTCATTATTACAATTAATACAATATACATCTGTTTCAGCTCTTTTAATATTAACAGCATTTTTTGTATTAATGGATTATATAGATAGAAATAAACAAGGAAAGAAATATATAATTTGCTATCTAATCTTGTATGCATTAGGAATAATGACAAGAATGCAATCATTATTAATAATAGCACCATTTTTTGCATTATACTTTGTATATAATTTAATCCTATTTATAAGAAAAAAAGTAAATAAAGAAAAATTAGTAAAGATAATAAAAAACTATTTATTGCTAGGAATTATAACTATTCTAGTATATACTTCTAATTATATTTTTTATAATAATGACGTTTATAAAAATTATAATGAATACAATAAACTAAGAACTATTTTACAGGATAATACTTATGTTTCATATGATAAAAACAAAGAAATCTTTGATGAAATAGGTTGGTCGGAAAATGACCATTATCTATTTTATACATTTAACTTTGGAGATGAAAATGTTTATAGTAAAGAAAATCTAGAAAAGATAGTAGAATATAAAGCAAATCAAGGTGACCTTTATAATTATGAATTTGATTTAGAAAATATTATAAATGATTTAATAGACCAAATGAGAAATACAAATCCATATATTAGTATAATGTTTTTAGGAGCTTTTCTAGTTGCAATATATTCAAATAAAGAAAAAAGAGGTTATATAATAGCTATATTTCTAGTGACTTTAGCAGTGAATTGTATATTTATTGTAATAAATAGATCTATGCAAAGAGTTGTAATACCTGAATATATTTTAGGAACAGCAATGTTTTTATATCTAACAAAATATAAAGAAAAAATAGATAAAGAAAAGGAAAACATAGTAAAAGCAATATCAGTATTTATAATTGTTATAACAGTAATTTTTGCAGGAGGAGTTTATGAATTTAATTATAAATTAGAAGATTATAGTAATTATAAAGATGTAATAGAATATACAAATTCACATAAAGAAAATGTATATTTATATACGGTTCCATCACTTCAATTTAGATATTTAACATATTCTGTATATGAAATGCCACCAAAAGGAGCTTTTTCAAATTTAAGAGTTATGGGTGGATGGGATATGTATACCCAGAACTATTATGATTTTAAAGAAAGATATGGTTTAGATGGTACATTTTTAGATTTATTAAAGGAAAATGTATATTTAATAGATGGAGATGTTACTTGGTCAGGAAATTATTATGAAGATTATAAAAAACATATAATTTTATTTATAAAAGAACACTATAATATAGATGTAACCTGTGAAAAGATAGAAACTTTTGATAACATATATATTTATAAATTACATGAGATAGCAGAATAAAACTGCTATCTTTTATGTAACGAAATTCAAGTTTATACGTCATATATACAAGAAAGGGAAAAAAGTTATGAATGACTTGGGAAGTGTATAAAAAATTAAGGAAAGAAGAGAAATGTTCTTTCCTTAATTTTGCTTGAAATGTAGAAAAATCCTTAAAAATATGATATATTATTATATGTAAATTTAAATAAAAGGAAGAAGAAAAATGAAATTATTATTACATACTTGTTGTGCACCATGTAGTGTATATTGTATAGATGAATTAAGAGAAGAAAATATAGAGCCAACTGTATATTGGTTTAATCCAAATATCCATCCATATATGGAATATAAAGCAAGAAGAGATTGCTTAAAAGAATATACTAAAAGTATAAACGTAGAAGCTATTTTTGAAGAAAATTATGGATTAGATGATTTTTGTAAAAATGTTGTAAAATCTTTAGATACAAGATGCCAAGATTATTGTTATCCAGTTCGTTTAGAACAAACAGCAAAATATGCCAAAGAAAATGGCTTTGATACAATTTCAACAACACTTCTAGTTAGCCCTTATCAAAAACATGATATTATAAAAGAGTTAGGAGAATTAATTGCTAAAAAATATGGAATAGAATTTTTGTATAGAGATTTTAGAGTAGGTTTTAGAGAAGGACAAGCAAAGGCAAGAGAGATAGGTCTTTATATGCAAAAATATTGTGGTTGTATTTTCTCAGAGGAAGATAGATATAAGAAAAAGATTGAAAAAGATAAAAAGTTGAGCCAGTCTATGTAAAACAATGACTTACTAGATATGAAAAACAATGCATAGATTTAATATATTATTCAAAAGATAAAAAATAAAGATGAAAATTAATAGTATAAGTTAAAGAAGGAAAATGAAATGAAAAAAGAAGAAATTTTAATAAATAAAATGTATACAGGGAGTTACACTAATAGTAATATAGGACATGAGGTAATAAATTTTTTTAAAAGTGATTCTGCTGACGGAAAAAAAGAAGGAAAGTCATATGTGTATGTAATGCCGTATGGAGGAATAGGAAAAGAGCATAATAATGACAAAGTTAAGTTAAAATGGATTTTTCTTACAGGAGCAAAAGAAAGCATCAAAATAAAGAATAATAGTTATCAAGCATTGGAAATTTTAGCATTAAGAAAAGTTAAAAAACAATTATTTAAAAAAGGAGATTTTCATAAGAAAAAGAAGGGAGAAAGCGAGGAACATTATAAAGAAGTTATAGAAAATTGGAAAGAATATCACCAAGAGCAGATTAAAATGCATATAAAATATGCAGGAGTAGAAGTCGCAAGGATATTTAAAGACAACCAAAATGATGATACATCAATTTATGTAACTTACGAAGTAGAAGACACGATTTGGAAACCTAAAAAAAGAATCTATTTAGTAGATTTAAGAAACGAAAAAAATATAAATAATATAATAAAGACAGAAAATGAAATATATATTGCTATAAAAGCAAAGAACTTGCCAGGTAGCTCATGTAAAAGTTTTATAGATGACAAAGGTGATGTAAATACTTTATATCAGATTATAAGAAATAGAAAGGAATATTTTAAAGAGGAAGAGGCTAAACCAGTAGAAATAAAAAGTGATGAAAGTAAAGAAGAACAAAATAAAGAGAGCTTTTTTGAAATAATGGGAAAAGAAAACGATGAAACATCTTATACTAATATGTTATATTATTTCTTTAACGAAAAAGAAATGATTAATGAATTTATTAAATTTTTAAAGGAAACTAAAAATAATATTAACCCAAAAGTTGAGCTAAATATAGATGAATATAAAATAGAAAAAGAAAAATTTGTAATAGATATAGAAAATAAAAAAAGGGGAAGAATGGATTTAGTAGCTTATGGCAAAAACAACGTTATTATAATAGAAAATAAAATTAAATCTAATTTAAACGGAAGACAAGAAGATGGTACAACACAAATTACTACATATTACAAATGCATAGAAAAAAGAGAAGAAGAAAGAATAAAAGAAGGAAGAACAAAAAAAAAAAGAAAAATTAAAATAATGATTTTAGTACCTAATTATAAAGAAGATATACTAAAGAAGGAGTTAGAAAAAGAGTGTAAAAAAATTGATGGAAAATATATAATTATCAATTATAAAACTTTATACGAATTTTTTGAAAGTTTAAAATTTGAAGAAATAAAAAGTAGTTATGAATATAAAGAATTTTTAAAAGCATTAAAACTACATACATATGAAAATTTGGGAAAAAAGATAGAAAATGAAATGTTAAAAAAATTCAAATCTAAAATAGTTAATGCAGTATATAAAGACCATTCTGATTAAAAATAATAACAAATCTAAAGGAGATACAATCGTGGATAAATATATTATAGTGAAAGTTTTATGTGATAAAAATGAAGTAGTCAATAATATAGTTGATAGTGTTCTAAAGAAAAAGTTAGTAGCAGGATGTCAAATATATGAATGTAAATCCAAATATTATTGGAATAATGAAGTAGAGCAAGCGAACGAATATTTAATTGAAATGAGAAGTAAATTATCAAAATTTGATGAAATTGAAAAATTAGTAGAAGAATTTCATAATTATGATGTTTGTGAAATTTCTTATGTTGAAATATTAGGTGCGAATAAAGAATTTTTAAATTGGATTGATGAAACTTTAGCATAGAAATTATTTAATAAAAACTATATTATTTAAAGGAGTTTAAATGTTAGGAGCAATAATAGGAGATTTAGCAGGAACTAAATATGAATATCAAGAATTTTTAGATTCTAGAAAAGGAATAATTGACATAAATAGAAGAAGAGAAATACTTAACAAAAATACAAATTTGTTAACAGATAAAAGTTTTATTAGTGATGATTCTCTTTTAACAATAGCAATTGCAGAAGCAATAGTATATAATAGAGATTATAAAGAAACTTTAAAAAAATATGGTAAAAAATATGAAAATAAACCAGTAGCAAGAGAAGGATTTTTCAAGAATGCTTTTTCTCCTACATTTATAAAATGGGCAAACTCTGAAAACAACGAAAACGGAACAAGCCAAGGAAATGGAGCGGCAATGAGAATTTTTCCAATAGCATTTTTATATAATGACATACGAACAGTAGAAAAAGAAGCTAAAAAAGCAACTATACCATCACATAATAGCAATCAAGCAATAAGAGGAGCACAATGTCTTGCAGGAACAATATTTTTAGCAAAGAAGAAAGAAAGTAAAGATAAAATTATAGAATATGTTACTAAAAAATATGGATATGATTTAAATTATAATTTAGAAGAATTACAAGAAAACAATACTTTTAACGGAACATGTGAAGTAACAGTACCACAAGCAATATTTTTATTTTTACAATCAAATGACTTCGAAGATTCAATTAGAAAAGCGATATCAATTGGTGGTGATACTGATACAATAGCTTGTATGGTAGGTGGAATTTCAGAAGCATATTATGGAATACCCAAACAGTTAAGAAATAAGGCATTAGAATTACTACCAGAAGATTTAAGACAAATTATAATAAAAGCATATAAAATGAAAAAAATAAATAATATAAAAATAGAGAAATATCAAGAGAGAGATTAATAGAAAGGAAAAGTAAATGGAAAAATTAAAGTTAGAAGATTTTCAAAAAGATTTGGAAAATAAAAATTATGATAAAGTCCATAAAGAGTTAGTTAATAAAATTATGGAATTAATAAAACAAATAGCTGAAGAAAAAGAAATGAAATTACCTAAATTAGACTTGAGTGATGAAGAATTATTTTATAAATTGAGAAGAATTTTTGAAAGTAGTAGTGTTTACTTTGATAAAATAGATACTATTATGCATACTCTTGATAGATGGGAAGATGATTATTTAAACGAATCAAAAGAAAGCAAAGTAAAAACAATTATTAGATTGTATAATAGTTGTATATATTGGTTAGGAGAATACAAAAGAGTAAAAGAAGAAATTAATAAAAAAGGTTTTGAAAACTTAAAAGAAGAAAAAATAAATGAAATAATAACTTTATTTAAAGAAATGCTAAAATATAAAAATAAAAAATATGACGACAATTGGAATTTTGAAGAATGGTTAAATTGTATTAGTGAAAAATATAATTATTTTTATGATGATATAAATGACATTATGGATGTTTATTATTTTCATCATATGAATGAATATTTAGATAGTGATGAAGTAGTACAACTTGATAAGCCTGAAGAAATATTAGCTTATGATCAGTTTTATTATACATTAGAATCAGATTATAAAGAACATGCCTATGATTATATAGATGTAGATTTAAAAGAAGGACAAACTTATAAAGATATAGTAGATGAAGAAAAAGAAAAATTAGCAAAATTGTTTAAAGAAATGTTAGATTATATAAATGCTAAATATGAAAAAGAAACATTTGAAAATCTAAGACTAAGGGTTATTGAAGAATACCCATGGTATGAAGATAAACTACACTATTTATATTTATCATTTGGAAGTATTCATGGCTCATATATACAATTAATAAGTCATATGGAATGGCTTTATAATAATTTAAAAGATGATTATAAAAATATAGAAGAAAATAAAAAGGAATATGAAGAACGACAAAAAGAAGATGAAGAAGTCAATATAGATATAGATGAAGATTTATTATTTGATGATAATTTTAATGAGGAATAATAGTTCTTAGAAAATATAGGGGATAAAATGGATGAAGAAGAATTAAAAAAGTTAAAAGAGAAAATTAGAGATGAGAATTTAAAAGAAATATATATTAAAATTATAAAAATTTTAATATGCAGTAGTATAGGAGCTATCATAGGATATAGTTATTGTAAATATAGTAATTATAATTATATCTTTGGAATATTGTTAGGTATAGCTTGTCCATGGGGATATATTTTAGTTGATTATATTTCTAAAATGCTTTATAGCTTTTTAGAAGATTTATATAAATTAGTAAGTCTTATAACATTTGGAATCTATGCAATTGCGTGGTTTTTACTAAAGATAGTTATTTCAGCTTATGTGGGATTAGTTACAGCACCAATACTTGTAATTTATTTTATGGTGAAAATAAAAAGGATTTGGAAAGAAGATTATACAGAAGAAGCTAAAACTAGATATAATATAGAACATCCACAATATAATATAAAATATGATTTAAAAAATTATAAAAATAATAAAGATAAAGAAGTTAATTATAATTATCCAGAAGAAGAATATTATTGTGAGATGTGCTTTAAGAAAATATCAAAAGAAGAATATGAATTACATGAATGTTTGTGTGAAGATTGCTATATGGACATACATACAGATGAAAATGGTAATTTTAGAGAAGATTATTATAAATATTAATAATTAAAATGGAAGGAAATATAAAATGGAATTTAAGGAAACGGAAATGTTCTTAGAAGAAGTAAAATCAATATATAAAATAATTCCAAAAAGAGAAAAGACATTTATGGAAATAGAAGGATATCCTCATTACGAAAATGTGAGCAGTAATATATTAGCCTTTTACTTAAATCCAAATGAAGAACATAAATTAAAAGATTTAGTAGTTAGTTCATTACTAAAAGTAACAAAACAAAAAGATGAAAAGATATATAATGATATTGATTTATCATATTTTAATGTTTATAGAGAATATGTTACTTTAAATGTGAATAGAATAGACATAGTTTTACAAAATAATGATGTTGCAATAGGGATAGAAAATAAATTAGATGCAAATGTATATAATGATTTAAATGATTATGAAAAAACAATAAATAAACTTAATAAAAATGCTATTAAAATATTATTATCATTACATGATGAAAGTACTGCTACACAACAAAATGGATTTATTAATATAACATATAATGAATTTTTTCATCAATTGAAAAAAGATTTAGAAAATGTAGATGATAAAGAAAATAAATGGTATATATATTTAATAGATTTTATCAATAACCTATTAGGATTTGAGGTAGAAAAGAAAATGGAAAAAGAAATTAATAATTGGATAAATACTAAAAAAGAAGAAATAAAAGAATTTAAAAAATTATTAAATATTGCACAAGATAATATTAATAAAAAAGTAGATGATTATGTGAGAGTTTTTAAAGAAAGCTACCCACATTATAATATAAAATATTATTATGGAGAAGAAGAAGTTGCAACAACTGCATATATAGTTTTTGATTGTGGTTGTAACTTAGATGTAAAACTAAGTACTGAAGGATGGATGGTTGGTATATTTGCATGGAAGAGAAAATGTCAACCTAGAGTAAAAGAATTGTTGAACTTAAATGGAATAAATTATATAGAAGAAGAAAATCATTATTGGCTACCAAAATTAAATTATGAAACTGATATTAAAGAAATAATAAATCTTGCTAAAAAATTGTTAGAATTAATAAAACAATGTTAATAATTAAAACTAGATAATAAAGTATTTTTAAGGAGAAAAATAAATGGAAAATAAATATAAATTATTAATGAATTTAAGTCCAGAATTACAAAAGGTTTATGAGAAAAGTTATAAAGAAGAAAAATATGATATATTAGTAAATGAAGATGGAATTATTATAGCAAAAAAAGAAAATAACAAAGATGTAAATGTAGAACATGAAGAATTTGTAATAAGAGTATTAAATAGTATGGCTAAGAAATATAAACAAGGTGGAGTTTTATATATTGATATTAGTAAAGAAATTAATTCTATATTAAAAAATATCAAAGATGACAAAGATATGAAAGTGGCAGACCAAAGGATAACTTGGCCTATTAGACAAGCAATTACAAAAGCAATTGTGGGTAAAATAAATAATAATAAATAAATTGATTTAATATAAAAGGTAACTACTTGTTTTTTCTATATGTACATAGTAAAATGTTATTGTAAAAATTAAGTTTTAAGGAGCTGATTTTATGGAAAAATATCTTGAAATATTAAAAAAAGAAAATTTAACACGTGAAGAATTTATGCCAGTATGGGAAGAATTTAAAAGTGATTTAAACAAAGGAATAGTCAGAGTAGCTGAAAAAGTTAATGGAGAATGGCAAGTAAATAAATGGGTAAAACAATTTATATTACTAGGTTTTAAATATGGAGAAATAATAAAATTTGAAGATGGAACTATTGATAAAGATACAATGGGAGAAAGAAAAGTTACTTTAGATGAAAAAGTAAGAGTAGTATCTTCTACAGTATCTATAAGAGATGGTGTTTTTATTGGGAAAGGTGTTACATTTATGCCACCTTGTTATACAAATATAGGAGCATATATTGATGAAGGTTCTATGGTAGATTCTTTAGCATTAGTAGGTTCTTGTGCACAAATAGGAAAAAATGTACATTTAGGAGCAGGAGTAATAATTGGTGGAGTATTAGAGCCAGTAGGAGCATATCCAGTAATAATTGAAGATAATGTATTTGTAGGTGCTGGTTCACAAATAACTGAAGGAACAATAGTAAAAGAAGGTGCAGTAATTGGAGCAGGTGTAACAATTACAGGAAGTACTCCAGTTTATGATAATGTTAATGGAAATATAATTACTCCAAATGAAAATGGCCAAATATTAATACCAAAAGATGCAGTTGTAATACCAGGAACAAGAGATGTTAAATCTAATATAGAAGGTGTAACTTTATCTAAATCAGTTCCAATGATTATAAAATATGGAAGTAAAGTAGTTTTAGAAGATTTATTAAGACCATAAGTTTATCGCATAAGGATTTCTTATGCGATATTTTGAAAGGAAGATAAAAATGGCAAATGTAAATGAAGATTTTTTAAATCTTGAAAATGATTATTTGTTTTCTACTATAACAAATAAGAAGATTGAATTTGAAAAAAATAATCCAGATAAAAAAGTAATAAATTTAGGAATAGGAGATGTATCACTTCCTCTTGCTCCAGTTGTAATAGAAGCAATGAAAAAGGCAGTAGATGAAATGTCTAAAAAAGAAACTTTTAGAGGTTATGGAATAGTTCAAGGATATGACTTTTTAATAGATAGAATTTTAGATGTGGAATATAAGAAAAGAGGAGTTTCTTTAGAAAGGCAAGAAGTGTTTATTGCAGCAGGAAGTAAAGGCGATTTAGCAGGGATGGCAGAAATACTTTCTAAAGAAAATAAAGTTGCTATTATGGATCCTGTTTATCCAGCATATAGGGATACTAATATAATGCTTGGTAGAAATGATATTGTTTATTTAAAAGCAACTGAAGAAAATGGCTTTACACCAGAGATTCCAAAAGAACATGTAGATATTATTTACTTATGTTCACCTAATAACCCAACAGGAACTGTTTTAACTAGAAAACAATTAGAAGATTGGGTAAAATATGCAAAAGAAAATAATTCTATAATATTCTATGACTCTGTTTATGAAATATTTATTGAAGATAGAGATATACCACATAGTATTTATGAAATAGAAGGTGCAAAAGAAGTTGCAGTTGAGTTTAGGAGTTATTCTAAACTTGCAGGATTTACTGGTGTTAGATGTTCTTTTACAGTTGTACCTAAAGAATTAAAAGCATACACAAAAAGTGGTAAAAAAGTGGATTTAAACACTTTATTTAGAAGAAGACAAAGTACAAAGTTTGGAGCAGCTGCATATATTACTCAAAGAGCAGCAGAAGCGGTGTATACTGATTTAGGACAAAAACAAATAAGAGAAAATATAAGATATTATAAAGAAAATGCAAAATACATAAAAGAAGAATTAGAAAAAGTTGGATTTACTGTATATGGAGGAGAAAGTTCACCATATATTTGGCTTAAAACTCCAAATAATATGAAATCTTGGGACTTTTTTGATAAATTATTAAATGAAGCACAAGTAGTAGGAACACCAGGTGTAGGATTTGGAAGTAGCGGAGAAGGTTATTTTAGACTAACAGCTTTTTCTAGTAAAGAAGATACTAAAGAAGCAGTAAATAGAATAACTAAATTGTTTAATTAAATAAAGTATTTGAAAGGTAGATTTATATGAATATTGAACAAGAAGTATTAAATTTAAAACTACAGATGAAAAAAGATAAGGAATTTTTATGGAATCACCCAGAAAAAGGGCTATGTGAATTTGAAACTTCAAGTTATATAAAGAAAAGATTAGAAGAAATGGGATATAACGATATAAATACAAATATATATGCAACAGGAATTGTTGCAACATTAAAGGGAAAAGAAGAAGGACCTTGTATATTATTTAGAAGTGATATGGATGCAGTTGTAATGGATGAAACAGGAAGAACTAAACATACTTGTGGACACGATAGCCATATGACTATCTTACTTTCTCTTGCTAAACTTTTAATTGATAATAAAGACAAAATAAAAGGAACAGTAAAATTACTTTTCCAACCAGATGAGGAAGGTGATGCAGGAGCAAGAATGATGGTAAAAAATGGAGCTTTAGAAAATCCTAAAGTTGATAAAGCTTTTGCAATACATGTATGGAGTGAGTTTAAAGAAGATGAAATTGCTATAAAAGAAGGAACTGTTATGGCATCATCAGACCCATATGATATTTATGTTTACGGTAAAGGTGGACATGCGGCAATGCCAGAAAAATGCATAGATACAATTTATATTGCAAATAAAATTGGAATTGCTCTAAAAGAAATGGCAAGGTTAGATGTAGCTATAGATGAAAAAGCAATTATTGGTGCTACTGCAATTAGTGGTGGTAAAACTAATAATGTAATTCCAGATAAAGTTTTTATGAAAGGTATTTGTAGAACTAATAATAATGAAGTAAGAAAAGAAATGAAAAAGAAAATTGTAGAAACAGTAGAAAGTATTGCAAAAGAAATGGGAGGAAGAGCAGAAGTAAAATTCTTAGTGGAATATCCTGTAACTGTTAATTCTAAAGAAGAAGCAAAAGAATTACAAGAACTTGCAAGAAATGTTGTAAGTAATGTTGTAACTAATTACCAAACAACAACATCAGAAGATTTCTCATATTATTTAGAAGAAGTACCTGGTTGTATGATTTTTGTAGGTTGTACTAAAGATAAATTTTATCCACAGCATAATGAAAACTTTACAGTTGGAGAAAATCCTATACTTATTGGAACTCAAATGTTTTATGAAATTGCAAAGAAATATTTAATTAAATAAGATTTTAAAATACAAAAGTGTGATAAAAATATAAAATATGCTTGCAAAAATGTGATAAAACACTAAAAAATAATTGAAAAAGTGTGATAAAGTAATATAAATAAAGGAAGGAGAGCAGATAGCTACTCTCCTTCCTTTGACTAGGAAAAATTATTTCCTAGAAAGAAATTTCTTGAACTAGGCAAACTCCACTTTCAGAAGATGGTGTAAACTTGATAGTTACATTAGTACCAACTTGCAAAAGGACTTGTCTATTACTGTTTTCAATAGATGACATATAAAGATTATTATCACTTGCAAGAGTGAAATAAAAATATGTATAGCCATCAATTTCAGCAGTATAGATATTTGTTATTTGTCCTGTTGTGGAGGAAACCTCGTTTGTGTCAGATTCTGATGCTGTACTACCTCCCATTTCTTTTCTGTAAGAGTCCAAAGCTTCTTCTAATGTGAAAGCTTGAACTGTTATTGAGTAATTCTCAACATTAGAGAATGCATATCTCTGAATTAAGCCAGACTGATCCTTTAATGTCATAAAATAGGTAGGATTACCATCTATGTTAACAATAATAGGAAATGTGGCTGTATATTTAAGGTCTTGAACTAGACCTTGCGCTGCAGTTTGTGCAGAGGACTCATTAGCACCAGTTGCAGGATAGAATTTTACTTTACCAGTTCGTGGATTAGCAAAAACAAATCCTGTAATGGAGTTAGATGCGTTTGCAGGAGTAACGCCTGAATAAAATACAATTCCATCAGAAGAAATAGTGGTATTGTATCCGTCAAAGTTTTCATCACGACTTTCATAAGTGGTCTGATTTACATCTGTCTTAGAAAAGTTAAAGTAACCGTGAATATATTCATAATTGTAATTCACTAGTTTCATTAAATAAGCTAAGTCAAATGCGTGATCAATCCAAGATGGAAGCTCATCTGTAGAGACTTCTTGGCTTTCTCCTGTTGTTGCATCAGTAATAATGAAAGAGTCTTCGGTAAAACCGCCACAGAAACCAACTTTAGGGTTCTTAACAGAAGTAACCCAATAAGGATTTCCATCTTCATCAATTTCGAAGAAGGACTTACCCAATACATAGAATGGATATTGGATTCTCAAGTGACGGCTTAACTTGTTAAAAAAGCTAGCACTTGGAGAATAGTAAATTGGTTTTTCTGTTTGAACTAAAGTTGCTTCTTGAGTGATTGCATCAACAAGAACATATCCAGGAATACCAGAACTACTTGCACTTAAGTATTTGAAAAAACCACCATAGGTTAGAGGAGAGATGCGATATTGCTTACCCTTATACAAAATAAGGTTATATTCGTCATCTACATCATACCAAGATGAATTTTTCAAGGATGCAATAGTACGGTCTCCAAGCCGCTGGGCTGTTGCTACATCAACTACAGCAATCTCATCAATGTTGTTACTTGCAACTTCATTTTTAAAGTCTCCTTCCTCAATATCAATTAGTGACTGATAAGCAGATGTCTGAATGAGAGGACCTGAAACAACTGCAAGTAATAGAATTAATAGAAATCCACCAACAATTGCAACAATTCTTATAAGTATAGAATTGTTGGTGGGGATATTTGGAAAGGTGATTACTAAAATTAGTGTTATGATAAACCAAATAAAGTAAAGACCTTCCAAAGACCGTAGGTTTAGTGCAGGCAAATAGAAGTAGTATACGACTACTCCAAGCAAAATGGACATAACGACTGTTAATATCCGTCTTATATTTAATGAACCTGACATTAGAAACTCCCTTCTTGGAGGTACACCTCCAATTTATAACGTAAACATAAAATTATTATAACACATAAGCTAAGTAAAAACAATAAAAACATAAACATAACAAATTTTTATAGTAAATAAAAAAGAACTATGTTATAATAATAAAAATTATTTTTGATGGAGAAGTAGTATGGGAAAAAAGAAAATAATTGTATTTGGAGGATGTTTTAACCCACCACTTAATTCACATTTTTCTCTTGCAGAACAGATTGTCAGTGAATATGAAGATGTAGAAAAAATAATATTTGTACCAGTAAATAGTAAGTATGAAAAAGTAGATTTAATTGGTAATGAAGATAGGTATCAAATGCTAAAGAGAGTATGTGATAAAAATAAGAAATTTAAAGTATCAAGAGTGGAAATAGATAGTAATAGGCCTTTATATACTGTTGAAACTTTAGAAAAATTACAAAAAGAATATAGTAAATATGATATTGCATTTGCAACAGGAAGTGATAATTTAAAAAAATTAAGTGAGTGGAAAAAAGCGGATGAATTAGTAAAGAATTTTAGGGTTTTTGTGTTAGAAAGAGATAAAGATAATGTAGATGAAATAATTGAAAGTGATGAGTTCTTAAAGAAAAATAAGGAATCTTTTATAAAAGCAAAAGAAAGTATAAGAAGTAATTTGAGTTCTACTTTTGTAAGAGATAAAATAAGTAAAGGCAAAAGCATTAGATATTTAACTCCAGATGATGTTATATCATATATAAAAGAACATAATTTATATAAAAAATAAGGGAGTGGTAATATGCTAGAAAAAGAAGAGTTAAGAAAAGAGCTAGATGGTGCAATTAAATGGATAAAAGATTATGTGGAAAATGTAGGTGCTAAAGGATTAGTTGTAGGAGATAGTGGAGGAAAAGATTCAGCAACGGTAATTGCTATGGCAGTAAAGGCAATTGGGAGTAAAAGAGTAATCGCTGTTTCAATGCCTTGTCATTCTATAGATAGTGATCTTGATGATGCAAAATTAGTAGCAGATAGTTTTGGGGTAAAATTTCTAAAAGTAGATTTAACTAAATCTTATGATGAAATGGAAAAAGAGATTGAAAGTTCTTTGGGTGAAGAATTAGCTAAAGAAGCAAAAATAAATATAAAACCAAGATTAAGAATGACAACTTTATATGGTATTGCTGGAAGTTTGGGATATTTAGTAATTGGTACAGGAAATCTTTGTGAAGCTATGGTAGGTTATACAACAAAATGGGGAGATAATAGTTCTGATTTGAATCCTATCGGAAATTTTACAGTAGAGGAAGTGTTAGAAATAGGAAAGATTTTAGGAGTACCAAGTAAGATATTAGAAAAAGCTCCAAATGATGGCTTGGGTGGAAAAACAGATGAAGAAAAAATGGGAATAAAATATAGCCAGATTGCAGAAATGATTGAAACAGGGAATACTGATGAAGATGTCAAAGAAGAAATTATTAAAAGATATAAAGCTTCAAAACATAAAAGAGGAGTAGTTCCAACATATAGTTTTAAAAGAAAAAGAAGAAATTATTTGAAAGAAGAGTATTAAAGTGGAATATAAAATAAGAAAGATAGAAAAAAAGGATAATAAACAAGTAGAAAATGTAATTAGAACTTGCCTAATAGAATTTGGTGGAAATCATGAAGGATTAGCATGGAGTGACCCGGATTTAGGTAGGTTTTCAGAAGTATATAATAAAGAAGGTTATAAATATTGGGTAGTAGAAGATGAAGAAGGTAAAGTTGTAGGTGGTTGTGGAATAGGGAGACTAACAGATGATGTATGTGAACTTCAAAAAATGTATTGCCTAAAAACTGCTAGAGGAACAGGTGTAGCACATAAGCTAATGAATTTAGCACTTTCTTATGCTAAAAAGTATTATAAAAAATGTTACATAGAAACTTTAAGTAATATGATAGCAGCAAATAAGTTTTACAATAAATATGGATTTAAAAGGTTAAAAGAGCCTCTAATTAAAACAGAACATTATGCTTGTGATGTTTGGTATGTTAAAGATTTATAACAAAAGAAAAAACAAACATATAAAAGTCTCTAAAATCTTCTTTTTAGAGACTTTTATGTTTTAAAAAATTTTGAAAATTATTTGATTAAAATAAAAAGTTTATAGTAAATATAAAAAATCTGTGATATAATAAAAAAGATTTTTAAGGAGGAAGAGCTTTGGATAAATTTGTATTAGTAGATGGAAATAGTATAATGAATAGAGCATTTTATGGAATAATGGGAAGTAGAATGTTAACAACAAAAGATGGAAAATATACAAATGCAGTATATGGATTTTTAGCAATAATGTTTAGGTTGTTAGAAGATGTAGAGCCTAAATATATGGCAGTAGCATTTGACTTAAAAGCACCAACAGCAAGACATAAAATGTATGAAGGATATAAAGCAAATAGAAAAGGAATGCCAGATGAACTTGCAGAACAAATGCCAATAATTAAAGAAATTTTGCGTGCTATGAATATAGATATAGTGGAAATGGAAGGTTATGAGGCAGACGACGTATTAGGAACATTATCTTGCTATGGAGAAAAACAAGGGTTAGAAGTAGTAATATTATCAGGAGATAGAGATACATTTCAATTAGCAACAGATAAAGTAACAATAAGAATACCGCACACAAAAGGCGGAAAAAGTGAAACAGATGAATTTGATGCAAAAAAAATAAAAGAAAAATATGGAATAAAACCAAAACAATTAATAGAAGTAAAAGGACTTCAAGGAGATACATCAGATAATATACCAGGAGTGCCAGGAGTAGGAGAAAAAACAGCACTAAAACTAATACAAGAATATGGCTCAATAGATAATTTATATAAAAAAATAGAAGAAGGAAAAGACGACTTAAAAGGAAAACAAAGAGAAAAAATAATAGAAAATAAAGACTTAGCATATTTATCAAGAACATTAGGAACAATAAATGTAAAAGTTCCAATAAAAGATGATTTAAGTGACTTTAAAGTAGAAGAATGGGATAGAGAAAAAGTATTAGAAATATTTAAAGAGCTAAACTTTAATCGTTATATAGAACGTTTTAATTTAAAAGGAGAAAACGTTGAAACAGAAAAGAATAAAGAAGAAAAAGAATTATATAAAAGAGTAGAAAAAAGTGTTAAAGAAATTATAGATTTTATAAAAGAAAAAAAAGAAATGATATTTTATTTTTCGACAGAAGAGGTGCAAGATGAAGAAAAGATAATAAAAGAAAAAATAAAAGGAATAGCTATATATAATAAAATAGAAAATGAAGTTTATTATACTAATTTAGAAGATGGTTTAAGCTCTTTAAAGGAATTATTAGAAGATTCAGAAATAAAAAAAGTAGGAATAGATTTAAGTAGAGTATATATATTATTAAAGCAAATTGGAATAGATTTAAAAGGAATATACTATGATATAGCAATAGCATCATATATATTAAATTCAACAGATAACAAATTAAAAATAGAAGATTTAATGGCGAAATATTTAGAATTATATATAGAAGAAATATTAGGAGTAGAAGAAAACGGAAAAAATAAGAATAAACAAATGAACTTATTTGAAAATGCAGAAAGTAATAAAGAAGAACAAAAAAAAATGGAAAAAAGAAAACAAGAAGAAGCGTGCTTATATGCATATAGCATAGGAAAAATACAAGAAATAACAAAAAAGAAACTAGAAGGAATAAATTGTTTAGACTTATTTAATAAAATAGATATGCCAACAGTAGAGGTTTTATCAAACATGCAATGGAATGGTATGTATGTAGATAAAGAAGAATTAGAAAAATTTGGAGAAGAATTAACAGAAAAATTAGAAACAATAACAAAAATAATCTATGAAATGGCAGGAGAAGAGTTTAATATAAATTCAACAAAACAATTAGGAGAAATCCTATTTGAAAAAATGAAATTACCAGTTATAAAGAAGACAAAAAATGGATATTCAACAGATGTAGATGTATTAGAAAAATTAAAAAAAGAAGATCCAATAATAGAACAAATATT
>CALXFC010000024.1 GCA_944387485.1 uncultured Clostridia bacterium
ACAAATGTTGGTGGTTCTACTGCAAATACATTTCCTTTATATGAAAGTATTGTTACTTCCATATTTTCTTTTAAGTATTTTAAACAATCTCCTAATTGCTCTTCATTTAATGGAATTTGATCATATGTTTCATTATCCATGAAATAATATAATCCTCCATCATTATATAAATATTGCATTGCTTTTTTCTCTATTTCTGCTGCTGGGAATTTATCTGATGGGTTAAATGTTTTTTCTAATGTTGCTCCTGTTATTACATTTTTTAATTTTGTTCTAACAAATGCTGACCCCTTTCC
Source organism: uncultured Clostridia bacterium (assembly GCA_944387485.1). Taxonomy (GTDB): domain Bacteria; phylum Bacillota; class Clostridia; order TANB77; family CAG-508; genus CAG-269. The sequence goes on from CALXFC010000024.1 coordinate 297, forward strand.
TGGTTTTACGTGTTGAAATTCTACAATTCTATATACGTTTCCTTCCATTTCAAATGTTGTTCCATTTCTAAAATCTCCTGCTGAATATACTGATGCCATAATTATTTCTCCTTTCATTTCTTTAATTAGCTTTATCTATTTTACTACATTTTTTTATAAAAATCAATATATATACTTTATTTATATTTTAACTGTTTTTTTGCTCCGTCCCAAAAAACAGAAATTTTTTATATTATAATATAATTTTTCTCAGATTTTGTTAAACTTATACAACCAAATTTTGTTATTTGTACTGTATCTTCTATTCTTACACCAAATTTTCCTGCTATGTAAATTCCTGGTTCATCTGTTACAACCATATTTTCTCTTAATTGTGTATCAGTTCTATAATTAATATATGGTGCTTCATGTATTTCCATTCCTACTCCATGTCCTAAAGCATGTATTAAGTCATATCCATTTAGTTTAAAGTCATTTTCTACCATTTTTGTAAGTAATCTTGTGCTTTCTCCATCTTTCATTTCTTCTAGTGTTTGAACTTGATTCTTTAATACTAAGTCATATACTGGTTTTACATAGTCTGGTACACTTCCTACAAAGAATGTTCTTGTCATATCTGAACAGTAACCATTTACCTTACATCCCATATCTATTGTTATAATGTCTTGTTCTTCAATTTTTCTATCTGTTGGTACTGCATGTGGCATTGATGTATTTTCTCCTGAAGCTACTATTGTCTCAAATGCTAACCCATCTGTTCTTTGTTTATAATATTCTTCTATTTCTTCTGCTATTTGTTTTTCTGTCATTCCTGGTTTTATATATGTTAATATGTAACTAAAACAATTATCTGTTATTTCACACGCTTTTTCTATATTTGATATTTCATCTTTATCTTTTATCATTCTCTGTCTTTCTATTATATGCTCTGTCTCTACTAAATTATTTATTTTGTATTTTCTAATTAATTCTTTATAATCTGCATATGTTACAAAATGTTCTTCAAATCCTACATTTTCACAAAACATAAAGAAATTTTCATAATCATCACTTGATACATCATTTATGTCATATACTATTATCTCATCATATAATGTAAGAATACTATGTACATGTTCTATATATCTTCCATCTGTTATAAATATATTATCTTTTCTTGTAAGAAGCAGTGTTCCTTCAGCATCTATTCCTGTTAAGTATTTTATATTAACCGGGTTTGATATTATTAATCCTTGCATGTCTAAACTTGACATTGTATTTCTTAACCATTGTAATTTAGAGTTCATACAATCCAACTCCCTCTTTTTTTTTTATATTATTTTAAATTATACATTCCTAAAGTAAATATTTGAAATAACACATTTTTTATTTGTTCAAATGGTATATACATACTTATAAATGTAGATATTACTATAAATGGTCCAAATGGTATATACTCACTTGATTTTTTTATTCTACTTGCTAACAATATTATACTTAATACAGCTCCTATTAAAAATGACATTAAAGTTATTATAATTATATTAGATAATCCAAAATACAAGCCTAGTGCTCCCATTAATTTTACATCACCAAAACCCATTGCTTCTTTGCCATAAAATAAACCTCCTACTAACGTTATAAGTAAGAATATCCCTCCTCCTGCTAGCATTCCAAGTAACATATTTATTGTTATTGCTACATCTGATAAACCATATAGAAATGCAAATATAATTCCGACTTCAAATATGGTCAGGTTTAATCTATTAGGTATTATCTGTTCTCTATAATCTATTACAAATACAGATAATAACATTGGTGTTAATATAAGATATTTTATTAAATCTAAGTTTGCTATAATTGTATCTTTTATTCCAAATACATATATTAGTGTTACATATATTATTGCTGTTAACAACATTAATATATAATTAGGTTTAAATTCTAATCTTTTTTCTGCAAAAAATTCTCTTGATAGAAATTTTTTATATTCTGGAAGCCTTTTATTTGCCCAGTTAACTAATTCTCCTACAAATAATCCCACTATTGCTGCTACAAAATAGTATGCGATATGTACATCATTTATATACATTTTATTTTTCTCCTTTGTTTTTTATTTTTTTGTTCTTGATCTTTTTCTTTATTTTATTTTCAATAGGCCTCTTCCAAGCAGTATACCAAAAGTCTTTTTCTTCTAGTGAATCTACTAATATTGTATACATTTTACATCTATTTCCACCTATTACATCTGTAAAAATTTGATCTCCTACTACTGCTATATTTTTTTCATTTTCCCCTAAAATTTTTTTTGCTTTCATAAGTCCGCCTTTTAATGGCTTCTTCGCAAAAAATACATATTTTATTCCTAATAAACTAGATGTTTTTTCTACTTTTTCTTTCTTATTAGTATTTGATACTATTATTAATTTTACACCTTGTCCAATTAACTCTTTTGCCCATTTAAACACATTTTTAGGCATTTTTTCTTTATTATCTATTAATGTGTTATCCATATCTAATATTAAGGCTTTTATTTTATGCTTTTGCAAATATTCTATTGTTATATTTTCTATTTTATTAAAATATTCATCAGGATAAATCATTTCTTCCTCCACAGTCACTTTATCAAATATATATTATCAATACAACTATCAAATGTCAAGAAAAAAAGGGGAAAAACCCCTTTAACTATCTAAATTAATTCTCAAATCTACTAAGCAACAAAATTTATATTTTAAATGTATAACTTTAACGCTAGCACTATAAATATAAAATTGGTCTAAAAGTATTGTAATTAGAACTAATATCTAATGCTACGTAACTACGTTGAGCTGTATAATAATCACTATCTAAGTAACTACCGCCTCTACGAACGCAAGGACCAACAAAATAACTACATGTTTCTGTTGTCCACTCCCAGCAATTACTTGCCATATCATATATATTGCATTTTTCATCTTTAGTTTCTAAATTATTTGTTCCTTGACTTGCCAGTATTTCCTTATTTAAACTATTTTGCATTGAATAATCATTATTTTCTAAACACTGTTGTATAAATACTGTTGCTGTATCCCACGCATAACTATTCATTAAATCACTTTCAAAATTTTTATCATCATACATTTCTTGACTTATTTCAGCTGCTTGAGCTTGCGTTACATAGTTATATAAATACTCGTTTGGTTTTATTGTTATTTGTGTTAACGTATCTGTTTCTGCTTCTCTTTCTTTTGCCGTTCTCGCTTCATATCTTCCTATATAATATCCTCCATTTTTTATTGCACTACCCCTAAATCCTTCTTCTTCACTTTCTATATTTTCTTTTGCTGTTCTATTTCCATTTCCAGTATTCAATTCTTGATAATTATATCCATCTTCAGCTATAGCATTACTTCCTTTGTTTGTTGAATTTCCATTACTATCAAATGTATATCTGCTTAATGTTATTGTTTTTGTACCTTTTTTTGTTTGGATTGTACCCACTGGTATCCATACAAACTCACTATCTACTGTTGCTTCATGACTTCTATCTTTTATTATTATTCCATCTTCTACATTACTTTCTGGATTTACTACTTTAAATCCTGCTGGAACTATTACTTTATTTCCTAAACTATCATATACTTCTGTATTAGTTTCTTCTGTTCCTTTCACTTTAGCAAGGGTTCCATTTTTTTCTTCTTCCATTATCCCCTCTTCTATATTATCTAAATAATCATCTAATTTTCCTTCTATAGTATACACTGGCTCATTCGTTGTTATTGCTCCTGTCTCCTTATTTACTTGGGATTCATCATCTATTATTCCTTTGTTTTTTAACTCCTCAATAACATCTTCCAATGTTGGATTTATTTTTCTATTTTCTACATCTATTCTTGCAGATTCTATTTTTTCTTCCCATTGTGAATACCCTGCACTATTTTTAGCTTCTTTTGTTTTATTTATTAAACCATCATTTCCTGTTATTGCTCCTAGAGATATACCTGCTAATATTATTAATACTGCAATTGTTATAACAAGTGCTATAAGTGTAATTCCTTTATTTACAATTTCATTTTTTATTTTTCTTTCTTTCATTTTTTCCTCCTTTAATTTTTTATTTTAAAACGCAAAAAAGACAGCAACAAAACTAATAATAGGTTTTATTACTATCCTTTTTATATATTCTTTTTATTTTTTTATTTACTAATAAACTATTTGTGTGTGTGTGTGTGTACAGCCACAAGGCTTTCAAGGCTCATAATCATTTACTTTTTCCTTTCTTTTTAGATTTTATTTTCTTTTTGTATAGAATTATTTTATACAAAATATTTTTATTTGTAAATATATTTTTCTGTTTTTTATGTTACGTTTTTGTTACAACTTTTATTTTTATATTTAATTACTTGTTTCTTACTTCTTAATATTTCTGTATTTAATTTAATTAAAAAACTTTAATAATTACTATATTTTTCGATATTGATTCTATCTTCTATATGCTAAAATTTTATATTTAAAATCTAGTAATTATTTTTCATTCCGTAATATTTACACAATTTTTTGTGTATTTGTAACTCTTTATTAATTTTTTTGTTAATATTATATTAAATTTTATAATGTTTACAAGGAGGTTACAGTGAGATTTAAAAGATTAAAAGATTTAAGAGAAGACAATGATTTATTCCAAAAGCAAGTAGCAGAAGTACTTGGGATATCTCAACAATACTATTCAGAATATGAAAAAGGTAATAGAACAATGCCTATATCACACTTGATCACATTAGCAAAATATTATGGAACCTCAATAGACTATATAGTTGGTTTATCAAATGAAAAAAATATAACTAAGAAAAAAACAAGCTAATAATTTTATTGTAAAAATTACTAACTTGTTTTTATTTTTTATATATCCATTTGTGTTCCCAAAAATGTAGCTGCTGACTGTGCTACTTTTTGCTCAACTTCATTCATCTTTTTATTAGCTTCTTTAGACATTAAAATAACAGTTCCAATTGTATCTCCATTAGAAATTATAGGATAAACTACTTGGGCATTATTTTTTCTCTCTGGTTTTTCATTTTTAGTAATCGGCATTGAAATATCGCTATTATCTTTACTCATATATACTTCTTTGTCCTCCATTAATTGTTCTAATTCCGGACTTACATCTTGCTCTAAAAATTCCTTTTTAGATCCACCAGATACAGCAATAATAGTATCTTTATCAGTAATACAAGCTATATGCCCTGTGGTCTTTGATAAAGTTTCAGCATATCCTGCTGCAAATTCAGATAGTTCTCCTATAGGCGAATATTTTTTAAGTATAATTTGCCCTTCTCTATCTGTAAAAATCTCTAATGGTTCACCTTCTTTTATTCTTAATGTTTTTCTTATTTCTTTTGGAATAACAACTCTTCCCAAATCATCTATTCTTCTTACAACTCCAGTTGCTTTCATAATATTCCTCCTCTTATTTAAAGCTTTTTTGTTTATATTCTTATTATTACAAAAAAGGAAAAAATTATTCATTATATTAAAAATTAGAATATTTATCAAGAATTTAAAAATTATCTCACATTTTTTTGTACTAGTTGGTCATATTTCTTGTAAAAAAATAAAAATAGAATATAATAAAATAAAGGTGATGTATATGAATGATACAAATGAAAATTTAAATAAACTTAATAATGAATATCTATTCTATGATGAAGATGATTTCTTTGATGCCGATGATTGGTTATATGATGACAGTGAAGATTTTTTAACTGATTAGAAATTTAAACAAATTAAACCCTAATTATTAAACTTTTCGTTTAATAATTAGGATTTTTGCGCATTTTATATATATCTTATTAATTATTCTGTTTTAATTCTCCTGATTCATAGAAACTTAGTAATTGTTCTAAATCGTTTATCTCTTCTTTCAGCTTTTTACCAATATCAGTGTCTCCTACACGTTTTCTTTCTATACCTTTTTTCTTTACAATTATTTCAGATATAATATCCTTCTCCTCTTCAACAGCCTGTTCGACTGATTCAAAAGGTTTATTTTGACTAAGAAGTAATCCGTATGAATTATACGTAAGAATATAACCAGCATTACCTGTCTTCGCCTGATAGCTCTTTGCAAATCCTCCATCAATTACTAAAAGCTTTCCATTTCCCCTAATTGGACTTTCACCATCTTTTGCTTTAACTGGCATATGTCCATTTACAATATGAGAATCCTTTAAATCTAAATTAAATTCTCTTAATATTTTATCACATATTTTTTCATCATAAGTTAATGTGTAATATGGATTTTTTCTTTCCTTACTCATCTCTTTATCTTTTACAAAATAACTTTCAAATGTAGCCATTTTATCTTTACCAAAAAATGGTGAATCTGGAGATATCCATAAATACCACATTATATCTCTTAAATTTCTGTCAACAGTCTCTTTGCTAACCCATATTTTGTTTACAGTTTCATTTACTTGGTCTAAATATTCTTTTCCTTTTAATTTTTTACCTAGAAATTCCACTTCTTTAAACTCGCCATTTTTTGTCATAGGAATACATGCATGAAATAATAGGTTTGAATTAAATATTGTATATAGTTCTCCCTTTTTATACAAAAAATTTATATGATTATTCAATTTAGGGCTATTTTTAAATGATTCACAAAGCCTTTCCATTACTTCTTTTTCTTCTTCTGTTAGTTCATAAATATTATCTTTTATTAACGTTGGAAAATTTGTATCATTTATTTTGTATTTTTTCCCCTCTATTTCAACATATCCTTGTTCTAAATTCATTTTATCAAGCAACAATCTATCATCTAAATGATACTCCGGATGTCTTTTTATCATCTGTCCTTCTAGTTTAAATTGTATTATTGTTATTGCTTTATGAATTTTTGATATATTCATTTTATCACTTTCATCATATTTAGTTTCATCAAATACTTTAGGAAAAAAATTTCTACAATCATCATTTTTATATGTTTCCATAGCAAATGTTGAAAGTGGTCTAGTATTAATTCCATAACTGTCTTCTAATATTCCTATATTATTGTACCTTGCACATATTCTTACAACTGTTGCTATACTTGCTTCATTTCCTGCTGTTGCACCCATCCATAATATATCATGATTTCCCCATTGTATATCTATACTATGAAAATTCTCTAATTTTTCAATTACTAAATCTGGCCTTAAACCTCTATCAAATATATCCCCAATTATATGAAGGTGATCTATCGCCATTCTTTTTATAAGATTTGATATTGCTATTATAAATGCCTCTGCTTGGTTTAATCTTATTATTGTATTTATTATTGCTTTATAATATCTTTCCTTATCTTTTTCATTTCCAGCTTGAGAATTCAAAAGCTCATCTATAACATATTCAAAACCACTTGTTATTGCTTTTCTCACCTTTGACCTTGTGTATTTTGAACTTACATTCTTTGCTACTTCAACTAAACGATATAAAGTTATACTATACCACTCGTTAATGTCACTTTCTTCTTCCTTTATCAACTTTAATTTTTCCTCTGGATAATAAATAAGTGTTGCAAGAGTTGCTCTTTCTCTTTTGTTTATAGTGTTTCCAAATATATAATCTATTTTACTTTTAATTATTCCTCCACCATTATTAAGAATATGCTCAAAAGGAGCATATTCTCCGTGAATATCACTTAAAAACATTTCTGTTCCTTTGGGTAAATTTAAAATTGCTTGTAAGTTTATAATTTCTTCTGCTACTTCGTATACGTTTTTATATTCTTTACTAAGTAATTTCAAATATTTCTTTTTGTCGTAGTTATTTTCTATATTATTCATATTTTGACATTCCTTTTTTAGTTTTCTTCTTCATCAGGCAATTCCTTATCTTGTTTTTTTGGCAAAAAGCTTGGTTTATACTTACTTAAAATATAACCTATGCTTTCTGATAAATCTTTTAACATAACAATTTTTATAGTTGGATCCTTTCCTTTCAAATAATCATCTATTATTTGTTTTAATTGTTTCATATTCTTCATTTCAGGCTCTATCTTTTTTGGATTTTTCTCTGCTCTGTCTAATAATTTTTCTTTTATTAATACTATATCTTCATTGCTTGCGCAAGATACTCTTTGGAATAGTTGAAAAGGATCATAGTACTTGAATATTGGCATATCCATACATTCTCTATCAAATTTTTCATAAAATTGTTCCATTTTCATTGGAATACATTTCATTATCTCTTCTGCTTTTTCTTTAAACATCTTATCATGTAATTGTTCATTTAACATATTAAAATGTTTCAATATATCTTCCATATCTTCTGCAACTTTCTCAATTGCAATCTTTCCTAATTCTTCATCTACATTATCACAATAATTTGATTTTAAAGATGCTATATTCATTCCATTAAAAAATATGCTTTTTAATGTCTTTAAATCGTAATCTATTAAACCTTTTCTTGAAAAATAACTAAAATATGCAAATATTTTTACAGTATCTATTAAAGTTAAATTTCCTTCTTTTACATCTTCAATTATTTCATTTATAACATTTCCAAATTGATCATCAGATATTTTCCAATATTCTTCTGTAAGTAGTCTTTTATATGCAGGAAGACTCTCTGTGTCAACAGTGTTTCTTATTGTTTCCATATTTTCTTTAAACAATTTCATATCAAATATACGCGTTCTTACATAATATTCTATAAATTTAAAGAAACGATATTCTGATTTAAAATTGTAATAATAATTATTATCAAATTCTTTGATATAAAATTGTCTATTATCCATAAGTATTCTTGATGATACTAAAATTGATTTATATTCTTCGTTATCTTTAATATTTACAAATTTGTCCTTTGTTATTTTTCCAGCCTTTATTTCAAAAGATATAGCAATTGTAAATATTAGCATTGTTTGCATAACTCTATGATTTGTATTTGGATATGATTTATTAACCATTTCATATATTTTCTTAAAATCATTTAATGCATGTTTTAAAATTCTTAAGTTCCTTGTTCCTGATTTGTTAAATGTTGAAATTATTAACCCTGTATTTTCTCTTAAAAAACGTATCAAGTCTGGATTATTTTCATAACGCATAAGAATCCCATTTATTATATAATCAAATTTAGGAGCATATTCAAATGTTTCTCCTATTAATTTTTCTTTTATTCTTTCATAGTCATTTGCTTTATCAAAAACATGCTCTATTTTATCTTGTATTTTCTCTACCAATGGTTTGTCTATATTATTCAATTCATCTTGTTTATCTAAAAGATAAGTCGCTATAAATGTTTTCATCTCTAAATTAGAACTTTTTAATTTTGTAGATAATTCTTTTTCATTGCATATAATTATTGTTTTTATATGGTCATGTTCAACAAAATTATTAATATAACCTAAAATATCAATAACATCTACATTTGCTCTTTCTAAGTCATCAAAACATAATACTTTATCATCTGTTGAGAAAAACTCTGCATAATCTACCTTATCTCCATTTTGTGTTACGCCAAAGAAATTTGCCATATCTATACCAGTTTTTGCATATTCTGGTATTGTACTTTGGCCATTTGCATCCATAAATCTTCTTAAATTTTTATCCATTAACTGAGTTGTTTCGATAAATATCTTTTTACTTATTTCCTCTAAGTTTGATATACCATATAAAGACATATAAATAGTTGTATATCTTTTTCCATTTAGTTGCATTGACTCTATTTTTTTTCTTATTTTATTATTCCAAAAATGAGTTTTCCCGTGATCCCCATTCTCCATTTATCATAACTGCATAATCAGTATAATCTGACCTTATATAATCTAAAATGCTTTCTACTAAATCCTCCATTATATATGCTCCTCCTTTGTAATATTACAATTTACTTTGTCTAAAATCAATCTTTAGCAATTGTAAATACTCCTATTTCTTTAGGTTTTGCTCCATTTAATACTTTAGCACATTCATTTACTGTACTTCCCGTTGTATATATATCATCTACTAATAATATTTTTTTGTTATATAGCTTTTCTTTATTGATAATTTTATATACTCCTTGTATATTTTTAAATCTTTCTTCTTTATTTAATTTACTTTGTTCTATTATATTTTTAGTTTTGAAAAGGCATTCTGTTTCTAATTCTAGTCCCATTTTTCTTGCTATTTCTTTAGCAATTAGTTCACTTTGGTTGTAGCCTCTTTCTTTTAACCTTTTTCTACTAATCGGAACTGCCACTATTGTATCATATTTTTCTATAATTTCAAAGAAGTTTTCATTTTTTAACAAAAAATTCACAAATGTTTTGTATATAAAGGCTTCTTCTTGGAATTTATATTTTAAAATTATTCTTCTTATTATTCCCTGATATAAAAAAATATATAAATGTTCATTAAAATATTTCTTATTTTCAATTTCTTTATTTTCTTCATTTTCTTTTTTTCTTTTTTTATATTTATCCACACCAAATATTGCTTCATTTTCCAATATTTTTTCGCACTTTTTACATAGAAAATCATTACATAGTTTTCCACAAATTCCGCACGTTGGTGGATAAATAAAATTGAGAATTTTGGGGACACCCCTTTTTTGTTCCACTTTATTATATTTTTCCATTTTTATTTTTTACCTTCTTTACTTTTCTATATATTGTTGTTTTTCCAATATTTAATATGTCTGCCAACTCTTTCATTGTATATTTATAATTATTTGAATTTAAATATAATATAAATTTTTCAAATAAATCATCTTCAACTTTTATCTGATTCAATTCTATTTTTTCTTGATTTATAAATTGATTTAAAACATCTTCTAAAATAACCTTGTTATCATTAATATTTATATATGGTATTGATTTAAACTCTTCGATATAATTTTGTGATTTTAAAAATAGAAAATCTAAAATTCTTTGATTTAAAAAACCTGATTTGTTTAAATAATCATTATAAGATGAATACTTATATTCACTTTCTCGTTTTACAATATTTGCTTTTACTGGATTCATGTGTATATATTTTATACAAGCATATAATTGTTCTCTTGTCATTATTAAAATTGATTTAAACCTATTTCTAAAGACATATCCTACACGATTATATTTTTTATTATAATACATTGCATATATTGAGTTTACGCGTCCCATAAAAGCACTAATATTTTTTATATTATCTGAATAAAGAATTAAATGTGTATGATTATCCATAATGCAATAACATATAATATCTATCTTATATTCTATATAATATTTCTTTAGTAAATCTAAATATTTATTTTTATCTTCTTTCTCATTAAATATATATTCCCTGTTTATTCCTTGTACAATATGATGACATATTTTTCCATTTAATAATTTTCTACCTGTTCTTGGCAAATTTCATTCCTCCTTATATTATTTATTTTCTTATTTTTGAGATTAAGATATAAAACTATTATATGCTTTGAGATAACTTTTTGAAAAAATTCTCATACTTGAAAAATGTTTTGATTTAAATCCACAAGAAATATTATAACTCATTTTTTTCTAATAATCAAATGTTTTACCAGTAATTAGAAAGATGGAACAAAAAAGGGGTGTCCCTTATTGTTTCATCTTGAATTCCAATCCTGTATTTCTTTTTTTGCTATCTACATTTTGAATCATAAACTCTATTACTTTCTCACTTCCGATTATTATTAGAAGTTTTTTCGCTCTTGTTATTCCAGTATACAATAAATTCCTTGTAAGAAGCATTGGTGATGATGGTGGTACTACCATTATTACAACGTCAAACTCACTTCCGTTGTGCTTTATGTATTGTTATTGCATAACTATGTTCTATTTGGTCAAGCTCTGAAAAATCATACCAAGCTATTTTATCATCATCAAATTTTATTTCCACTTGCTTTTCTTTTTCATCTACATTTGTTATTGTTCCTATTTCACCATTAAAAACACCGCTTCCTATTTCCTTATTATCTATTCCACCTAATTTACCTGCTCCTTCTCTTTCCCAATAAATATCATAATTATTTTTTATTTGCATAACTCTGTCGCCACTTCTATATACTGCTCCCATACTTGATTTTTCTGGTAAGCCTTCTTTATTAGGATTTAAATGTTCTTGTAACACTTTGTTTAATTCTCTAGTTCCTAACATTCCTTTTTTAGTTGGAGTAAGAACTTGTATATTTTGGAAGAAGTCATAATTTCCGTATTTTTCTAATCTTCCCGTACATAAAGAAACAACTTGAGCAAGCATTTTTTCTTGGCTAGTTTCTTTTATAAAGAAGAAATCTTCATTCATCTCCTCTTCCTCTTCGTTTTTATTTAAAAACTTCTCTCCTTCATTTACTCTATGTGCATTTACAATTATTTTACTTCTTGCTGCTTGTCTAAATATTTTATCTAATTTTATTGTAGGTATTTCTTCTGAATTTATTAAATCTTTTAATACACTTCCTGGTCCTACTGAAGCAAGTTGGTCTATATCTCCTACTAATACCAATTTAGTTCCCTGATATACACATTTTAATAAATAATTCATTAAAAACATGTCCATCATTGAAACTTCGTCTACTATTATTACATCTGCATCTATTGGTGCTCCTTCATATTTACTTGTGTTTTTATACAAACTATCATCATCTATTTTTCCTATTTCTAACAATCTATGTAATGTAGAAGCTTCTTTTCCAGTTGTTTCAGTCATCCTTTTAGCAGCTCTTCCTGTAGGTGCTGCTAAGATTACTTTTTTTCCTTTATCTTCATATATATCTATTATATTTTTTATAATTGTTGTTTTACCAGTACCAGGTCCTCCTGTTATTATAGTTACATTATTTTCATTTACTAATTTTAATGCTTCTTTTTGTTTGTCTGATAATTCTATACTAGATAATTTTTCTACCTTTTTTAATTCCTTATCTAAGCCTGTTATTTTTTTCATATTCTTAGAATTTAGTAATCTTTTGATTCTAAAAGCTATTTCTTCTTCTGTATTATAAAATACTGATGAATATACATATTCTAATCCATCATCTCTTTTTTCTATAACTATTTCACCCTTTGTTCTTAAAGCAATTAAACCATCTTCTACATTTTCTGTTGAAACATCTAATAAATTTATCACAAATTCTATTAGATTGTCTTTTAAGACACAAGAATGACCATTATTTGTAACTCTAATTAATCCATACTTAATTCCACTTGTTACTCTTTTCTCATTATCATAGCTTATCCCCAAATCTAATGCCATTTTATCAATTCTTTTAAAGTCTACTCCTCTTGCTATATCTATTAATATATATGGATCATTTTCCATTTCTTCTATTGCATTTACTCCATATAAGTCAAATACTTTTTGTGCATGTTCTGCCCCTATTCCAAATTTTTCTAAGAATCCCACTATTTGCCATACTTCCCAATTTTCTATAAAGCTTTCTGACATTGCTTTTGCTTTTTCTTTTGAGATTCCTTTTACTTCTGCAAGCCTTTCTGGATATGATTGGAAAACCTTTATTGTTTCTTCTCCAAATTTCTTTATTATTCTTTTTGCTAATGCTTCTCCTATTCCTTTTATTTTTCCATTTGCCAAATATTTTTCCAATGCTGTTAAGTTTTGTGGCATCATTTTTTCAAATGTATCTACTTTAAACTGTCTTCCATAATCTTTGTGTTCTACAAATTTTCCAACCACTTTTAATGTATCTCCAACATTTACAAATGGTAAATAGCCTACTATTGTTGTTACTTCTTCATCTGTTTCAAATTCTGCTACCAAATAGCTATTTACTTCATTTTTATATATGATAGTTGTTATTTCTCCTGTTATTTCCATTTACTTCTCCTACTTTATTTTAATTAACATTCTTAGTCTATCACAAACAAAGATTTTTTTCAAGAAACTAACTATCATCTACACTATCCATTATTTCTTTACATTCTTTCCAGTTTACAACTTCTAAACATTCATATTCTTCTGATAATTTTTTTATTATTTCTTTGGTTGAATCTTTTGATTTTAAATCTGTTACTATTATATTTTTTACATAATCATCCCTTCCATATAATAATTTAAATAATGCTGACCTTAAGAAAACTTCTATTTTATCTTCTTGATTTTTCACTGCTATTATTACATAGATTCCATCTGATTTAAAATTTGTATATGTACTTAAATATATTATGTTTTTTATTATTTCAAACAAACCATAAAGTGCCAATGTCCAAAATATTACTCTCAATAAAAATTCCATCTTTACCACCTATGGTTATTATATGATTTTATTCTTTTTTTGACACATTTTTTTAATGGAAATATCTTACTATTATGTGAACTACCCATTGTCTAAAGCCAGTGGGATTGCGGTAGCTTTAATTTCAATTTAGGTAATTTGATTTCAAAATTAAATTTTATTATTTATTTGATATATCCTATTAAATATGCTAATACATTTATAGTAAAAGTTAATTTTTAGTTTGCAAAACTCACCTCTTCTCTCCATTGGAAGGCCGGTAATTTGTATTATAAAATTTCTTTCTTTTACGCTTTTAACTATTAATTAAATTTTAATTTTAACCAAAAAAATATCGTCTAAGAAATATTTCTCACACGACATTTTTTACTCTTATACTAATTGTAATATTGCAACTTCTGCTCCGTCTCCTCTTCTAGGTCCTGCTTTAACTATACGTGTATATCCACCTACGTTATTACCAGCATATTTTGGAGCTATTTCGTTGAATAATTTTGATGGTAAATCTATGTTGTTACCTTTTTCATCTTTAACTTTATTTAAAGTTTTCATCATTTTTCTTCTAGCATTTAATCTAGATGGCATATCTTTTTGTCTTTGTTCAGTTGTTTCTTCTTTTACAACTTTAAGATATTCTTTACCATTTTTGCTTTTAACTAATTCTGTTTCTTTATTTCCTTTAGAATCTAGTTTAGCTTTTACAACTTTAACATCTACCATTTCGAAGTTATCTTTTTCTTTTATTGCTAAAGATATAATACTATCAGCAATTGACTTAACTTCTTTAGCTCTGGCTAATGTTGTTTCAACTTTACCATGTAAGATAAGGTCAGTTGTTAAAGTTCTTAGCATTGCCATTCTTATGTCTGTTGTTCTTCCTAACTTTCTATTAGTTGCCAATTTTTTCACCTTCCTTTATTTCTATTATTCCTCTTCCTTAGCAAAATCTAATCCCAATGAATGTAATTTTGCTGTAACTTCTTCTAATGACTTCTTTCCTAGATTTCTTACTTTCATCATTTCATTTTCTGTCTTATTAGTTAAATCTTCAACTGTACTAATTCCTGCTCTTTTTAAACAGTTAAATGATCTTACAGATAATTCTAGTTCTTCTATAGTCATTTCTAAAACTTTTTCTTTCTTAGATTCTTCTTTTTCAATCATAACTTGTGTATTCTTTGTAGCTTCTGATAAATCTATAAATAACTCTAAATGTCCTGTCATAACTTTAGCTGCTAAACTTAATGCTTCATGAGCTTTTAAGCTTCCATCTGTCCAAACTTCGATTACTAATTTATCATAATCAACCATTTGTCCAACTCTAGTATTTTCTACTTGATAATTTACCTTTTTTACAGGTGTATAAATTGAATCAATTGGAAGTACAGATATATCTTGATTTGGTTTTTTATTCTTTTCTGAAGAATTATAACCTCTTCCTCTATCAGCTGTCATTTCCATTCTTAGGCTTCCGCCTTCAGCAACTGTCGCTATATGTAAATCAGGATTTAATATCTCAACAGTACCATCTGTAATGATATCACCAGCTAGTACTTCTCCTTCACCCTTTTTATCTATTCTTAAAACTTTTTCTTCGTTACCATCAAATTTTAATCTCACATTTTTTAAATTAAGAATAATATCTGGCACATCTTCTACTACATTATCAATTTCTGAAAATTCATGTAAAACTCCATCAATTTTCACACTTGTTATAGCACATCCTGGAAGAGATGAAAGCAAAATTCTTCTTAATGAATTTCCTATTGTTACTCCATAACCTCTTTCTAATGGTTCACATACAAATTTTGCATAGTTATTTGTATCATCTACCTCTAGACATTCAATATTTGGCTTTTCAAATTCTATCATTTTTACCTCCTAATATTCGAGAATATATCTCAAACTTCTTAAAACTAAATAGTTTCTTCTCAAGTAAAATTTAAAAGTTCTAACTAAATCTTTTTTATTACTTCTAACTATTATTTTGAGTAAAGCTCTACTATTAAATGTTCTTCTATTGGAATATCAATATCTTCTCTAGACGCTAATCTGATTACTTTACCACTTAAGTTTTCAGTATCTTTTTCTAGCCATGCTGGAACAGGTCTTTTGGCTGATTCTTCAGCATTTGCTTTTATTGTGCTGTTATCTTTTTTATTTTCTCTTACTGTAATCACATCTCCTGCTTTTACTAAGTATGATGGAATATTAACTTTCTTTCCATTTACTTCAAATTGTGCATGTGTTACAAGTTGTCTTGCTTGGGCTCTTGATGCTCCAAAACCTAATCTATAAATAACATTATCTAATCTACTTTCTAGTATTTGTAATAATTCTTCACCTGTTACACCTTTTTTACTAGAAGCCATTTCAAAATATTTTCTGAATTGTTTTTCTCCAACTCCGTAATATGCTTTTGTTTTTTGTTTTTCTCTTAACTGTGTTCCGTATTCAGAAAGTTTTGCTCTTCTTTGTCCATGTTCTCCTGGCGCATAATTTCTTCTTGAAATACTGCATTTGTCAGAATAACATCTGTCACCTTTTAAGAACAATTTTTGTCCTTCTCTACGGCATCTACGACATTGTTCATCTTTATATCTTGCCATTTTTATACTCCTTTCTTTTTATGACAAGGGATTATTTTCTCTTTTTCTTTTATTTTGTTTCCCTTTTTTATATATAACACTTTAATTTTAATTATCTGTAACATTAAAAAGTTTACAAGTAAACTTTCTCTACTTACAGCTAATTAAACTCTTCTTCTTTTTGGTGGTCTACAACCATTGTGTGGTATTGGTGTTACATCTTTGATTGCACTTATTTCTAGGCCAGCTGTTTGAAGTGAACGAATTGCTGCTTCTCTTCCTGAGCCTGGTCCTTTAACAAATACTTCAACTGTTTTTAAACCATGTTCCATTGCAATTTTAGCTGCTGTTTCAGCAACTTGTCCTGCTGCAAATGGTGTGCTTTTTCTTGATCCTTTATATCCTAATTCTCCAGCACTTCCCCATGAAATAGTATTTCCTTGAGTATCTGTTATTGTAACTATTGTATTGTTAAAACTAGAATGAATATGAGCTGCACCTTTTTCAATGTTTTTTCTATTTCTTCTAGCTACTTTTTTTGTTGTTACATTTTTAGCCATTTCGCTTTTTCCTCCTTGTTCAAAATTATTTTATTTTGAAATTCTATTTTTAAAATTTATTATTTTTTGCTTTTGCTTACTAGTTTTCTAGGACCTTTTCTTGTTCTAGCATTTGTTTTAGTTCTTTGTCCTCTAACTGGTAAACCTCTTCTATGTCTTAATCCTCTGTAGCATCCAATTTCTGTTAATCTCTTGATATTTAATGCTACTTCTCTTCTTAAGTCACCTTCAACAACATAAGATTCATCAATTACTTTTCTTATATCATTTACTTGTTCATCAGTTAAATCTTTAACTCTAGTATCTGGATTTACCCCAGCTTTTTCAAGAATTTTTCTAGAACTTGATACTCCTATACCATAAATATATGTAAGTCCTATTTCTACTCTTTTTTCCTTAGGTAAGTCTATTCCTGCTATACGAGCCATATTTTTTTGCACCTCCAAAAATTTTTGTTTTGTTTGTCTAAAAAACTTAAAAAGTGAAATGCTACTAGTGTTTACCCTAGTACAGTTTAAGTTCTTTTAGACATATATATAAACACAAACTAGATAATGAATCTAAAGAATTTTATCTTTCTCAAAATTCACAGCCGCTACCTCATTTGTGTTATAAGCTTTAAGGAATTAACCTTGTCTTTGTTTGTGTTTAGGGTTTTCACAAATTACTCTAATAACCCCTTTTCTTTTTATAACTTTGCATTTATCGCAAATTGGTTTTACTGATGGTCTTACTTTCATCTTTACTAGCACCTCCTTGGCTTTGCTTTTCTTTATATTTATATCTTTTGGGTTAATCTAAATTTATTATTTTGCTCTCCAAGTAATTCTTCCCCTTGTTAAATCATAAGGTGAAAGCTCTACTTTTACTTTGTCACCTGGTAATATTTTTATATAATTCATTCTTAATTTACCAGATATATGAGCAAGTATTTGATGTCCATTTTGTAATTCTACTTTAAATACAGTGTTTGGTAGTGCTTCTACTACCTTTCCTTCGACTTCAATTACATCTTCTTTTGCCAATTTCTTTCCCTCCTATTTTTAAGAGTTTCCATATTTTTATGCGAAATTATTCCATTGTGCATAATAACTACTATATTATACATCATAGCTATAGAATTGTCAAGATTTCTGGCTCTTTTTCTGTAATTAAAATTGTATTTTCATAATGTGCTGCCAAACTTCCATCTTCAGTTATGATTGTCCAACCATCATCAAGTTCTAAAATGTTTGGCTTTCCTTGAATTACCATAGGTTCTATTGCTAAAGTCATACCTGGTTCTAGTCTTATTCCTCTTCCTGCTTTTCCATAATTTGGTATACCTGGATCTTCATGCATTTCTCTTCCTATTCCATGCCCTTGAAATTCTCTTACAACAGAATAACCTTGAGAACGTACATATTCTCCAATTGCATGACATACATCACCTATTCTATATCCTGGTTTTGCATATTTAATACCTTCAAAAAATGCTTGTTTTGTAACTTCTACTAATCTTTTTGCATCTTTAGATACATTTCCTATCATAAATGTTCTTGCAGCATCTCCATTAAATCCATTTTTAAGTGCTACTGTATCTACACTTACAATATCTCCTTCTCTTATAACTCTATGTTTTGAAGGAATACCATGAATTACTTCATCATTAATTGATATACAAATAGATGCTGGAAATGGTGGTACACCTTTAACTCCTGAAGGATAACCTTTTTCAGCAGGAAGAGCACCTTCTCTTCTCATAATTTTTTCTGCTAAAGCATCTACATCCCAAGTTGTCATACCTGGTTTTATTTTTTCTTCTAATTCTTTATACATGACAGCAACAACTCTACATGCTTCTCTCATGTATTCTATTTCTCTTTTTGATTTTATTGTTACCAATCTAATCGTCTCCTATTTTCCTTCTTTAATAAATTTTAAAACATCATCAGCAACATCTTTTCCTAGTTTATTTATTGTTTTACTAACTGTTGCTGAATATAAATTTCCTTTTCTATCATAATATTCAACTAGTGGACTTGTTTGCTCAATATAACTATTAAATCTAGCTTTCACAGTCTCTTCATTGTCATCTTTTCTTTGTATCAATTTAGAACCACATTTATCACAAATACCTTCTTGTTTTGGTGGATTTAATACTAAATTATAAACTGCTTTACAATCTTGATTTGAACAAATTCTTCTATTTACTATTCTTTCTATTATTTCTTCTTCTGGTGTTGTCAAATTAATTACTAAATCAACCTTTTTACCTTTTTTATCTAATATTTTATCCAACTCTTCTGCTTGTTTTACAGTTCTTGGGAAACCATCTAATATAATTCCATCTTGAACATCTGCATCTTCTAATCTATTTTCCACTAATCCTATTGTAACATCATCAGGAACTAATTCTCCTTTTGATATATAGCTTTCTGCTAATTTTCCTAGTTCTGTCTTCTCTTGTATATGCTTTCTAAAAATATCTCCTGTTGATACTTGTGGTATACCTAATTTTTCCTTCAATATACCTGCTATTGTACCTTTCCCTGTTCCTGGTGCTCCTAACATAATAATTATCATTATAAACACTCCTATCCTACTTTTGTACTTTTATTTTAAAAGATTATTGCATAATAATCTTTAGTATGTTTATCATCTTTAAATATATAAAAAATAACAAACATAATAAAAATTATTAAAACAAGATTTGGGACGTCTTTTTTTATAATAAAATCCGTCCCTATATATTATTCTAAGAATCCTTTGTAATGTCTCATTGCTAATTGAGATTCTAATTGTTGAACTGTTTCTAGTGCTACACCTACAACGATTAATATTGAAGTACCACCAAATGCGATATTTAAGTTTGTAAATCTTAAAAGCATTGGTATGATAGCAATCAATGCTAAGAAGAAGCCTCCAAACCATGTTAATTTTGATATTATTGATGATAAATAATCTGTTGTTGGTTTTCCTGCTCTTATTCCTGGAATAAATCCACCATTTTTCTTAATGTTATTTGATACTTCTGCTGGATTAAATGTAGCATAAGTATAGAAAAATGTGAATCCTATAATTAACAATAAATATACAAGTGCATTTGCTATAGAATATCCAATTGGTACATTTGAAGTTGATGTAGCAATTGAGAAATTATATAGTCCTGCTAAAAATCCTGTTTGATTTGCTATATCTGGTACAAATATTTGAATTATCATAGCTGGGAATGTCATGAAGCTACTTGCAAAGATAACTGGCATAACACCTGCCATAGCAAGTTTTAATGGGATGTGTGTACTTTGTGCACCCATCATTTTTCTTCCAACTACCTTTTTAGAATATTGTACAGGTACTCTTCTCTCTGCTTGTTGTACAAATACAACACCTGCAACTAATATTATTGCTCCAATTAAGATTCCTATTGATAATAATAATCCTGTTGTACTAAATCCTGCATCTGTCATAATTAATCCCCATAGTGTTGTTATTAAACTTGGTAATCCTGAAATAATACCTATGAAAATTAATAATGAAATTCCATTTCCTATTCCTTTAGCTGTAATTTGTTCTCCAAGCCACATAAGGATTGATGTACCAGCAACTAATCCTGTTACTACTAATAATCCTGTCAAGAAACTATTATCTACGAATATTCCAGTTGATTGGTAAGATAAATAAATACCAATTCCTTCAACTAAAGCAAGTATTATTGTAAGAATTTTTGTATATCTATTTATCTTTCTTCTTCCTTCTTCTCCACCTTCTTTAGTTAATTTCTCTAAAGATGGAATAATCATAGCAAGTAACTGAATTACGATAGAAGCTGTGATGTATGGACTAATTGACATTGCAAAAACAGAAAATCTTGAGAAAGCACCTCCTGAAATCATATCAATTAATCCTGCTATTCCATTAGTATTGCTCATTGCATCATTTAAAGCTATACTATTTACTCCTGGTACTGTTATATAACATCCAAATCTAAATACAACTATTAATACTAAAGTATATAATAATCTTTTTCTAACATCTGGAGTTTTTAATGCGTTCTTTATTGTTTTAAACAACTAAATCACCTCAGCCTTTCCGCCTAAAGCTTCTATTTCTTCTTTAGCTTTTGCTGTAAATC
>CALXFC010000025.1 GCA_944387485.1 uncultured Clostridia bacterium
ATACTGCAATAAATATTTATGCCTGTTTTTTGATTTTCATTTTACCATGATATAAATATAACACAACTCTATTTTTTTGTCTACCTTAACCCACCGTCTAAAGCCAGTGGGATTGCGGTAGCTTTAATTTCAAAAAACATATCCATCATTATAGTTTTCATTTGCATTACCATATATTCATAATTCATTAACCCCGCATCTTTAAGAGTTAAATATATTACAGGATATGCTCCTAATTTAGAAACATAATATTCATCTTGCTTCATTATCTTTAAACCATTAAATAATTCTTTATTATCTTTTCCTTTTATGTCAAAATAATATCTTAGCATACTCATATTTAAAGTTTTTCCAAATCTACGTGGTCTTGTTACTAAAATAACTCCTGATTGGTTATCAATTATATCTTTTATATACATTGACTTATCTATAAAATAATTGTTTCTTAGGCGTAACATTTTAAAGTCACTAATTCCTATTCCAATTCCTTGTTTTTCCATTTTCTCACTTCCTAACCACATATATTTTAATATACTTTATTTTTTTATTCAACCTCAATTTCTATAGTTTTTCATTTTCTCCTTCTAATATAGCCCATACTCCAACATTCTTTGGTAAGTCCTTAAATTCCATTTTTTCTTTTTTAGTAGGATGTTCTATTGTTAATTTATATGCCCATAATGCTATTTGTTTATTTTTTCCTCTTGTTCCATATCTTTGATCTCCATATATACTGTGACCAATATTTGATAATTGTACTCTTATTTGATGATGTCTTCCTGTATGTAAGTTTATTTTTATAAGACTTAGGTCATTTTCTTTATCATATTTTATTACTTCATAATCTAGTTTAGCAAATTTAGCATCTTTTTTATCTTTATCTACTACATAACTTGTATTTGTTTTTTTATCTTTATATAAATAATTTTCTAAAGTTCCTTTTTCTTTTTCTAATTTTCCATCAACTACTGCTAAATATTCTTTTTTAAATACTTTTTCTCTTACCTCGTTACTTAATCTTGATGCTGCTTTTGATGTTTTTGCAAATACCATAACTCCACCTACTGGTCTATCTAATCTATGTACTAATCCTAAATATACATTTCCTGGCTTATTATATTTTTCTTTTAAATAATCTTTTATTAATGTCATCATAGAAACATCACCTGTTTTATCTTCTTGTGATGGCACATTTGGTATTTTTTCTACTACAATTATATGATTATCTTCATAAATTACTTTTAATTTCATTTTATTTCCTTTATTTTCTACTTTCTTTTTATTTATTATATTTTTTTATTTCTCCCATCTAGCATATATTCCACATGGTAATATTAATTTTGAATTTTCCATAGGAATTCCTACTTCTCCACACTCTTGTTTTCCTTTATACTTTTTTCCTACTGTAAGGTTTAATATGTTTTGTAAAACTGTACTTGATATTCCTGTTGTATATGAGTTTATTAAAAAGAATAGTGGATCTTTTGATAATACATTCGTACATAATTCTACTAAATCATATATATTATCTTCAAATTGCCATACTTCTCCTTTTGTTCCTCTTCCATATGATGGTGGGTCCATAATTATTGCATCATATTTATTTCCACGTCTTATTTCTCTATTTACAAATTTTACAACATCATCTACTATATATCTTACAGGTTTTTTTTCTAATCCTGATGATATTACATTTTCTTTTGCCCATGTTGTCATTCCTTTTGAACTGTCCACATGGCAAACAGAAGCTCCTGCTGATAAACATGAAACTGTTGCTCCTCCTGTATATGCAAATAAATTTAAGACTTTTATTTCTCTTTTTGTTTTTTGTTTTTCTTCTTTTATTTTATTAATCATCCAATCCCAATTTACTGCTTGCTCTGGGAATAATCCTGTATGTTTGAAGCCCATTGGTTTTATATTAAATGTTAAATTTTTATAATGTATTTGCCATGTTTTTGGCATTTTTTTATTAAACTCCCATGAGCCTCCACCTGTTTTACTTCTATGATATGTAGCATTTATTTCATCCCATTTTTTAGTGAAGCTTTTACTTTTCCATATTATTTGAGGATCTGGTCTTGATAAAATAACATCTCCCCATTTTTCTAGTTTTTGCCCATCTGCCATATCTAATATTTTATATTCTTTCCATTCATTTGCAAGCTTCATTTTTACTATTCCTCCTATTATTAGAACAGTAATATTTTACCATATTTTTATATATTTTGCAAAATTTTCATAAAAGATGCTATCATTGTTATATTTATTATTGAAAAGGTTATAAATGCTAAAAATGCTGTTGTTATAAATTTATGCTTTTTTATTTTCCTAATTATTTTTCCTCTTAAACTTGGTTTTTTTAACACCAACTTGTCCAATTTTGTGTTATATATAACCTCATACCATTTTTCTTTAACGTTTTCCATGATATCCCCCTTATAAACATTATTTATATATGTATATTCACAAATTTTTTATTTATTCCTATTTTATTTATTTTTTATTCAATTTTAAAATAATGTAATACTATCTTATTTTGTATAAAAAAGTTTTTCTACTTGCACTCGAAAAAAAATATTTTTTTGCTATTTTTTCGACTATAACTAGTATTAATTTTGCTAAAATTGATTTTTTCGCTATTTTATGCTATAATTAAGATATGTTGAAGATTTTGTTTGTTCTTCACCAAGCTCCAAAACGTACTGTAAATACAATATAAGGAGGATTTTCATGAAGAGGTTTTTCGCAACACTTGTGATTTGCATTGTTTTGGGCACCTTGATTATTTTGGGCTATGCCATCATCTTGAATGCGGATGGCATCACGGAAGCTTTTGTTAGCTTCCCGCTTCCATATCTGTTCTGGTTCATCCTGGGCATTTTGGTTGGCGGAGTCTTTGCACCGTTTGTCTACAATCGGTTTAGGTTTCTTAGACAATCAAATAACAACTCAGATGAGGAGGACTTTGAATAGAGAATAAGCCCAAAAAGGGTGACACTTATACTTAGTGTCACCTCTTTTTTATAATTCTTTTATTTTTTTTGCTAAGTTTTCAGTTATACCTTTTACAGAAGTTAACTCTTCTATACTTGCTTCTTTCATTTTCTTTATACTTCCAAAGTGTTTTAATAGAGCTTTTTTCTTTACCTCTCCTATTCCTTCTATTTCATCTAGTTTTGATTTTGTCATCTCTTTATCACGTAATTTTCTATGATAAGTAATTGCTGTATCATGTACTGTATCTTGGAATTTTGTAATTAAGTTCATCAAGTTTTGTGATATTTTTAGTTCATTTCTATTTTCGTCCATTAATGCTCTTGTTTGGTGTTTATCATTTTTTACCATACCAAATACAGGAATGTTTAAATTATATTTTCCAATTGCTCTTTTTACTGCTCTTATTTGAGTAATACCTCCATCTGCAAATATAACATCTGGAAGTTCTCCAAATCCTCCTTTTGGATTTTCTATTGAATGTTTTAATCTTCTTGTTATTACTTCTTCCATACATTTTGGGTCATCTTGTCCATATACTGTTTTTATTTTAAATCTTCTAGACAAGTTTTTCTTTATAACTCCATCCATCATTACACACATACCAGCTACCATATATTCTCCTGATATATTTGATATGTCATAAGTTTCTATTTTTCTTGGTAATTTATCCATTTTTAATACTTCTTTTAGTTCTAACAAGATTTCACTTTTATCTTTTTCTTTATTTTCTAGTGTTACTTTTGCATTATTTTCTGCCATTTCTACAAAACGAAGCTTTTCACCACGTTTTGGTGATTTTATTTCCACTTTTTTCCCTAATTCTGTGGATAACCACTGTTCAATTACATCTTTATCTTCTATTTCTTCTCTTATCATTATTTTACTTGGTATGTTTGGATTATCTAAATAATATTGTTTTATAAATCCTGATAATATTTCTTTATCTTCCATGTCTTTCAAGTCTTGGTAAAAATAATGTTCTCTTCCTATCATTTTACTTCCACGTACAAAGAATATTTCTATACATACTTGTAGTTCTGATTTTGCAATTCCTATTACATCTATACTGTTTTCTGATATATTAGATACTTTTTGTTTTTCTGATACTCTTTCAATTGCTGTTATTCTATCTCTTATCATTGCTGCTTTTTCATAGTCTAGCTTTTCTGATGCTTCTTTCATTTCTTCTTTTAATTCTTTTATTATTTTATCTATTTTCCCATCTAAAAGGTCTATTATTTCTTTTATTTGCTTACTATATTCTTCTTTTGTAACATAACCCATACAAGGTGCTAAACATCTTCCTATATGATAATTTAAACATGGTCTTGTTCTTTCTTTTAATACTCTACATTGACGTATTTTATATTTTCCTTTAATAAAGTCTATCATCTCTTTTGCACTTCCAGGATTAGCATATGGTCCAAAATACTTAGAACCGTCATTTACTACTCTTCTTGTCATAAATACACCTGGGAAATCGCTTTTCATGTCTATTTTTATATATGGATATGTTTTATCATCTTTTAATAAAACATTAAATTTTGGTCTATTTTTCTTTATTAAATTACATTCTAATATTAATGCTTCTGCCTCATTATCTACTACTATATACTCAAAATGGTCTATTAAACTTACCATTTTTTTTATTCTTTCTGGTTTATTTGTCTTTCTAAAATACTGTCTTACCCTATTTTTTAGTGAAATTGCTTTTCCAACATATATAATGTTATCATCTTTATCTCTCATAACGTAGACACCAGGCTTACCAGGAAGCTTTTTTAGTTCTTCTTCTATATTAAACATTATTTATCTCCTAAAACTAAAAATTCTTCTATTATTATACCAAAAATGATAAAAAAAAGATACTTTTTTACCAAATTTTACATTTATTTGACGTTTTTATTACAAAAATATTACAAATTTGTTACAAAAGTGTTGACAAATGATTTTTTTTGTCTTATAATCAAATTATAGTTAGAAATTTTACACTAAGGTTAAATGCAAAAAGTTACACAAGATTAGGAGTTGATTATAATGAATACACAAGAAGATTATAGACCAGTTGCAAGCTGTATGGCTTTAACTGTAAGAAAAGAACATAGGTTAACAGTAATTAAAAAGGCTACAAGAACTACACTTCGTATTTCTTGGAAAACATTATTGTATGCCCTATTTTTAACATTCGCAAATATTTTAGTTTAATATATATTAAATAAAGATCTCCACATGAGATCTTTATTGTTTTATATATCATTATCATAATTTGACTTTTAGGAAGTATCATTATATTATTATAATAAAGGGGGATGACTATGAAAGGCAAACGATATGAACATGCAATGAAGAAAAAAATCAATTTTAAATTTCTTATAATTTTTATCATTATATTATTATTAATTAGCATTAGTGCTTTTTTTATTTATAGAAATTTTATCTCAAAAGAAGATGGTGAAACTAATAATAAAGTATCAAAGATTATAGAAGTACAAACTGTTGAAAATGCTACTTATCTCGAAATATCAGATTTAAAAATTGAAACAGGTGAAGGTTATTCTTCTATATCTACAACTATTAAAAATAATTCTTCAGAAACTTTAACTAATTTTAAATTAGATATTTTCATATATGATGAAAACAATAATTTAGTATCTCAGCTTACAAACCCTATTGAATCACTTGCTCCAGATGAAAGTATTGATTCTTTCGGTACCGTTAATAAAGAATTATCAAATGCTTATACTTGCATAATAAAAAAGAATTAGAAATTAATCTAATTCTTTTTTATTTTTTATTTAATTATTAAGCCATTTAACTGTAACTGTAACATCCATATCCTCTTTACCTCTATTTACATGAATTACATAGGTTTTACCAACTTCGAAAGTCAATTCATCTTTACTTCCTACAGCTATATCATTTATACTTTCTACACCACCATTATTTGTAAGATGTATTATTCCTGTTGAACTCTTACAATAGAATATTTGATTTTTGTAGTCTCCATTTACTACTACTGGTGTAAATTCATTCGCTATTGCAGGTCCCCATCCTGTTAATTTATTTTGCCAGAATGAATGTGCTTCACTTGTTGCTTGTTCTACTGTTTTAAAGTCTGCATATAAGTTTAAGTTTGAATTTATTTCTATTACTTGACCTATTTCATAAGTATTTCCTGCATCATCATGCCATGTTCCTGCAAATACCATTCCGCTTGGTGGTGTTACAGTTAATTCTGAATCACTCTTTACAGTACGATCTGATCCAGCCTCAATACCTGTTTCTTGGTCTACTTGAGTACCATTTACATAGTATGTTAATGTATATTTTGTTACATTTCTTACATAGTATACATTTATAACTGTTCCGTCTGGTAAAGTTCCAGGTATTTGACTTGCATCTGTATATACTGTATCACCAATTACTGCTTTTTCAAATGTATAGTCTGGATATTTATTTGTACTTACATCACCTTTATAAGTTAAAGTTGTTTGGTCTGAACCTTCCCATACATTTTCTGATGTTACTTTATCGTCTCCATTCATATATGTTGGTGTTGTATCTTCAGCAGAATCTTTTTGATAATATTTAATTGTGTAGCTTAATGTCTTTTTAGCATCTTCATCTTTTACATATACTACATCAATAACATTATTTGATTCTCCTATTGTTATACTTGCACTTGGTGTAACTGATCCTACTTTATAACCTGCTGGTTTGTATAATGTTGTATCTGCAGTTATAGTTGATCCGTATAGTGCTTTGTCTTTAACTTTTCCAAGACGATTATTTTCTGAAATACTATCTTTATAGTAATTTATAGTATAATCATAACTTGCTTTCTTATAATATACTTTAATGATGTTATTTGCTTCATTAGCACTTATTGTTAGTGGTAAGTTTTCTGTTCTTTCATTTAGTTTTCCTCCTCTTTGGTTTTATTATTTTTCCATTTTATATAAATTATACAAAAAGTAGTATTTAAGCAGAAAATAAGAAAATAATTTTATTTCGTGTATTATTTTCGTATATGCTACGTATTTATTTTATATGAATTAAAACTTTTTGTAAATAGTTTTTTTAATTTTCCAAAAAAAGCCTTGAAATTACTTCAAAGCTTTTACTTTTATTTTATTCTAATAGCCAATCAACTATATTTTTATGAATTATTCCCTCTCTTGAAAAATTTGTTTTATCTAGTGAAATAACATACTTAGGAAAATTATCATTTATTGTTTTAAATGCTCCAAATTCTCTATTAATTACTTTTTCATCTGCTAATAAATAAGCAACCTGAATATAAATTTTTTCATAAGTTTTAGTTGCAATAAAATCTATTTCTCCTTGTTTTGTTTTTCCTACATATACTTCATATCCTCTTGCTAGCAACTCATTATAAACAACATTTTCAATGGCGAAACTTTTATTTATTTCATAATTATTATTTTTAATTTGTGCTATTCCTAAATCTGTCATATAATATTTGTTCAAAGTTTTTAAAATAGCTTTCCCATGTATATCATATCTATATACTTTTTCTATAATTAAAGCTTTACACAAAGCATCTAAATATGAATATAATGTTTCTGTGGAAATTACTCTACCTTCACTTTCTAAAAACTTAATTATATTATTTGCTGAAAATTCCCTTCCTGTTATATCTACTATATATTGTAGAATTAAGTTAAACAACGCTGTATCTTTTAATCCTAATCTTTCCACTACATCTCTTAATATAATAGAGTCAAAAACACTATGTAAATAGTCTTTTATATTACTTTCTTCTGTGAATTGTGTTCTATTAGGTAATCCTCCCCCATTTTAAATAATCCTCAAAAGAACTATCATCTTTCGCATTCTTCTTAGTTAATTCTATATATTCTTTATATGTTAATGGATAGATATTAAATAAAACATATCTTCCGGATAGCACTGTTGAAAGTTCATTTGAAAGCAATTTACTATTGGATCCTGTTATAAATATACTAGCATTTTTTATAGATGCTCTTAATGAATTTACAACAACTTCAAACTTATCAACATTTTGTATTTCATCTAAGAATATATAATAAATTTTTCTATCTTTTATTTTATCTTTAATATATGTATTTAATTTTTTGTAATCTTTCAATTCTTCAAATTCCACATATTTAAAATTTACATATATAATGTGATTATCCTCAACTTTTCTTTCTCTAATTTCATCTATTATTTGTTTTAATATTATAGTCTTTCCACATCTTCTTATTCCAACCAATATTTTTACTAAATCATTATCATAGAATCCCCTTATTCTTGATAAATACATTTCTCTTTTTAACATTTTTATCACCTATAATTATTATATAGCTTTTTTGTGTATTTGTTAAGTTATTTTGTTTTGGCAAAATAACTTTTTTGTTTTGTCAAATTATTTTGTTTTGTTAAAATAGCTTTTTATATACAAAAAAAGAAGCTATTTCTAGCTTCTTTTATATGATATCATATATTTATATATCTTTTAAATCTTATTTTTTGTTTACTAAATCTTTTAATGCTTTACCAGCTTTGAATACTGGAGCTTTTGATGCAGGTATTTTGATTTCTTCTTTAGTTTGTGGGTTTCTACCTTTTCTAGCTGCTCTTTTTCTAACTTCAAAAGAACCAAATCCAACTAATTGAACTTTATCTCCTTTTTTTAGTGATTCTGTTACAACTTCTACAAAAGCATTTACTGAGTTTTCAGCTGCTTTTTTTGTTTCTCCTGTTTTTGCAGCCATTGCTGCGATTAATTCAGCTTTGTTCATTTAAATTACCTCCTATAAAGTATAATGTTATGTACTTTTACTACCTGAACCAAGCAATAAATGTACTACTAGTTAAGAATATTCGCCAAAAATATTTAAAATCCTTCTTTTTTTTATATTTTTTTGTTTATTTTTTAGATTTTAATATATTCTTAGTTTAGTTAGTATCTTGCAAATCTTATCTCCTGCTGGCATCATTAGTACTTCTTCCTTAGTAAATACTTTTAAAGCTACTATTGCCAAGCCATAGACAATTATTGCAAATCCTATTGCTAATATTGTAGCCAATTTCTCTACAATTATTCCTGAAAGTACAGAATAAATGAAATATGAGCAAATTGCCATAATAGTTGTTGCTATAATTGGTTTTATTACAAATTTATTTGCAGGTAATTTTAATCTAAATGCTTTCTTTAAGCAAACAATTGAAATCGAAAATGCAACGGCGTGACAAGCAACAGATGCCCAAGCTGCTCCATTTACTCCTATAGATGGTATTGGTACTAAAACTAAATTTAAAACCAGTTTTACTAACACACCTAATCCCAAAGATATTGCTGGTATCCTTAACAATCCATATCCTTGCAGAGCTCCATTTATAGTCTGATCAAGTATTGTAAATAATATTGTAAGTGAACTTATTTGAAGTATCACTGTTCCATCACTTGCATTAGGATATAATAAATTTAATATTGGTCCCGCAAAAATGCACATTCCTACAGTGCAAGGAAGTCCTATTAACATTGAAACTAGTAATGAAAATTTGGTTTTTTGTTTTATTTCCTTTTTATCTTTTCTAGCTTTTGCTGCTGAAATAGCAGGAACTAATGCAGTTGCAAAAGCTACATTAATAGATAGGGGCAAACTTGTTAATGTGTCTACCTTGCCTCCTAATATTCCATATTGTTCCACAGCCACATCATCTGGCAAGAATTCTTTTAAGCTTCTTACAACTGTAAAAGAATCTATATTTTTATTTACTGAGGAAAGAATTGCCGTTATTGCTATTGGAAGTGATACCAATACTATTTTCTTAACAATACTTCTTACTCTTTCATATTTATAATTTACTGTAGACTTTATTTCTTGAGCTATTTCTTTTCTTCTTACTTTATAATATAAATATAAATATCCAAAACCTGTCATAGTAGCAAGCGTAGTAGCCAAGGTTGCACCTGCTGCCATCCATTCTGTTGATACATTAGATACTATTGCAACTATTTCTACTAATATAATAGTCAAAGCTGTTTTAAATACCTGTTCTAAAGTTTGTGATCTTGCAGTTGCCTTTATGTGTTGTCTACCATTAAAATAACCTCTCATAACAGATGCTATTGCAACAAAAAATATTGCAGGTGATAATGCAACTAATGTCATTTCCGCTTCTGGTATTTGTAACCATTCTACTGATATTAAATGTGCTCCAAAAAATAACATTAACGTTCCTACTAAACCAATAACAGCAAATGTTGCAAAAGCAATTTTGAATATTCTGTGAGCACCTTTATGATCTCCTAATGCAACCCTTTCTGATACTAATTTAGAAATAGCATTTGGAACACCTATTGATGAAATTGTAAGAAGTAAAGCATATATCTGGTAACTTGCTGATACAATTCCATTACCTTTATCTCCAAATCCCTCTCTATTTGTTAAATATAGATTATATACTAAACCTAATAATTTTATTAACACTTGTGAAAATATTAATGTAATAACACTTTGTAAGAAAGTTTCCTTTTTAGATGTCTTTTCCTTTGTTTCCATATGTTTTGGCATCAAATCACTCCAATTCTTATTTAGTCTACTATTACTTATTTTACTTAATTATTATAGATTTAATTACTAAAATATTCAATACTTTTTTACAAATTTAAAAGGCAGGTATTATTTTTATATTTATTTACCTGTCCTTTTAATATCGTCTTTTCTTAATTTTTTTCTTACTTATTTCTTTGATTTTTATTTGATTCTTTCTTTAATATTGTTTTCTGTTTTGTTTATATGTTTTTATCAATATTTGGAAGTAATTGTTTCTTTCTAGAAACAACACCTTCTAAGAAAGCTCTATTATCTTCTAATTTCTTGTCAAAAGCTTTTTCTACTGCTTCTACTTTATTTCCTAAAGCAATTATTTCAGAATTACTATTTAATATATCAGTAATAGCAAGTACAAATAATTCTAAACCTTTAGAATTTATTTCATCTCTCATTGCTTTTTCTAATTCTTCTTGTCTTTTTAATACATCTTCTATACTTACTGTATTTACTTGAGCAATTATGAATTTTGTTCCATTTTTATCTAAGCTTTTAGCATCTAAAGATATTAACTCTTCTGCTGTAAAATCATTTAAATCTGTTCCTGCTTTTAACATTTCTAATCCATATTCTTTAATATTCATTCCAGATATTCTCTCTAATTCTTCTAAAGCTTTTTTGTCATAATCTGTAGTTGTTGGTGATTTTAATAATAATGTATCTGACATTATGCTGCTAGCCATAAGTATTGCTTCTTCTTTACTAATTTCTAATTCATTTACTTTATATTCTTGTAAAAGAATAGTTGAAGTACAACCAAATGGTCTTGCTGTATAATATAAAGGTTCTAAAGTTTCAAAATTAGCTATTCTATGATGGTCTACAACTTCTAATATTTTTGCTTTATCTATACCTTCTACACTTTGGTTAAATTCATTATGGTCTACCATAACAACTTCTTGTCCTTCATCAACACTTTCTATTAATTCAGGTGCTTCAAGTTTTAAATAATCTAAAACATATTTTGTTTCTTTATTTACTTTTCCAAGTCTTACTGCTTTACAATTTTCCTTTCCTAATTTTTTATTTAATCTTTCTTTTACTAGACTTGAACATATTGAATCTGTATCTGGATTTTTATGTCCGAATATTAGTACATTATTTTCCATGTATATCTCTCCTTTTTTCTATTCTTCTTTTCTCAAGTATTATATTAGCAAAATCATTATTTGTCAATGTTTTTCTCTTCTCTCTTTTTTAACTGAATTTGAACTAAAAGTAAATATATGATATACTCTAAATACGGTTATATACTTTTTGAAAGGAGCTAGAATGTTTGCACCAGACACGATTGATGGGAAGACAAAGGTGTTTGAAGAAATTTTTGAATCTCCTTCAAATTTGTCTTCTGAAGCAGAAGCTCTTAAGATGCTAGATGAAATACGGAAAGCTCACCCTGAAGAAAATGGATGGGTTGAGTTTGCCGTATCTATCAGAGAACTTCCAAATGGTAAGTGGTGTGCAGTTCGCTACCATGCCATGTACAAGTAGCACCTAATAGAAGACTTGGAAATGATAATAAATTTTATCTTCCAAGTCTTCTATTTTTCTAAATTTGTTTTAATATATTTTCTAACTCCTCTTTATTAAATTGGTATCTTTTATTACAGAAATGACATACAAGTTCTGCTCTTCCATCTTCTTTTATTATATCTTCTAATTCTTTTTTTCCTATACTTGCTAATGCATTTGCCATCTTTTCTTTAGAACAGTCACATTTATATACTGGTACTTTACAATCTTCTATTAACTTTTTAATTTTTAAAATTTATAGCACGTTTTTTTTAATTTTTTTGTTCTATAAAAATTTATAGCACGTTTTTTCTTGATTTTCCGTGCTATAATTTTTTATAAAACGATTTTTTATAATCTCTACTTTAAAAATAAATCAATATATTTTTGAAAAGCAAATACCTGATTTCTGCTATATCCAGTAGTCTCTATAATAATATTCTTTTCTTTTAATGCATTAATACATACATTTAAAGTTGTCGGTTTTATATCTGTTAATTCTAATATTTTCTTTCTTGTAACAATTGGTTCATCATATAATACCCCTATTACTTTTTTCGCATTTTCTGGTTTTACTGATAAATCCATTATAACATTATCCATCTCCATTGTAAGTTCAACTATATTTCTAAATTTTTCTTTTGCATCTTTTGATGTTTCTATAACCGCTTCTAAGAAAAATTTAATCCATCTTATTATATCATTATGAGTTCTTACTCTTGTTAGCATGTCATAATACGTATCTTTATTTCTTTCAATATAATCAGAAATATATAAACAAGATTTATCAAGCATTCCTTTACTTTGAATATATAATGGCACAAGTAATCTTCCAATTCTACCATTACCATCTAAAAATGGATGTATTGATTCAAACTGGTAATGCAAAATCGCAATTTTTATTAAATCTGGTGTATCTATTTCTTGATTATTTATAAATTTCTCAAAATCTGTTAAGCATTCTGCAATTTCAGTATGTGGTGGTGGAACATATACAGCATTACTTGGCATACTCCCTCCAATCCAGTTTTGTGATGTTCTAAATTCTCCTGGTGTTTTATGTTCTCCACGAACACCTTGCATTAATATTTTATGAAGCTCTCTTATTAATCTAGTACATACTGGGAATCCATCTCTTATTCTTTCTACTCCATAATTTGTAGCTTTTACATAATTTTGTACTTCTTCCCAGTCATCTCTTTTTTCTGGATTAATATCTGCTACATCTAGTAAATCTTCTTCTACTGTTGTTTTCGTTCCTTCAATTCTACTTGATTTATTAGCCTCAATTTTTACGTGCATTTTTATATATAAATCTACATTTGGTATTAATAATGAATATGCATTTAACTCTCCGATTTGTCTATTTGCTTCTGCTAATAGTTTGTCCAATTTAGTATCATCCCATCCCCAATTATAATTTATTTTACTAGGAATAAAAGCTTTATAATCGTTCATTTTTACATATTTACCTGATTTATAATTTTCTAGTTTCATTTCTATCCCTCATTTCAAGTTCATCTTCTAATTTATTTTACTTTTGTATCTATTATTTCTTTTCCTCCTTTTATTTTATTCCATCTCTTATTTGTTCTAATTCTTCTTTATTAAATTGGTATCTTTTATTACAGAAATGACATACAAGTTCTGCTCTTCCATCTTCTTTTATTATATCTTCTAATTCTTTTTTTCCTATACTTGCTAATGCATTTGCCATCTTTTCTTTAGAACAGTCACATTTATATACTGGTACTTTAC
This sequence comes from uncultured Clostridia bacterium, assembly GCA_944387485.1. Lineage (GTDB taxonomy): Bacteria > Bacillota > Clostridia > TANB77 > CAG-508 > CAG-269. Next base: position 13,875 of record CALXFC010000025.1, read on the forward strand.
AATCTTCTATAACTTTAATATTTTTATCTCCTGTTACTTTTTTTGCAATATCAATTAAACTTAATTTTTCATCTAACATTTTAGATATTGCTCCTGCTTCAAATATTCCTTTTTCTACATTTGAAATATCTTCATCTGTTGCATCTGGCATTGGAGTAATTAAATAACCTCCAGCCTCTCTTACTCCGTTTTTATCTACCAGTACTCCTAAGCCAACTGCTGCTTGTCTTTGTTCAGAATTTACAAAATAATTTGTAAAGTCATCTGCTATCTCTCCTGATGTTAAATTAGATACGCCAACATATGGCTCTTTTAACCCTATATCTTTTATTACATTTATATATCCATAATTCCCTACTGCTCCACCCACATCTAATTTTCCAAATTCATTTAGAGGTAAATCTACATATGGATTTTGTACATATCCTTTTACTTCTGGAATATTATTTGCAACAACTAACATTGTCCCTATAGGTCCATTGCCTTTTACTTGTACTGTTATTTTATCTTCTTCATTTTTCATTTCTATAGCCATAAGCGAAGTTATTGTAAGTAATCTTCCAAGTGCTGCAGTAGCTACTGGACTTAGGTCATGTATTTTTCTTGCCTCTTCCACCATATTAGTTGTTTTTATACAACTTATAGCTATTCTTCCATCATATGCTAAAAAGTTTGTTATTTTATCATTCATTTATATCTTTCCTTTTCTCTAAATTCTTCACCTAATTATACCAGTCTGTCTAGCTTTAGTCAAATCTGAACACATAGAAAAAGAGGGTAGTCCCCCCTCCTCACTTTCTATTAATCTTCTTTCTTTTGAAACATATCTTTTCCAACTCCACATATTGGGCAAACCCAATCATCTGGAATATCTTCAAATGCTGTTCCTGGAGCTATTCCTGCATCTGGATCTCCTTTTTCCGGATCATATATATATCCACAAGCTAAACATATATACATCTTATTCACCTCCTAATATTTTATTATTGATGTATTTGAAACATGTCCTTTCCTTCTCCACAGACTGGGCAAACCCAGTCATCTGGCAATTCCTCAAATGGTGTACCTGGTTTTATTCCTGCCTTTTCATTACCAAATTTTGGATTATAAATATATTTACACTCCACACACTCATATCTTTGTGTATCTGAATGTTCTTCTTGGAAGTTTTTATACCCTAGTCCTATTGCTACAACTACCATAAGTAAGAAAGATAATGCTTTCCATATTCCACTATCTAATAGTATAACCGCAAATATTCCAAATGTTGCACTAATACCATATAAAATTAAAACTGCTTGTTTTTGACTAAATCCTTTTGCAACTATTCTATGATGTAAATGTCCTTTATCAGCTTTAAATATTGCTTTTATTGATTTTCCTTTTATTAATCTTCTAACTATTGCCCATAAAGTATCAAATATAGGAAGTCCAAGTACTATTAATGGTAATATTATAACTGCTAATGTATAAGTTTTTGCAACCCCTAAGATTGCAATTATTGATATGGTATAACCTAAAAAGTTCGAACCAGTATCTCCTATAAACGTCTTTGCTGGTGCAAAGTTAAATGGTAAGAATCCAACTAATGCTCCTGCTAAAGCTGTTATTAATATTATTGCTATTGTAGGAGAACCATTCAATACAAATATTACTAATAATGATATTGCTGAAATAACAGATATACCCGCTGCTAGTCCATCTAATCCATCTATCAAGTTTATTGCATTTGTTACTCCAACTATCCAAACAATAGTTACTATTATTGATAATACCTCTCCTAATTCAGATGCATTAACAAAACCTAAATCTATGCTCTCTATTCTAACACCAAATGCGACTGCAACTATTGCTGCTAAAAGTTGTCCTGTTAGTTTTACAATTGGTTTTATTGTTATTATATCATCAAATACACATGTTATACTAATTACCAATATTCCTAAGAACATTCCTAGTAATTGCCTACCATAATTTTCTGTACCTCCTAAACTTATTGTACCTTCCATACTCATTACAATAAGTAGATATGTTACAGATACCAGAAAACCTAATATTACTGCTGGCCCTCCAAATTTTGGCATAGCTTTTTTATGCATTCTTCTTTCATCTTTAGGGACATCTACTGCACCTATCTTTTGTGCAATTTTTATGGTATATGGTGTTGCCATAAATGCTACTATAAACGCAAGCAAAAAGGCAATGGCTACATCTCCCCACATAAGTAATGCCTCCTATCTTATTTCATATTCTTATTTTCTATTTCTTCTATTAACTTTAATCTTTCAATATGTCTTCCACCTTCAAATTCAGTAGCAAACCACATTCTTAATATACATATTGCTTCATTTGTTGTTAAATCATCTGCTCCCATTGCTAAGATATTTGCATCATTATGAAGTCTTGCATATTTTGCAGTGTATTCGTTGTGACATAAAGCACATCTTATTCCTTTAAATTTATTTGCTACCATTGACATTCCAATTCCTGAACGGCAAATTAATATTCCTTGGTCACATTTTCCACTTTGTACTTCTTTTGAAACTTTAGCTGCTATATCTGGATAATCTACACTTTCTTCTGATTCACAACCAAAATCTACAAATTCTATATTCTTATCATCTAAATATTTTTTTACTTCTTCTTTTAGTCTATATCCTCCATGGTCACTTCCTATTGCTATTTTCATATGTATCCCTCCATTCTTATAAATCATAACATAAAAACATTTCTTTTACAATAATTTATTTAAAATTACTTGCTTTTTCCTAATATTTATGGTAAAATATTACATGTTAATAATGTAATACAAACTAAAGGAGGTGCTTTAAGAATGCCAAATATTAAATCAGCTAAGAAAAGAGTTAAAATTATTGAAAAGAAAACTTTAAGAAATAATATGATAAAATCAGGATATAAAACAGCTGTTAAAAAATTTGAAGAAGCTGTTAAAGCTGGTAATGTTGATGAGGCTAAAGTATTATTATCAGAAGCTACAAGAAAAATTGACCAAGCTTGCAGTAAAGGTGTTATTGTTAAAAACACAGCAGCTAGAAAAAAATCTAATTTATCTAAAAAATTAAATGCAGCTATGGCTTAAAACAAAATAAAGATTATGCATAGTTTTTATTAAACCTGTTTTTTGGGACGGAGTCAAAAAACAGGTTTTTTTATATTTATTTTCAAATTTTTATTATTAAGTAATTTTTTAAATTAGGCAATTTCGCGTAGGGAATTTAAGGGTAGCAAAATTGACGATAAGCGAAGCTTAAATTTAAAAAATTACTCCAATTCCCTGTTGGTTGTAATTTCCATTGATTTTACTATATTTACATGTTAACATTTAAATAGATATATTTTATTATTTTAAGAGGTTTTATCATGATAAAAAAAATAATTACATATTACAAAAAATTAGACAAAACTACATATAAAATATTATATAAAGGACTAAAATTTTGCTTTATGCTTGCTTTTTTTTCTGCTATTTTGTTACTTAGCTATATGTTATTTTTTGAAATACCTTTAATTTATTATATTGGTATAAACATATTTAAATTAAGCTTAATATTTAGTGTAGAATTTATTATTTGTGGTTTTGTTGTAGATAGTATAAAAAAACAATTAATATGAAACAAACAAGGGGTGCTCCCCTTGTTTTATTTATTTTAATTCTTCTTTAAACATTTGGTTAAGCATTTGAGGATTAGCTTTTCCTCTTGTTTCTTTCATAGCTTGTCCTACTAAATATCCTAATGCTTTTTCTTTACCAGCTTTATAATCTGCAACTGATTGAGGATTATTTTCTAACACTTTCATAACAACCTCTTTAATTGCTCCTTCATCTGAAATTTGAACCCAACCTTTTTCATCAATAATATCTTCTGGATCTCTTGGGTGTTCAAACATTTCAACTAAAACTTTTTTAGCAATAGATGAACTTATTGTTCCTTTATCTATTAACATTACTAGTTTTGCAAGTTGCTTGCTATCAAAAGGAATTTCGACTGGATCCATTTCAGTTTCATTTAATATTCTTGATATATCTGAGATAATCCAGTTATTTACTGCTTTTGGATTATTACATATCTTACTTGCTTCTTCAAATAAGTCTGATAAATATTTAGATGAAGTAATAATATTTGCATCTTTTTCTGATAAATGATATTCAGTTAAATATCTTTGTTTTCTACTTTCAGGAAGTTCTGGAAGTGATTTTCTTATATTTTCTATATATTCATCAGAAAGTTTAATTGCAACTAAATCTGGGTCTGGAAAATATCTATAGTCTTGAGCATCCTCTTTATCTCTCATTGAGAATGTTTTTCCAGATACTTCATCCCATCTTAAAGTTTCTTGTTCTACCTCTCCTCCATTATCTATTACATCTACTTGTCTATCTATTTCATATTCAATAGCTCTTGTAATACTTCTAAAAGAGTTCATATTTTTCATTTCAGTACGAGTACCATATTCTGTAGCACCTTTTTTTCTAATAGATACATTTACATCTGCTCTTAAAGAACCTTCTTGCATCTTACAGTCTGATACTTCTATATATTCAAGGATTGATTTTAATTTTCTTAAATATAAATCAACTTCTTCTGAACTTCTTAAATCCGGTTCTGATACTATTTCAATTAGTGGTACACCTGCTCTATTTAAATCTACTAAACTTCCTCTACCAAATTCATCATGATTTAATTTACCTGCATCTTCTTCTATATGAATTCTTGTAATACCGATAGTTTTTCTTCCTGTGCTTGCATCTATTTCTATTTTACCATGTTCACAAAGAGGTTTATCATATTGTGATATTTGATATGCTTTTGGTAAATCTGGGTAGAAGTAATTTTTCCTATCATTTTTACTATCTTGTGATATTGTGCATTCTGTAGCTAAACCTGCTCTTACTGCATATTCTACAACCTTTTCATTTAGAACTGGTAATGTTCCTGGCATTGCTGTACAAATAGGGCAAATATGAGTATTTGGTGCTGCTCCAAAACTTGTTGGGCATGAACAAAATATCTTTGTTTTTGTAGAAAGCTCTGCATGTACTTCTAGTCCAATAACAACTTCATAATCTTCTCTTGCCATTATTCTTCCCCCTTTCTAAATGATGGTTCATGATTTTCTCTAAATTTAGTTTTTTGTTCAAATGTATATGCTGCATTTAATATTGTTCCTTCTTGGAATTTGTTTCCTATTAATTGCATACCAATTGGCATGTTCTCTTTATCTACACCACATGGTATTGAAATTCCTGGAAGTCCTCCAATATTTACTGATACTGTACATATATCTGCTAAATACATCTCTAGTGGATTATTTGATTTAGAACCAATATCAAAAGCAACTGTTGGTGATGTTGGTGTAAGTAATACATCATATTTTTGGAATGCTTTATTAAATTCATTCATAACTAAAGTACGAACTTGTTGTGCTTTTTTATAATAAGCATCATAGTATCCTGAAGATAATACATAAGTTCCAAGTATAATTCTTCTTTTAACCTCTGGTCCAAATCCTTGACTTCTTGATTTTCTATATAAATCTTTTAAATCTTTAAATTCTTTTGCTCTATATCCATATCTTATTCCGTCAAATCTACCTAAGTTTGAACTTGCTTCTGCACAAGCAATTATATAATATGTTGCTAAAGAATATTTAGCAATATCAAGTGAAAATTCTTCTACTTCTGCTCCTAATTCTTTATAAGTTTCAATTGCTTTTTCTAAAGCTTCTTTTACTTCTTCATTTATACCTTCACCAAAGAACTCTTTTGGTACACCTATTTTTAATCCTTTAACATCATTTTTTAAACATTTTGTATAATCTATTTTTTCTTGATTACTAGATGTTGTATCTCTTTCATCATGTCCTGTAATTATATTTAATAACATTGCACTATCATAAACGTCTTTAGTTATAGGTCCTATTTGGTCTAGTGAAGATGCAAATGCTACTAATCCATATCTTGATACTAGTCCATATGTTGGTTTTAATCCTACTACACCACAAAAGCTAGAAGGTTGACGGATAGATCCTCCTGTATCTGAACCTAAAGCCCATGGTACCATTCTTGATGCAACTGCTGCTGCTGAACCTCCTGAAGAACCACCTGGTACTTTATTTAAATTCCATGGATTTCTTGTTTTTTTGAAGTATGAATATTCTGTTGAACCACCCATAGCAAATTCATCCATGTTTAATTTCCCTAAATTAATCATTTTTTCAGAATTTATCTTTTCTACTACTGTTGCATCATAAGGTGAAACAAAGTTTTCAAGCATTTTTGAACTACAAGTTGTTTTAACACCTTTGGTACAAATATTATCTTTTATTCCTATTGGAATACCAGCAAAATCGCCTTTTGCTTCTCCTGTTTTTATTTCTTCATCTATTTTCTTTGCTTGTTCTAAAGCTTCATCAGTTAGAGTTGTTACAAAAGCTTGTACATCTTTTTCTTTTTCGTTTATTCTATCTACATATGCTTTTGTAATTTCACTTGATGTTAACTCTTTATTTTTTAACTTTTCTTGTAATTCATGTACTGTAAGTTCTGTAATATCCATAAATATTTCCTCCTTTCTATTCAATTACCTTTGGTATTTTAAACATATTTTGTGCTTTATCTGGTGCATTTTGAAGTAAACTTTCATTATCTTTAAATACCTTTACTTCATCTTTTCTAAATACATTTTTAGCTTCATTTGCACCTATTGTAATATCTAAACCTTCTACTGGTGCATTATTTACTATATTTGCAAAATTTAAAATATCATCTAAATTTGCTAAATAGTTATCAATCTCATTTTCTTCTAATTCTAAATCAGCTAATCTTGCTATATGCAAAAGTTCTTCTCTCGTTACTTGCATACTATCATCTCCTTAACACAATTTGGTTTATATTATATACTTTTTTTACAAAAAAAACAAGCCCAAAATGGCTTGTTTCCTTTATTTTTTCTCTAAACACTTGATTTTAGAACTATTTTAATTCTACAACAGCTCCAACTTCTGTGAATTTAGCTTTTAATTCTTCAGCTTCTTCTTTGCTAGCTCCTTCTTTGATTGTTTTTGGAGCTCCATCAACTAAGTCTTTAGCTTCTTTTAATCCTAATCCTGTAGCATCTCTAACTACTTTGATAACTTGGATTTTGTTTGCTCCTGCTTCTTTTAATACAACGTCAAATGAAGATTTTTCTTCAGCTGCTCCTGCTGCTCCACCAGCTACTGGTGCTGCAACTGCTGCTGCAGATACTCCATATTTTTCTTCTATTCCTTTTACTAATTCTGATAATTC
>CALXFC010000026.1 GCA_944387485.1 uncultured Clostridia bacterium
TTAGAACCAGATACAGGAAAAGAGGCATTAATATTAGTTTATAATGTAAATGCAGGAGATACAATAGAATTACCATACTATTCAACATGGTATGATGGAGAAAAAGAAAATCCAGCAACGTTTAATTTTACAGTAGACTGGGGAGATGGAAATAAGACAGAAGGAATAACAAATGCAAATATAGCAGGTAATTCAACACATCAATATACAGAAGCAGGAGAAAAAAGAATAAAAATAACAGGAACTTTTGAAAGTTTAGTTCCATATAATGAAAGTTATGAAGGTAGACAAGGATATGATAAATTGGTAAGAGTAGAGCAATGGGGAACAGTAGGATTAAAGTCAATAGATTTATCTGGTACAAATTTAACACAAATAGCGCAACCAACAGAAAGTAGTTTTAAAGATTTATCATATGCATCTTTTTATGGTTCAGGAATAACAAGTATACCAGATAATATGTTTTTAAATTGTACAAAGATAACGAATTTCAGTGAATGTTTTGTCAATTGTGGAAATTTAACAACAATAGGAAATTATGCATTTGCAGGTTGTAGTAGTGTAAAAAGTTTTAATATGTCTTTTTATGAGTGTACGAATTTACAAACAATAGGTGACTATGCATTTGCAGGATGTAATAGTGTAGATAGTTTTGAAAGATGTTTTTTTGGATGTACGAATTTAACCACTATTGGGAAAAACATATTCGAAGGATGTGAAAATGTTGAAAGTTATCAACAAACTTTTTTAGATTGTGTAAATTTAACAGGAAATGCACCTGAATTGTGGCTTACTGGTACTAATTCAAAAGAAAATAATTATAAGGGAACCCCTAATGGACCTGGTTGTTTTGCTGGTTGTAGAAAATTAACTAATTATAATGAAATTCCAGATTATTGGAAAGCTTTGCCTATGTAAAAAACAAAGGTTATTATTTAAAAAGCAATATAGGAAACTATGTTGCTTTTTTGTGTGTTACAAATATGTAAGGTAAATGTAAGTAAAATCTATGGAAATGAAAGTTATAAGTGTTTATAATATAATTAAAATTAGAAAGGAGCTAGGGGTATGGAAAAAGTTTTAGAAGTTAAAAATATTGAAAAATATTATGGGAATAAATCAAACTTAACAAAGGCAATAGATAATATAAGTTTTGATGTAGAAAAAGGAGAATTTGTAGGAATAATGGGAGCAAGTGGGTCAGGAAAAACAACATTACTAAATTGTATTTCTACAATAGATAGAGTAACAGCAGGAAATATAATTATTAATGGAGAAGACATAACAAAATTAAGAGGAAATAACTTAAATAAATTTAGAAGAGAAGAATTAGGATTTATCTTTCAAGATTTTAATTTATTAGACACTTTAACTTGTTATGAAAATATAGCTTTAGCATTAACAATACAAAGAGTTCCTGTAAAAGAAATAGATAAAAGAGTAAACGAAATAGCAGAAAAATTAGAGATAAAAGATATCTTGAAAAAATACCCATATCAAATATCAGGAGGACAAAAACAAAGAGTAGCATCATCAAGAGCAATAATAACAAATCCAAAGCTAATTTTGGCTGATGAACCAACAGGAAGTTTAGACTCGAAGTCTGCAAGACAGTTATTAGAAACATTTGAAACATTAAATACAAACTTGAATGCAACAATACTTATGGTTACACATGACGCATTTACAGCAAGTTATGCAAAAAGGATATTATTTATAAAAGACGGAAAAATCTTTAATGAAATAATAAAAGGAAATGACACAAGAAAACAATTCTTTGAAAAAATAATAGAAGTACAAACACTTCTTGGAGGTGAACTTGGAGATGTTATTTAAATTAGCCTTTAGAAATATGAAAAAAAGTATAAAAGACTTTGCAATATATTTCCTAACATTAGTATTAGGAGTTGCAATATTTTATATGTTTAACTCATTAGATAGCCAAGAAGCAATGATGCAAGTATCTAGTTCAACAAGAGAATTAATTGAGCTTATGATACAAATGATGGGAATGGTATCAGTATTTGTAGCTGTAATATTAGGACTTTTAATAGTATATGCAAACAATTTCCTAATAAATAGAAGAAAAAAAGAATTTGGAATATATATGACATTAGGAATGCGGAAGGGGTCAAATCTCTAAAATAATATTATTAGAAACCATATTTGTAGGAATAATATCATTAATTGTTGGATTGATAGTTGGAATATTTGGATCACAATTCATGTCAATACTTGTTGGAAAACTATTTGAAGCAGATATGAGTAACTTCACATTTGTATTTTCAAAAGACGCATGTATAAAAACATGTATATATTTTGCAGTAATGTATGTTGCAGTAATGGTATTTAATACAATAACAGTATCAAGATATAAATTAATAAACTTACTTACCGCAACTAAAAAGAATGAAGAAGTAAAAATAAAAAATCCTATAGTTTGTATAATAATATTTTTAATAGCAGTAGCAATACTCATCTATTGTTATTATGAAGTAACAATAGGTGCAAATACTACATTAACACAAGAGAGAATGCCAATTATAGTATTACTTGGAATAGTATCAACAGTACTTGTATTTTGGTCATTATCAGGATTTATATTAAGAATAGTACAATCAATAAAAAAGATATACTTAAAAGATGTAAACATGTTTGTATTAAGACAATTAAACAATAAAATAAACACAACAGTAATTAGTATGTCTTTAATATGTTTAATGTTATTTATGACAATATCAATTTTATCATCATCATTATCATTAAATAGTACAATGAGAAAAGATATGCAAGAAATGACACCAGTAGATATTAACCTATATAAAACAGCAAACTTACCAGAAAGTTATCAAGATCCTTATACAGGAGAAACTAAATACTATACAGAAGCACAAATAGAAGACTCTAAAAAAAGTATGGAACAAACATTAATAGAAAATGGATTTGATATGAATAACTTTAAAGATACAGTAGAAATACCAGTATATACAACATCAGAATTAACAATGGGAGATTTGTTAAAAGGAATAGGAGAAATAGTAAAAACACAATTTCCACAACTAAAATATGATACGCCAGAAGAAATAATAAAAATATCAGATTATAATAAAATAGCAAGGCTATATGGAAATGAAGAATATTCACTAGAAGATAATCAGTTTATAGTACTTTGTGATTTCGATAGTATGGAAAGCTTAAGAAACCAAGCATTAAAAGAAAATGATACTATAACTTTAAAAGGAAAAGAATATAAAGCCAAATATGACGAATGTCAAGAAGGATTTATAGATATGTCATCAAGTCATATAAATACAGGAATAATATTAGTACCAGATAATGTAGAATTTGAGGAGTCAGAAAAAGAAAGAACATTTTTAGCAGCAAATTATAATGCAAAGACAGAAGAAGAAAAAGAAAAGATAGAAGAAATATTTACAGATGCAAATAATTCTAAACTTTATAAAAATGTACTAGCAAAAGGACTAGACTTTGAGGGTATGACAAAAATTTCAATAATAGAATCAAGTGTAGGAGTAGCAACAATGGTACTATTTATTGCAATATACTTAGGAATAATATTCTTAATTGCAAGTTCAGCAATACTTGCTTTAAAACAACTAACAGAAAGCTCAGATAATAAAGAAAGATATATGATACTAAGAAAACTAGGAGTAGATGAAAAAATAATAAATAAAGCATTATTTAAACAAATAGGACTATTCTTTATATTCCCACTAATACTTGCAATAATACACTCAATATTTGGAATCCAGTTCGTAATGGAATTAATGTCAGTATTAGCAAGTAGTGAAGAACTATTACCATCAATAATAGCAACAGTAGCTGTTATGGGAGGAATTTACGGAGTATATTTCTTAGCAACATATATGGGAAGTAAGAATATAATAAAATAGGGACGTTTCCAAATTGCCCATTTTTGGACAATCTGGGACACATCTTATCTTCTTACTTTAAATGTAGTTAAGATATAAAAAGTAAGGTGATTTACATGAAAACATTTTTAAAAATAATTTTAGTAATATCTATAATTTGTTTTAGTATTGGGATATTTGCGATAGGAAGTGGATATGATATGTATAAAGAGGCATTAGAAAATATGCCTCTTTCACAAAAGGTAAAAGAAATAAAATCAGACGAAAATTATATTACAATAGATAATCTTCCTAAAATTTACTTAGATGCAGTCGTTGCAGTAGAAGACCATAGATTTTATAATCATCCAGGGATAGATATAATTGCAATAGGAAGAGCAGCTATAAATGATATAAAAGCAATGAAATTAGTAGAAGGTCGGAAGTACAATTACACAGCAATTATCTAAAAATATATATTTTACACAAGAAAAGAATTTTATTAGAAAAATTGCAGAAGTATTTATGGCATTTAAAATTGAAAAAAATTATACTAAAGAAGAAATATTAGAATTATATGTAAATACTAGTTATTTTGGAAATGGTTATTATGGAATAAAAGAAGCAGCAGAAGGATATTTTAATAAATTACCAAAAGATTTAACAGATGGTGAAGCAGTAATGCTTGCAGGAATACCTAATGCACCATCTAACTATAATCCAAAAGTAAATCCAGATTTGACAAAACAAAGACAAAAACAAGTGTTAGATAAAATGGTTAAGTATGGATATATAAGTAAGGAAGAAGCAAATGAAATTAATAATTAAATAGGGACGTTTCCGGATTTACCAAAAAGAATAATTTGGGACACTTTATTACTTAAGATGTGTCCCAGATTGTCCAAAAATGGGCAATTGGGAAACGTCCCCAAAATAATTGGGGAACGTCCCCATTGCGACATTTTTAATTATATGGTATAATATTATCGGAATGGAGGAAAGATAATATGAGATGTCCAAGATGTGGAAGTGAAAATATATCTAGTATAATAGATACAAAAACACATACAAAAGGTTTTGATGGCGGAGATGCTTGCTGCCGGATATTTACTTTTTGGGTGGCCAGGCATACTTTGTGGTTTATGTAATACAGGAGATACTACAACTAGAACTAAAACAACAAATATTTGTAATGATTGTGGTAATAGATTTTAATGAAAAAAAGCACTAAAATAAAAACTTGGGCATTTCTTATGAGATTAGGAGATAGATGTGGATGCCACCAAAGAGAAGATAGAAGTTTTTTTATAGGTGAGTGGCAGTTCCCAATATGTAGTAGATGCACAGGAATACTTACAGGACAAGTTATAGGAATTATTTTGTATATTGCATCTGTTAGAATTCCATTTTATATAGACGCTTTATTTCTTTTGATAATGTTTTTAGATTGGTATATACAATATAAGAAAATAAAAGAATCAACAAACATTCGTAGATTTATAACAGGAAATTTAGCAGGAATAGCACAGTCAAGTATTATAATAAAAATAATTTTATGGATAATTGGAACTTTTTAAAGGGGGAAGAGGTTTTTGGAAGAAAGTTTAGCACTTGTTAAGTACGAAAAATTATCCACGAAAGATAAATTAATTATGTATTTTTTAATATATTCATTTTTAGGATGGGTTTTAGAAACTTTTTATGGTATTTTAGTATTAGGCCATTTTGTAAAAAGAGGTTTCTTATTTGGACCAATATGTCCTATTTATGGATTTGGAGCAGTAATTTTTATATTAATTTTTGATGGATTAAAAGGACATAATTTAAAGAAATTTTTTATATCAATGATAGTATTTTCTATATTTGAATTTGCCGCTTCTTGGATATTAGAAATGGTATTTCACTTAAGATGGTGGGATTATTCTGATGCAATGTTTAATATTCAAGGACGTATTTGTTTGAGCTTTTCTATTGTATGGGGATTAGCTGGAATAATATTTTCTAATTTTTTACATCCATTTATGGAGAAAAAAATGGAAAAGATATTGCAAAAAATTCCGTTTCAAATACAAAGAGCAACAATATATGCTTTAGCTTCTGTACTTGTATTTGATTTTGCTTTATCTTGTGTTAAATATATAAATTTTGTAAATATTATAAAAATTTAAAGAGTAGTATTTTAACTACTCTTTAATTCATGTTATTATATTTTTTCTTAATTTGATGAAGTGTTTTCAGAAACAACATTTAAAGTATTTGTATTTGCAGAAGTATTAGTAGAAGTATTATTAGTTGTGTTTCCAGCTTCTTCTGCTTGAGGAACTGCTAACGTACTTACATCTAATTTCCCTAAAGTATAGTTTAAAATGTCTAAGCTAATTTGAGCAATAACTTCATCAGAATCTGTAATGTTTTTAGTAAATATTCCAACTAAGTAAGTTTTTTCACCGAATACAATTCCATAATCGTGAACATATCCAGAATAACTTCCATATTTATGAGCAACATCATAATCTGTTATATATTGTTTTAGATACATACCCATAGAAGACTTTTTCATATCTTCTATTAATTTTTGATAAGAATCTTGATGCTCGTATAGATAATTAATAACATCATAAGCATATCCACAAGAGATAATGTTGTTACTATAAAAATCTTCAGGAACAACTTCATCTGAATATTTAGTTATTTTTCTTTTCATATTTGAATATCCTAAATTACCTATTAAGATATTAACAGCAGTATTATCACTATTTATAATTGCTTGTTCTAATAAAAAACCAAGTGGTACATAATCACCTGCTGAATAAACGGAAGCTGTTGTACCTCCACCTGCTTCATAGTCACCTTCATCATAAAGCAACTTAGAATCAGTAGTATATGTCCCTGCGTTTATTTCATCATAATAATACATTGCAACAGGAACTTTTATTGTACTTGCAGCTGTAAAATATGAATCTTCATTATAAAAATAATATTTTTTATCATCTATATTATAATAGAAAAATGCAAAATTATTTTCATTAAAACCATATTTAGTTGTTTCTGAATCTATTAAAAGTTTTAAATCTTCATCTTCAGAAGGATCTATTATTGTTTCTTCTTCTACTTCTTCGGGTTGTGTAGTAGCTTCTGCAACATCCGCATTTTTTTCAGGTTCATCTTTTGAAGCTATACTTTCTACCATTTCATTTTTCACCTCTAAATTATTAAATATAATGCTTAATATAATAACGGAAAATAGAATAAATAAAATTGACTTTTTAAATTTAGGCTTTGAGTAAGCACCAGGTTTTACATGTTTCCCTTTGGGCAAAAGAAATCATCTCCATTCTTTACTTTTAAAAAATAAATTATTATATAAAGCTTAAAACAAACTTAAAATTATAAGTTTATTATACCAAAAAAATAGAAAAAATACATAAGATATCTAAAATATTTATAAAAACATTTTTTAAACTCTTGATTATTTTTAGATATAATAGTATAAAATATATATTAGGTGGAAATTACAAAGTGACAAGAAAAACAAACAAAAAGAAGGTGAATAGAATGACTGAAAAAGAAAAAAGAGATAATGGAGAACTTTATGATGCAAATTATGATAAAGATTTAGAAGAAGAAAGAATAAGAGCAAAAGAATTGTGCTTTAAATATAATAATTTGGAGCCATTAAAACAAGAAGAAAGAAAGAAACTTATAAAGGAAATACTAGGTAAAACAAAAGAAAATTTATTAATAGAATCTAATTTCTATTGTGATTATGGTTATAATATTTCCGTTGGAGAAAACTTCTACATGAATCATAATTGTGTTATATTAGATGGAGCAAAAGTAGAATTTGGAGATAATGTTTTTATTGGACCTAATTGTGGTTTTTATACAGCAGGACATCCAAAAGAAATAGAATTAAGAAACAAAGGTTTAGAATATGCAAGGCCGATAAAAATAGGAAACAATGTATGGTTTGGAGGAAATGTAGTTGTACTTCCAGGTGTAACTATAGGAGATAATGTAACAATAGGAGCAGGAAGTGTTGTAACAAAGGATATACCGTCAAATGTAGTAGCATATGGAAACCCTTGTAAAATAAAAACATCTATAAATTGATTATTTTTACTTGGAACATGTTTTAAAAATATAAAAAATTTTGATTTGGGAGAGGATTAGATATGAATGAAAATAATGAAAAATGTTATAAAATAATTAAGGAATTAAATTTAGAACCAAGAGTTGTAACTCATGAACCAATATTAAATTATGAGACAGCAGATAAAGTTGATAAAGAATTAGGACTTACAGGAACAGAAAGTAAAACTTTATTTTTGAAGGGAAAATCAGGAGCCTTTTATTTGTTCATTACTTTAGCAACAGAGAGAATGGATTCTAAAATATTAAAAAATATTTTAGGTGAAAAAGTAAAATTAGTTTCAGGAGATGAAATGATAGAAAAAACAGGCATGCAACCAGGTTGTATGACGCCTTTTGGATTAAAAGAAGATTTAATAAAAGCTATTGTAGTAGATTCAAAAATTTATAATGAAGAAAAACTAATATGTGCATTTGGATCTGAAACTATGTCAGTTGAAATAAAATCAGAAGACTTAAAGAAGATATTAGACTATAGTTATAAAGATATTTACAGTTTAGAAGGAAATGAAGTAGAGTCAGTTTAATTAATTTTATAAGAAAGAGGTTTAAAAAATTATGAATGAAAAATATAAAGGAATAATACCAGCATTTTATGCTTGTTATGATGAAGAAGGGAATGTTAGTCCTGAAAGAACAAAAAAATTAGTTAAACATTTTGTTAAAAAGGGAGTAAAAGGCTTATATGTTTGTGGCTCTTCAGGAGAATGCATTTATCAAAGCAAAGAAGAACGTAAATTAATATTAGAAAATGTAATGGAAGAAGCAAGAGGAAAACTAACAATCATAGCTCATGTAGCAGCAAATAACACAAAAGATAGTATGGAGCTTGCGGCACATGCAGAAAGTTTAGGTGTTGATGCTATTGCAGCAATACCACCTATATATTTTAGATTACCAGAATATGCAGTGGCAAAATATTGGAATGATATTTCTAGTGCTGCTCCAAATACAGATTTCTTTATTTATAGTATTCCACAACTTACAGGAATTACTTTAACTAGAAGTTTATTACATATAATGCTAGAAAATCCTAAAGTAATAGGAGTTAAAAGTTCTGCTATGGAAGTTGAAGATATTTGTGAATTCAAATTATATGGCAGAAATGATTTAATAGTATTTAATGGAGAAGATACTCAATTGGTTGCAGGAAGAAGTATGGGAGCAGATGGAGGAATTGGTGGAACTTATGGAGTTATGCCTGAATTATATTTAAAACTTAATGAATTATTTGATAATAAACAAATAGAAAAAGCAACTAAGCTTCAATTTAAAGTAACAAAAATTATTAATATATTGACAAGTTGTAAATCTAATTTATATGCTATAGAAAAGGAAATATTAAGAAGACGTGAAAATATAGACATAGGTGGAGTAAGAGCACCACTTCCAAGTTATTTAAAAAATGATGAAGAAAAAATAGAACTTTCTATAAAGTTAATTAATGATGCAATAAATAAAATTTAAATAATAATTTTATGAAAAATAGCCATACTAATAAAAAGGAGGCTATTTTTATGGAAAAAAATCAAAAAATAAATTGTACAGTAGGTAGTTGTAAATATAATGATAAAAACAATCAAGAATGTGTATTACAACAAATAACAGTAACTCCAGTAGAAAATACTAATACAAAACAGAAAGATGAATCAATGTGTGGAAGTTATGAAAATAATAATAACTAAGAATTTTTAAAATAAGGCAATTTTATTGTCTTATTTTTTTGTAAAAACTATTGACTTGGAGTAAACACCAGATGCTAATATGGAAAAAGAAAAGGGGATTAGTAGAAAAGGAGGAGTCTTATGAAATTAAACAAAATCAAAATAATTGTTCCAATTATTGTTTTATTATTACTAGTTGCCCTTATTTTAATAGCTTTATTTGTTTATAATAATAAAGATACAAATGAAGTAGTAAATGAGAATGTTTCAATTGAAGATACTAATATTAATGAAAATAACACACTTATTGCAGAGGTGAAAGAACCAGAAGAAGATACTACTTGGGAGTGGAGGCATGATACTTTAGAAAATCATAATATTAATAGTAGTGTAATAGAAAGTGTTCATCAAACACTTGACCAATATCCAATAAATGCAGAAGTAATTGTAAGAAATGGAGTTATAGTAGATGAGTATTATAAAGAAGGCTATGATGAAAATAGTGTATTTACATTACAATCAACATCAAAGAGTGTAACTTCTGCAATATTTGGAATAGCAATGGATAAAGACTATATTGATAGTGTAAATACACCAATATCTACATATTTCCCTCAAATTTTAAATTATGGAAGTGAATATAAAAACCAAATAACTGTATGGAATTTATTAACACATACAACAGGTTTAGATGTTAGTGATACAGCTAATTGGAATGAATGGCTTGCTTCTAGTAATTGGGTAAATTATGTATTAGAAAGACCAGCTGTGTCAAGGCCAGGAACAACATTTAATTATTTTACGGGAAATACACATCTTTTATCTGCAATAATAGAAAAAACAACAGGGAAAACTACTTACGAATTTGGAAAAGAAAATTTATTTGATAAACTTGATATGGATAGTGTAGAATGTTCTACAGACCCTCAAGGAATTTCTGATGGTGGAAATGGATTTGCTATGAATATATATGATATGGCAAAATTGGGACAATTATATCTAAATGAAGGAGTTTGGGAAGGAGAACAAGTAATTTCTAAACAATGGATAGAAGATTCAACAACAGTTCAGTTTGATAGACAATCTGGTTCAGCAGATTATGGATATCAATGGTGGGTACGAACATTTGGTAATAATAATTATCATGCATATTTTGCACAAGGTCATTACGGACAATATATTTTTGTAGTTCCAGAATTAGAATTAGTTGTTGCAATTACAAGTCATTATGAAGGAAGCACGAGTATTTATTGGCAAATTATGAATAATATTGTAAATGCTTGTAATTAGAAAATATTATTAGTATAATATAAAAAACATATTTGGAGAATAATTATGAAAAGAAAATTAATTAGTAAAACGTACTTGAAAGATGTAAATAAATATATATTAAAAATTTATTTTGATAAAGAAGATTGTTATATTTGTGTAAAGAAAATAATTGATATAAAAGAACCATTTATATTAGATTCAGGAAGATGCTTAATAGATAATGGATATTATATAGTAGAAGTTATTCCAAAACACGAAAATTATACAATGAGAGTTTTTATTAATGATAAAAAAGAAATATTAGAATATTATTTTGATATTAGTTTAGAAAACGGTTTAGATGAAGAAAGTAATATTCCATATTATGATGATTTATATTTAGACATAACAATTAATAAAGAAGGGAAAATAAAAATTTTAGATGAAGATGAATTACTAGATGCTCTAAATAAAAATGAAATTACAAAAGAAGAATTTAACTTAGCAAATAAAACAAAAGATTTATTATTAGACAGTATACAAAACAAAAACAACAAATATATTAATTTAAAATTAGAAGAGTATTTAGATGGATAAAGAATTTAATGATATTTTAGAACGTAAAAATATAATTTAAATTACTATTAAATTTTTATTATTATAGGTAAAGGAGTTTTATATATACTCTTTTACCCATTTTTTATTATTAAGAAAAATTAAATTTATTTAAAACTATGTGTGTAACATTTTTCTTTAATTTTTGTATAGTTAAATATAAAATCTTTAAAATTTATTGCAATAAATTAGAAAGAAAGGAAGAAAAACATTGGAAGAAATAGGTTTTAAAAACAAAACAGACATTGAATTATATAATGAATTTTTAAATGGAAATAAAGAAGCTTTTAACCAAATTATTTTAAGATATAGAAAAGATGTAATATCTTTTTTATGGAGATATATAAAAAATGTAGAAATAGCAGAAGATTTAGCACAAGATACATTTTTATATATGTATATTAATAAAAAAGAATATGATTTCAAATATTCTTTAAAAACATACTTATTTACTATTGCAAAATGTAGGGCAATAAATTGGATAAAAAAAGAAAAGAAAAATTTGAAAGTAGAATTTGATGAAAAATATATGACAAATAACAATATTGAAGACTTAGATGAAACTTTATTAAGAAAAGAAAATGCTAAGAATATACATAAAGCAATGTCAAATTTAAAAGCAGAATATGAAACAGTTATATATTTAAAAGATTTTCAAGGAATGTCTTATAAAGAAATATCTAAAATAATGAATAAAACAATGCCACAAGTTAAAGTGTTAATACATAGAGCAAGAAAGGCTCTTGCAAAAATGATAAAAAAGGAGGGGAACATTTAATGCTAACAGATAGACAATTTATAGAAGAATTTTGGGATAAATGCGATAATTATAAATATAATAAAAATCAAAATAAATTTTTTAACAAACATGTATACAAAAATACTGATATATCATTAGGAATAAAAACATTTGTGATGATATTATGCACAACATTAATGACTGTAGGAGTAGTTTATGCAGGAGTAGTTACATATAATTATTTTACTAAAGAGACTACTACTGATTTTAGTAAAAATCAAGGATATGATTATGTACAAGATATGACTTATCAAAACGGAATATATTACAAAAAAGTTATGAATTATGAAGATTATAAACAATGTTTAGATAGATGGAATAACTTAGTAGAAATGACAGAAGATGATTTTAATAACTACTTTGTAGTTATAACAGCAGGAGAAAATTATTCAACTATTGGATTATCTGTTACAAATGTATCAACAGATAATAATACACTTTATATAGATTTATCTAAGAAAAATTCTGACAACGAAGAAGAAAATCAAACAACTATTACGTCTACAAAAATTCCTATTGAAGAAAATAGAGATAATATAGTAATAAATGTAATAAAAGAAGAACCTTCAAATCAAGAATTTGAAAAAATAGAAAATTTACCAAAGGAATATTCAAAAGAACAAGCTATTAAAGATGGTTGTTTTGTAGTAGAAAATAATATAGTTATTTCAGATGATAAAAATGCATTAGACAATTTTTTTAAAACAACAAATGAAGGTAAAGAAAGCTTTATTAGGATAGTAATGTATTCTGACAATGGTGTATTTATAAGAGATGTAGAATATAAAAATAAAAAATATTTAGAAGCGGATGATGCAACAAGAGCAGGTAAAGAAGAAATATATTATAATATAGCAAATCAACTTAAAAAAATTGACGATAGCCATTCAAATTCATATATATATTATTTAGAAAATGAAATGGGTGGGAAAACTATCATATGCGGTGTGAAAAAATAATAATACAACTATAAATTCTGTAGATTTAATTTTTAGTATTTTTTGGAAATCCAAATAATAAATATAGGTAATAATAAATATTGTTGTACTATTTCTAGAGCTGATGAATCACAGATAGATATTTTAGAAAGAATGTTCAATTAGATAATTAATAATTATAAAAGAAACAACCACAAGCTACAAGTGAATATATGTCAATAGCATTAGAAAAAAATAATTGGATAAGAAAAAAGATTAGCTATATAAAATATAATGTAACCTTTTAATAAATATTAGGTTACATTTTTAATTTTCTTTACAGTAGTGTAAGATATTAGTTTATTGTATTTTTACTAAAAATATGATATAAATAATATGTTTAAATTATTTAATATTAAATAGTTCAAAAAAACAAGTTTATGACCAAATTCGTGTAAAGACATATTATGTAGCTAAAAACCAGTAAAAGTTATGACAAAAGTAGGATGCTTTGTATATAAATTACACGAAAAAATGATAAGTTTTTTAAGTAATTACACGAATTTTAGGTTAATAGTGATTATAATGATTTAAGGAGCATGAAAAGTATGTTTAAATTACATTCAGAATATAAACCAACAGGAGACCAGCCACAAGCAATTGAATATTTAAGTAAAGGTGTGTTAGAAGGTAAGAAATACCAGACACTTCTTGGTGTTACAGGTTCTGGAAAAACATTTACAATGGCAAATATAATAGAGAAGGTACAAAAACCAACATTAGTATTAGCACATAATAAGACACTTGCTGGGCAATTATATAGCGAGTTCAAAGAGTTTTTCCCTGAAAACAATGTTGAGTATTTTGTATCATATTATGATTATTACCAACCAGAAAGTTATATACCTTCAACAGATACTTATATTGAAAAAGACTCTTCAATTAATGATGAAATAGATAAATTAAGACACTCAGCAACATTATCACTATTTGAAACAAGAGATGTAATAATAGTTGCATCAGTTTCATGTATATATGGTTTAGGAGACCCAATAGATTATCAAGGAATGATGTTATCTCTAAGACCTGGTATGCAAAAATCAAGAGATGAAGTACTAAAAAAATTAGTAAGTATGCAATATACAAGAAATGAAATTGATTTTAAAAGAGGAACATTTAGAGCAAAGGGAGATATAGTAGAAATATATCCAGCAAACCAATCAGAAGATGCTGTTAGAGTTGAATTTTGGGGAGATGAAATAGAAAGGATAGTAGAAATAAATGCATTAACTGGAAAACCAATAGCAACAAGAAGACATATATTAATATCTCCAGCATCACACTATGTTACAACAAAAGAAAAAATGGATAGAGCAATAGTAACAATAGAACAAGAAATGGAAGAAAGAGTAAAATACTTTAAATCACAAAATAAATTAATAGAAGCACAAAGAATAGAAGAAAGAACAAACTTTGATATAGAAATGATGAAAGAGACAGGATTCTGTTCAGGAATAGAAAACTATTCAAGACATATAAGTGGAAGACCAGCAGGAAGCCCACCATATACATTATTTGACTATTTTCCAAAAGACTTCTTACTTTTAATAGATGAATCACATGCAACAATACCACAAGTAAAAGCAATGTATAATGGAGATAGAGCAAGAAAAGAATCATTAGTAAAATATGGATTTAGATTACCATCAGCATTTGATAATAGACCACTTACATTTAAAGAATTTGAAGAAAGAATAAACCAGGCCATTTTTGTAAGTGCAACACCTGCAGAATATGAAAAAGAGCATAGTGGGGATAATGTAGTAGAACAAATAATAAGACCAACAGGACTTTTAGACCCAAAAATAGAAGTAAAACCAGTAACAAATCAAATAGATGATTTGATTGAACAAATAAGAGAAAGAGTTTCAAAGAATGAAAGAGTATTAGTTACAACTTTAACAAAGAAAATGGCAGAAGACTTGACAGAATATCTAAAAGGATTAGACATAAAAGTAAATTATATGCATTCAGATACAAAAGCATTAGAGAGAATGGAAATAATTCGTAATTTAAGACTAGGAGAATTTGATGTATTAGTAGGAATAAACCTTCTAAGAGAAGGACTTGATATCCCAGAAGTATCTTTAGTTGCAATACTAGATGCAGATAAAGAAGGATTCTTACGTTCAGAAAGGTCTCTTATTCAAACAATAGGAAGAGCTGCAAGAAATACAGATGGAACAGTTATAATGTATGCAGATGAATTAACAGACAGTATGGAAAAAGCAATATCAGAAACAAATAGAAGAAGAAAAATACAACAAGAATATAATGAAAAGCATCATATCACACCAAAAACAATTAGTAAATCAGTAAGGGACTCTATTTCTATTACAGATGCAAAAGACATAGAAGTAGAATATAAACTAGAAAAAGAAGAAGACATTAAAGAGACGATTAATAAACTTACAGATGAAATGCTAAAATATGCAGCAGATATGGAATTTGAAAAAGCAGCAGAACTACGTGATAAAATAAAAGAATTAGAAAAATTAATTTAGGGACGTTTCCCAATTGCCCATTTTTGGACAATCTGGGACACATCTATAATAATTTAAAAAGGTTAAAAATAAAAACTAGCCTATTTTTAAAGGTTAGTATTATTTATAAATTATACAAATTATTATCAATAAGAAGCTTTGCTCTTTTCTTTGTTTTTTCATCCGCTTCTAATGAAATTTTTAAAAATTCTTTCACAGTTTTATCTGGATTATTAAAAAAGTTATTTAACATATCTAATTGTTTATCATTAATAATTCCAATATCAAAAGCTGTTGATGGTGAAGATGCAATTGGAATTATGCTTGCAGGAGCAGAAAATTTCCAAGGCCCATATCAGCTATAAATACCATAAAAGAAATAGAAGAAGAATATATGTCAATATATAATATTCAAAATATAAGCGATATAGTGGGAAAGGTTACAATGAATTAAATAAAATTTAAAACATTAATAATTATAGTATAAATAGCCCACAAAGAAAAATATATAATAACATACCACCATTTTGGATAAAAGAATCTTAAGTATTTTTTATTTAAAATGGTGTTTATTATATATAATAAATCTAATAAGAATAAATAAACAATTAAAATAAATAAAAATGGATTATATGAAAAAGCTAAAGAAAAGTTACCATTTATAAAATTAGTAACACATCTAGTAGCGCCACAACTAGGGCAGTTAAATCCATAATTTTCTTGCCAAAAACAAGAAGGAGCAATATCAATTAAAGGTGAATTTGCAAACACAAAAATAAATACCAATACAAGTAAGATAGCTAACTGTATTAGTAATAATTTTAAATATTTATTATTTATAATAATTTTTGTAAGATTTTTAAAAGTATTTACCATAATTACCACCTTCAAATAATAAAAATAAAACAGAAGACTTTAGGTCTTCTATCTTATTTATACAAGTGATCCAAGTGAGAATACTCCTACTGCTCCTAAACCGTAAATAGCAAGTGCTATTATTCCTAATACTAAACCAGCGATTCCCATACCTTTTCCACCTTTTTTCATTCCAACAATACCAAATATTATTGCTAGAATTGCACAAGGAATTGAAATATAGAAAAAGCAGAATAGAACAACAGAAATAATTCCTAACACCATAGATGCAATACTAAGTCCTTTTGATTCTTGTTTTCCTTCCATTAATTTCACCCCTTTATTATAACTTATACATATATTATGACATTTTTCTACAAAATTGTCAATAAAATTTGGAAGATTATAGAACAAAAATTTTACTAAAAATATTTATAAAAAATTATACATATTTAAATTATCTCATTTACCTTATTTTCTAGATGAGGTGGTAACACTTGATAAAAGTGCTAAATTATGTTATATTTATACATATAATACTTAGAAAAAGGTTACTAAAAATATCTGTGTTTTAACTAAAGGAAGGAGTTCTCATGTGTAGAGTTGACATTTTGAAAGCTTCTACATATTTAGAAAAAGACTATAATACTTTTTCTTACATTATTTCAAAAGCATATGAGATTACAGAAGGGACTGACAAAGATTATAAAGACCGCTTTTTATGGTATTGGAAAAAGGTTTTACCAGGAGTACTTGATGGAACAAGGGATGTTTTTCTTGTCAAATCTAATGGCGAAGTTTCAGGCTGTGCAGTTCTGAAGAAAGAAGATAGCGAAAGAAAGATTTGCACGCTTTTCGTTTTGGATGAATATAGAGGTATGGGAATTGCAACAGCATTGCTTGAAGAAGCATTCAAGTATTTGGGAACAACAACACCATTGATAACAATTCCAGAGTATAGGGTAGAACAATTTATTCCAATAATTAAAAAGTATGGTTGGAGAAAAACACAGATACTTAAAAAAGGTTATTATAGTAACCTTTCACGAGAATTTGTATTTAATGGCAAAATCTCATAAAACAAACCCAGAAGGATATTTCTTTCTGGGTTTACTTCTAATTCTTAATAAAATGTCTATATTCCTATAAAATTATTTCTTTTTTGACTTAAATTTACAAAAAATAGTTGTATAAATTTTTTTGATTTGATATAATCTAGCTATCTCAAGTAATAAACTCTAGTAAGGAGGAGTATTATGGAAAAAGAAAATAAAAAATGTGATTGTGAAAAAGATTCATTCTTAGAAAAATTATTTCAAGAGTATTTACCAGAAAAAGATAATTTGATTCAAATGTTAAACGAAATTCAAGAACACTATGGATATGTACCAATGCATGTACAAAAAGAACTGTCAGAATTTTTAAATATACCAATGGCAGAAATATATGGAGTAGTTACTTTTTATTCAAGATTTTCGCTAGAGCCACAAGGAAAATATAAAATATCTGTATGTTTAGGAACAGCTTGTTTTGTAAAAGGTTCACAAAAAATAATGGATAGACTAACAGATAGGCTAAAAATTGAACCAGGTCAAACAACAAAAGATGGTTTATTTACAATAGAGCAAACAAGATGTGTAGGTGCATGTGGCTTAGCACCAGTATTTACTGTAAATGGTGAAGTTTATGGTAGAGCTACTGTTCAAAAATTAGATGAGGTTTTAGATGAATTAATTAAAACTGAAAGTAAATAGCTTAAACTGTTAAAGTATATTTCATCTAACAAAAGGAGGAAAGAGATGAAAACATTAGAGGAAATTCATGAAATTAGAGAAAATAAAAGAAAAGAATTGGATTTAAGGGTAAATACTAAAGCAGATACAAGAGAAAAACATATTTTAGTATGCCATGGAACTGGTTGTACTTCTTCAAAATCTCCAGAAATATTAGAAAACTTTAGAAGAATATTAAAAGAAAAAAATATAGAAAATGTAAGAGTAATAAAAACAGGATGTTTTGGTCTATGTGCAAAAGGTCCAATTGTTATAATTAGGCCAGAGGATACTTTCTATGCTATGGTAACTCCTGAAGATTGTGAAGAAATTATAGATACACATATAGTAAAAGGAGAAAGAGTCGAAAGATTACTTTGTAAAGATATAGATGGTAAAAAAGTCCAAGCATTAGATGAGTTAAATTTCTATAAAAAGCAAAAAAGAATAGCTCTTAAAAATTGTGGAGTAATTAATCCTGAAGATATTGATGAGTACATAGCTTTTGATGGATATAAAGCATTAGAAAGAGTATTAGATGTAATGTCACCAGAAGAAGTAATAGAAGTAATCAAAAAATCAGGCCTTCGTGGTAGAGGAGGAGCAGGTTTCCCTACAGGTAAGAAGTGGGAACTAACTAGAGCAAACAAAGGAGAACAAAAATATGTTGTTTGCAATGCAGATGAAGGAGATCCAGGAGCATTTATGGATAGAAGCATATTAGAAGGAGATCCACATAGCGTTTTAGAAGCAATGACAATTGCAGGATACGCAATAGGTGCAAATAAAGGATTTATCTATGTAAGAGCTGAATATCCAATTGCGGTAAAAAGATTAGAAGTTGCAATTAAACAAGCAAGAGATTATGGATTACTTGGAAAAAATATATTTCGGTTCTGGTTTTGATTTTGATATAGAAATAAGATTAGGTGCAGGAGCTTTTGTTTGTGGAGAAGAAACAGCACTTTTAGAGTCAATAGAAGGAAAACGTGGTCAACCAAGAGTAAAACCACCTTATCCTGCAGAAGCAGGTTTATGGGGAAAACCAACTCTTATAAATAATGTAGAAACTTATGCAAATATTGCTCAAATTATATTAAAAGGTGCAGATTGGTTTTCTTCTATTGGAACTGAAAAATCTAAAGGAACTAAAGTATTTGCTTTAGGTGGAAATGTAAATAATATAGGATTAGTAGAAGTACCAATGGGAACTACATTAAGAGAAATAGTATATGACATAGGTGGTGGAATACCAAATGGAAGAGACTTTAAAGCAGCACAAACAGGTGGACCTTCAGGAGGATGTATACCAAAACAACATTTAGATACACCAATAGATTATGAATCATTAAAAGAAATAGGTTCTATGATGGGATCAGGTGGACTAATTGTAATGGATGACACAAAATGTATGGTATCACTTGCTAAATTCTATTTAGAGTTTACTGTAAGTGAAAGTTGTGGTAAATGTACCCCTTGTAGAATAGGTACAAAAAGAATGCTTGAAATATTAGAAAAACTTTGTAATGGTGAAGCTGAAGAAATAGATATTTATAGATTAGAAACATTAGCAAAAAATATACAAAAAGCTAGTATTTGTGGACTTGGACAAAGTGCACCAAATCCTGTACTTAGTACATTAAATTATTTTAGAGAAGAATTTAAGGAACATGCAATAGATAAAGCATGTAGAACAGCAGAATGTAAGGCTTTAGCAAAAATAGGAATAGATGAAGAAAAATGTAAGGGCTGTGGACTTTGTCAAAAACATTGTCCAGTAAATGCAATAAAAGGTGAAGGAAGAGAAAAAAGAAGAATTGATGAGTCTTTATGTATTAAATGTGGCACTTGCATTGCAACTTGCCCATTCCATGCAATAAATTAAAAATAGGAGGAAAAGCAATGGAAGAAGAAATGGTTACATTAACAATAGATGGAGAGACAGTAAAAGCTAAAAAAGGAACTACAATCTTGCAAGCTGCAAAACAAGCAGGAATAGACATTCCAACATTATGTTTCTTAAAAGACATAAATGAAGTTGGAGATTGTAGAATGTGTATTGTTGAAGTAGAGGGAAGAAGAGGATTTGCAACTTCATGTATACAGACAGTAGAAGAGGGAATGGTGGTACATACTCATACACCAAATGTTCTAGAAGCAAGAAGAACAGTATTAGATTTAATAATTTCAAATCATGCTAAAGATTGTTTAACATGTACACGTTCTGGAAATTGTGAGTTACAAACATTAGCTACTAAATTTAATGTTTTACATGTAGAATATCCAGGAGAAATGACAAAACATAAAATAGATGATAAGTCTCCAGCATTAGTTAGAGACTTTAACAAATGTATATTATGTAGAAGATGTGTTGCAACATGTAAAAATGTACAAGGAATTGGTGCAATTGATTGTATAAATAGAGGTTTTGAATCTTGTATATCAACTGTCGGAGACCACAGTTTAAATGATGTAAACTGTACATTTTGTGGTCAATGTAT
>CALXFC010000027.1 GCA_944387485.1 uncultured Clostridia bacterium
ATATTTCATATCTCCATTCTATATCATTTTAATTCTTAAATCAACGTTTATTCTTTAGTAAAATGTTTAAGTTATTTTTATTTTTCTTCATTTTTCTCTTTTTATCTTCTTCTTGCTTAAATATTCTTTTTGTTTAAATCTAATGAAAAGTTAGAAAATTTTCCTAGAATTATTTAAATTATGATTTAAAATTGTATTAATAGTTCTATATTTTTTATTAATCCATATTATTAGTTCCAACATCTTCCTTCCATAAATCAATTAAATATTGTTTTTCTGTTTTTGGTATTAATGAAATTCTATATACTCCTATTGGTTTATCATGTGAAAAACTTGTTTCTTCTCCATCACTTACTGGTTCTAACCATCCTATTCCATTTACCCATACTTGGTATACAATAGAATAATATGATGTATCTTTTAATTTTATATTTAAACTACTTATTCCGAATAAATGTTGTTCAGCTATCTCTTTTGGTATAGGTGAGCCACCTCTTCCCATGTTTCCTTCACTATTCATACCATGTCCTCCAATAAATAAAGTTGGTTTTCCTTCTAAAACTATTATAGGCCCAGTTTTTAAACTAGCATACCCATCATTTTTAGGATTGTATCCATAATCATAAAGTGTTTCATATGTATCACATCTTCCTTGTATTCCTTCTCCCCAATAAGTATTTATGAACGTTCTTATTTGTATAAAATCTTTATCTATTCCTTCCAAATATAAAGAAATTCCTTCAATTTTATATTCCATCCCATACTCTATTGATTTTTTTCCAACTATTTCATTGGTTCCTGTTCCAAATTCCCAATAATTATTTGGTCCTTCATTCATAGCTCCATATCTTATTTTTATTTTTGTTGCTTTATCTATTTTTATGTCTATTTCTGTGCTGTTTCCCGCTAAATCTGAAACATTAAATGGATATTTTACATTACATTCAAATTCTTTAGTTAAAGTCTCCTCATTTTCTGATAATTCCCATGCATTAACTTCTCTTATTTTTTCATTTGCTTTAATTATTGCATTTATTTTACCATCTCCTATTTCTTCTTGGGAAAAATTAATAACTGGTGCCACATTGTCTATCATAATTTCTGTATTAAAAACCACTTCTTCGTTTACTTGATTTGACATGTCTACAACTGATCCTTTTGGTATCTTTATATTCAATTTTCCGTTTCCACTTATTTCATATATCGAAATTGTATAATATATATATTCCCCTGATTCTCTTCTACTTGTTTCTAACCTTTTTGGCTTAAATTCTTTTTCATTTAATAAAAACTTTATATTGTCTTTTACGTTATCTTCTTTGACATCTTTTTCTTTAATTCTAAAACTCACCGTTATAGTATGTGTTTTATTTGCATATTTATTATACTTTTCGTTTGTATTATTAACACTTATAAACTCTATTACAGGAATTTGTGCATCAATATTTATATTGGCTGCTAAACTTATATTTTCTATCACATATTTTGCATAACTATTAATCGATATAGAAATTATAATAAAAATCACAAATAAAAAAACAATAACTTTTCTCAAACTCTTTTCCTCCTATCTTCCTATAGTACATATTTTAAAATCATATTCTGCTATATTCTTTCCATCTTTAGTATCCTCATCATTTGCTTTTTCATTTATTTCATATGGCCATTCCCAACTTATTTGTACTTTTTTTATTTTGTTTTTTTCTATTATTCCTTCTGGTTCACTTATTTGGAATTTAAAGTTTTTAGGTCCTTTGTTTTTATCCTCTATTGTCATTTCATAATTTACTTCACTGTTTGAAATTAAATAAACATTAAAACACCCTTTAGTTCCTGGACATATTTTTTCATTTGTTAATGTTTTTATATCTAGCACTTGTAACAAATTTATTCTTTTATAACTGTTCTTTCCTTTTTCCACTTCTATGATTTCATATTCATTTTTATCAATTTCTTCATTACTATTTTGATTTTTTTCACCATTGAATAATTTAAAGAAAATTAAATCTTCTTGGAAATCAAATTTTTGTATTTGTAAAAATTTAAATAATGTAAATATACTGATTATAAAAATTAGAATCAAAATAACTACTTTCTTTTTATTCTCTTTTAATCTTTTCATAGTACCTCCTGCATTTGTTCAGAATGTACTTTTATCTGTAATTGTTCTACAATATTTTCCATATTGATATTTTTATTTTCATCATATGTAATTTCTAATTTATAATTATCTTCTACTTTTTCATTTTTTGATATTCTGAATTTTTCTGTTTTATTTTCTTTTGTTTCTATTTCTTGGTCATTTTTAAATAATTTTAATGTTATTCCTGTGTTTTCTAAATTATTTAATATTTCAATATAATATTCTAAATCTACTTGTGTTATTTCTTCTTGTTCATTATAATTTTTTACTTTAAATTCATATGTTCCTATCTTATTTGTATTATTTATTTCTATACTACTTCCATTTTCTACCTGTAATATTGGTTTTGCAACCTCTGTTTTTCCATTTATATCTTTTCTATTAATACCTTTTCCCATACTAAATCCTGAGAAAAAAAGTATTATTGTTATCATTATTACCATAAATATTATTATTTGTTTTTTTCTTTCTTTAATTTTTTCTTTCATACCTTCCTCCTAAAATTTGTATAAGTGGGGAATATTCTTTTTATGTCTTCCCCACTTAGTACAAAGGTGAATATTTTCATTTTCATTTATTCTATAATTTCACTTTTAAAGACCTAATTCTGTGGGCGTACTTGAGTTCCAGTAACTACTACATCAAATGTGTAATTTTCAATTGTTTTTGCATCTTCAGTATCTACTAAATCATTACTAGATATTTCTTCCGGGCTACTTCCTGTTTCATACTCCCATTTCCACTTAATGTTTAATGTCCTTGTTTTATTTTCATCTTTTGCATTAATAGTTCCTGATAAATCTTTTTCTAAATCTTTTATTGAATTATATTCTACATCATTATATTCAAATTTAAGATTTTGAGGTTTATTTTCTTCTTCTGTAAAAGTAATATTATAGTTTATACCAACTTCAGACCCTGTTGCATCTACTAATATGGCAAAATTTCCACTTGTACCTGGGGCTATTTTATTATCTACAAGTGTTTCATTATCACATGTAGAAGCTAAATCAATTTGTTCTACTTGTTCGTCTTGTCCATTCACTTTAAAGTTCCATGTTGCAACTTCTGCTACTCCTTCTCCTCTTACTTGACTTACATATTTAGCATATGCTTGTCCTCCTATAAATGCTAATAATACTAGTACTAGAATAGCTAGAATAATTAATACTTTTTTCTTTCTCGCCAAAAGCATTCCTCCTTTTTATTAAATTTTCTTTTTTTGGATTTTCTTAGATTTTACTCTAAAAACGAAATAAATTTTTCAGATAAAAATTATAGAATTAATTTGAAAATGTAAATACATTATACTTACAAAAAATGGAATTGTCAATTCTTTTTTGAAAAATATTTAAACTTTTCATCGCAAAATTCGACAAAATTCCACTTTTTGTTTTTATTTTATTTTTTATTTACTCCTATTATTCCCCCTATTATTCCAAATATAATGCCTATTCCTATCATTATTAAGCTTTGTATATTTAAACTAAATCTAACATTTAATAAACTTGAAATTAAATATAATATTAAAATATACCCTCCTCCAACTATTGCTCCATTTAGTATTCCATTCTTTTTTATTTTTATATTTCCTATTGAACTTCCTATTAATATACTTATAGCTGTTACTACTAATATTACAGGTGTTATTGTATTTTCACTTATATTTGTATATGTTAATAATATAGAAAATATAAATAGGCAAATCACTGTAAATAGCATTGATATTCCTATTCCTTTAAATATATTTTTAACAGTTCCTTTATTTTCTTCTTTATATGTTTCCATCTTTCCCTCCAAAATTAAATATTTATTTTTTCTTATTTAATTTATATTAAATAAAAAAAGAAATAGAACTTCTATAATTCTATTTCTTCTAATTTTTCTATTATTTTTGTAATAATTTCTTCTCTTTCATATTCTTTTCCCTTTTCTCTTTTTAAAGATGTAGCTATATCTTTAGCTCCTTCAGGAAATTCATCTTCATTTACATTAAATCCAAAACTTATTAATAGATATTTTATTTTTTCTCCTTGTGTATGTATTTCTGTTAATATTCCACATATCTTCTTACCATTAAATATTAAGTCATTTGGTTTTTTTATTTCTAGTTTATATCCATATAATTCATAAATTGCTTCTCTTATTTTCTCTGCTATTTCTACAGTTAAATTATCTAACTTTTCTATTTTACATTTTGGATGTAATATTATTGTCATTGCTATATTTTTTCCATATCCTGTATACCAACTTCTTCCCTTTGTTCCTATTCCTCCTGTTTGTACTTCTGCAAGTAGAATCTTTCCTTCATTTTCTTTTTTTTCTGCTATTTCTCTTCCATATATATGAGTTGATTCTATTTCCTTAAAATATTCTATTTTTTTACCTATTACATTTGTTTTTGCATTTTTTATTCTTTCTAAATCCATGTTTTTATTCCTTTTCTTTTATTTTTTATGAATAAACTTCCAAACCTTATTAAAGTTTGGAAGTTTATTCGTTGTCCCGTGTTAGTGTTCTAGCACCCCTAGCTTCGTCAGACGATTTTTCATCAAATCGAATACCTCCTCAGTTGTCATCTGAGTAGTATCTACATACAGATTTATAGCATTATCAAAATGCTCCAAATCCGGATTTTTCTTTACTAGCTCATTGTATGCCCTTCTAGTTTCAGTTTCTTGACGCCTTATATAGGACAAATATTCAAACTTGTCCGCGTCTGGATCATCTCTTATTCTTCCATATGCAGTTTCTGCCTCTGCTACCATGTGAATAATAATATCACATTTTGGAAGAGTCTGGATTTGGTTAAGTTCTGCAATCCAAGAATAGCTAAATCCTTGCACTGCTCCATGAACAAAACTATCTAAGAAACCTCTTTGTGTAAGAATAAAATCAAACTCGTTTGACTCTTGCCATTTCTTAAAACGCTCAGCAAAAAGCCGATTATCCAAAGCAAACAACATTCTGTCCGTATATGGATCATTAGATACATTCAGCAACTTCTTCACCAAATATTCGTCATATGGGAGTCTACTAGTCTTAACCCTCTTTTTATTGTCCTTTAGCCACCTTTCAAGATTTTCTACAAGAGTAGTTTTTCCAGAGCCGTCTAGTCCACTAACAACAATCCACTTAGCCATTTTTCATCCTTTCTCTTGGCCACATTATCCTATACATAGGATAATTAATTCAACGGATATATATTAATTATATAACTTTTTTGTGCGTTATGTCAACAAATAAATATTTCTTATAAAAAATATTTTACTTTTTCTTTCCAATCATCTATTATTTTATTATCTATTTTCAAATTTCCTTTACCTACACCAACATCTACACCTGGTTTATTTTTGCCATGATAATCACTTCCACCAGATTTATATAATTTTCTTTCTTTACATATTTCTAATAATCTATTTGTTTGTTCTTCAGAAAATGTCGTATAATAACATTCTATTCCATCTATTGAGTAATTTTCTAATATAAATTTTAATATTCTCTCTGAATTTTCTCTATATTCAAAAATATGTGGTACAAAAACTAGTCCTCCTGCTTCTCTTACTAGCTTTGCCGCTGTATTAAAATCTGGAACAAAATCATCCATTTCTACATATAAAATTCCTTCCGGATTAGACATATAAGCTCTATAAAATACTTTTACATCATTCCAAGCTTCATCTGAAATTAATTTTTTGTTTTCTTCATTTTTTATTATTTCATTATGTATAAATTTAGAAGCAAAACCATTACTATCAAAGTTCTCAAGGCAATTTTTGTCTAAAATTATTCCTGCTTTTATACATTTATTATATAATCTTTCTACTTCAATTCTATTTCTTTTTTCAGCAGGTATATATACTTCTTTTGCTAATTCATTCATTTTTTTATAATCTATACCATACCCAAGTATCTCGATTGGTATATTTAATACTTTTGTATTTAATTCTATTCCTGGTATTATTCTTCCATTATAAAACTTTTTAATATCCATATTTTCCAATTTTTCATAAGCAAGAGCAGTATTATGGTCTGTAATTGATATAATATCTAAATTTCTATTTTGAACTGCTTTTAAAATTTCTATACAATCATCACTTCCATCTGAATATCTTGTGTGCATATGTAAATCAATCATTTAATATTCCCCCATCTTAATATATATTAATTATTTTATAAGACTTAAATCACCATTTATTACTATTGGTGAAAATCCTGATATTTCATCATATAACATTCCTTCTGGAATGTCATTATATAGATAAATCTTTTTATTTTGTATAAAAGCTTCATATAATTCTAAAAATGTTGCTCCTCCTATATAGTTTTTCTTTCCGTTTTTATCAAAATTTAAAGTTAAAACTGCATCCATATTTCCTATTCTTTCTTTGCTCATTTTAAACATTTTTGCTTTAAATTCTGAATGAGCTTTTTCTCCTTGTTTCCAAGCTTTTTCTTCTACATTTGCATCATAATAAGAATTTGGAAGCTCCACTATGTGTCCCATTTTTTCTAATTTTTCCTTTATTGGCTCTATATCCTTATAAAATGCTTTACTACATATTATTAATATTTTCATTTTCATCTCTCCTTAATTTTTTCCATTGTATCACAAATATAATTAATTCTCAAGAAAAAAAGAAGACTCTCGATAATTCGAAAGTCTATTTTATGGCTGGGCTGGCAAGATTCGAACTTGCGCATGCCAGAGTCAAAGTCTGGTGCCTTACCGCTTGGCTACAGCCCAATATTCTTTATACAAATGGGGTGGAAGATGGGACTCGAACCCACGGTCTCCAGTGCCACAAACTGGCGCGTTAACCAACTACGCTACATCCACCAGATTTATTTACTAAGCACATATATTATTATAACCAATTTCTACCCCATTTGTCAACTGTTTTTTTCATATTTTTTTAATTATTCAGCTGTTGTTCCTAAACTACTTGGGTCTATTCCATATTGTTGATACATCCATGACATATAATCAAATGGTGTTAGTGTTTCTGGCATACCATAATCATAACCAAATGTGTCTACTTTTATAGAAGTAATAGTAACTGGATTTACTGGAGTACTTACTTCAGTATTTCCTGTTTCTTCACTATCATCTGCTGCTTTAACTTCTACATTTTCTATATTATGTATAACATCCATTCCTTCTATAACTTTACCAAATGCTGTATAATATCCATTTAATGAACTTGTTGCTTTTGTCATTATAAAAAATTGTGAACTTCCAGAGTTATATGACTCTTCTGTTAAAGATGATGAATATGAAGTATAATCATTTCTTGCCATTCCTATTACACCTTCATCAAATTTTAGGTCATTATCAACTCCATTTGCTATAAATTCACCTTTTATAGAATAATCTGTATCTTCTCCATCATCTTTTAAAGCAGATATTTTGGCTCCACCTTGTCCTGTTCCTTCTGGATCTCCACCTTGTATCATAAAATCTTTTACAACTCTGTGGAATGTTAATCCATCATAAAAGCCTCTATTTGCCAAAGTTATAAAGTTTGCAACTGTTTCAGGAGCTTTATCTGGATATAATTCTATTTTTACTGTTCCAAAATTCTCAACTTCCATTGTAACAATTGGATTTTTAACTTCCATAGTTGCATTTTTATAATATCCCCATGCTACTGTTCCTACTAATACTAATACTAAAATAAAAGCTATAACCCATAATACGTTTTTAAATTTACTCATTTATAAATCCTCCCTATTTAAATTAAATTATCAAAAATAAATTGTTCTTGCATTCTTTTTAAAGACTGCTTAATTGTTCTTGCTCTTACTTCGCCTATTCCATCAACTTCATCTAAGCTTTCAATATCTGCTGCTAAGATATGTTGGAATGATTTGAAAGAATCAACTAAATTTTCTACAATATTACTTGGCATTCTAGGAATTTTATTTAAAATTCTGTACCCTTTTGTATAAACACCAACTTCATCATAATTATCAAATGTCTCATATCCTAAAAGTTTTGCTATAACAGATTCTTTAGAAATATCTTCATAACTCAAATTTTCCAAACTTTCTATTACTTTTTCTGGTGTTCTTTTATTTCTTCCTTTACCAGGTACTATGTAATCTTTTATAATCAATAGTTCTTCTTTTTCTAATCCTCCTATTAATTCTTCTAGTTGCATTTTAACTAATCTTCCGTCATTTCCTAATTCATATATTTGTCTTTGTATTTCTTCTACTATTTTCATAACCATTTCAGCTCTTTGGATAGCAACTATAACATTTTCCAAAGTAACTATATCATTAAATTCATATTCATTCAAAATATTTAATTTATTATCAAATACTTTTTTATATTTTTCAAGTGTTTGAATAGCTTGATTTGCTTTACTTAATACCGAATCTGTATCTTCTAATATATATCTATCATTTCCTTTAAATACAGTAATAATACTTCTCCTTTGTGAAATACTAATTACCAGTTCACCTGTTTGTTTTGCTGTTCTTTCAGCTGTTCTATGTCTTGTTCCTGTTTCTAAAGTTGTTATTTCAGATGACGGAATAAGTTGAGCATTTGCATATAATATCTTTTTTAAATCTCCACTTAAAACAATTGCTCCATCCATTTTTGCTAATTCATATAATTTAGAAGATGTATAATCCTCATTAATGAAAAAACCTCCATCAACTACTTCATCTAACACTTCACTACTATCTGTTATTAATAATAAAGCTCCTGTTCTTGCTCTCAATATGTTTTCTAGTCCGTCTCTTATGGGAGTTCCTGGTGCGATTAATTTTAAAATTTCTGTAATATTATCTTCTTTGCCTGTCCTCAAAGTTTAAACTCTCCCTTCTAAAAATTATTTTAATCCAATTTTTTTCATAGCTTCATTAACATTCCTGATGCCTATTATATCTAATTTATAATTATCTTTCAAGTCTTTTTTATTACTTTCTGGAATTAAACAAGTTTTAAATCCTAATTTTTCCGCTTCTTTTACTCTTTTCTCTATCATATTAATTCTTCTAACTTCACCAGTTAAACCAACTTCGCCAAGTATTATCATATCTTTAGGAATTGGAATATTTTTAAAACTAGATGCTGTAACCATCATAATTCCCAAATCTGCTGCTGGTTCATTTACTTTTAAACCACCTACAACATTTAAATACACATCTTGTGAGCTAAGCATCATTCCTGCTCTTTTTTCTAAGACAGCAATTAATAAAGTAAGTCTATTATAATCAATTCCATTTGCAGTTCTTCTTGGATAACCAAAAACAGTTTGCGCAGTTAATGCTTGAAGTTCAACTAATAGTGGTCTTGTTCCTTCCATTGTTGCAACTATACAAGAACCTGATGGATTATCTTCTCTATCAGATATTAATATATCAGATGGATTAGTAATTTCACACATTCCTTTATCTTGCATTTCAAACATACCAATTTCATTAGTAGAACCAAATCTGTTTTTTACTCCTCTAAGTATTCTATAAGAAAAATATCTTTCTCCTTCTAAATATAAAACAGTATCTACCATATGCTCTAATACTCTTGGTCCTGCAATGTTTCCTTCTTTAGTAACATGTCCAATTATAATAGTTGTAATTCCTTTAGATTTACAAACTCTCATAACCTGACTAGTAATTTCTCTTACTTGACTAACACTACCGAGCTGCTGCTGTTATTTCTTCTGAATACATTGTTTGTATAGAATCTATTATAACAAGTTTAGGATTAACATTTAAAATTGCTTGATTTACAAGTTCTATATTAGTCTCGCCCAAGAACAAAATATCTTCATTATTAATCCCTAATCTATCCGCTCTTAATTTTATTTGTTCTGCAGATTCTTCTCCAGAAACATATAAAACTTTTCCTTCTCCTTTAATCTTATCACATATTTGTAAAATAAGAGTAGACTTACCAATACCAGGCTCTCCTCCAAGTAAAACTAAAGAACCTTTAACTAATCCTCCACCTAAAACTCTATCTAATTCATTAAAACCTGTATGAGTCCTTATAGTCTCTTTTGCTTCATAAGAATTTAATGTTTGTGGCATAACTACTTTTCCTGAAGAATTTACGCCTTTACTATTTTTAGTTTCTACAACTTTTTGTTCATAAAAACTATTCCAACTATTGCAAGCAGGACATTTACCAAGCCACTTACTAGATTCATATCCACATTCATTACATACAAATATAGTTTTATTTTTCATATTGGGGACGTTTCCCAATTGCCCATTTTTGGACAATCTGGGACACATCTCTACCTCCTTTCTTTAACCTTTCATTGCTCTATCTACTGTCTGCCTTTTTATTCCAATTACTCTTGCTAATTGATTTACCGAAGTTCCTTTTATAATTTTTAACTTTTTAATTTTTTCATCTCTTATTTTAGTATTATAATTAATAATTTCGTTTAAATCTTCTATGTTTAAAACTTTTTGTATTTCTTTCTTTACTTCTTCATCTGTTAATTTAGTTTTTATTTCATATTCATATTCTGCATTCACACAATCAAAATTCATATTATGAAATCCTTTAAAATTTCTTAGTGCTTCTTGTTTTGTATTTCCGAAATAATGATAACAACATTTTTGTACTAACTATTTTTTCACCATAAATATATTCATTAAAACTACTCCAATTATAATTATTAACTCTTGAAATTTTAGCTTTCACTGGATTTTGGTGAACATATCTACAAACTTGCATTAAGTATTCTCTTGTCTCAACTTCTTTGCTTAAAAATCTATTTTGAAATAAATGACCAACTTTTTCATATTTTTTTGAAAAATATCCTGAATATGAAACAGCTATACTTTGAATTATTTTAGATAACATATCATTTTTATCATAGACTACCAAATGCACATGATTTGTCATTAAACAATATGCATATAATTCGTATTTATATTTTTCTTTAGTTTTTTCTATTTCTTTAATAAACTTTTTATAATCTTGTTCATCTAAAAAAATTTTTTGTCTGTTGTTTCCTCGTAATATAACATGATATACTTTTGTACAACTTTCTTTTCTTGCTAAACGGGGCATAATTTTCTCCTTTCTTCGATTTTAAATTCTCCTACTTTTCTTTGTTATCTTATAGCCCCTAATTTTCCCTATTTTAAACACAAAAAGTATAGCACAAATAAATGTATTTTGCTATACTTTTTTAATAATTTATTAAATTAAGCCTATAGATGTGTCCCAGATTGCCCAAAAATGGTCAATTGGGAAACGTCCCTATTTTTTTCTAAATGAAATTTCTTGGAATAAAAAGTCATGAACTTTTTCCCATGTAATTTCTTGGTGTAAGAAGTCGTTTATTTCATCTTCTACTTTTTGTTGATATGGTGTTAATTCTACTTTTATTTCTTTATTCCAATCAATGTCTTGTAACCAGAATGCTTTGAATTTGCTCCAGAATCCTGTTTTTACAGGTAGACTTGTATTTCTTATTGTTCCAGCGTTTTCAATGTTTTCAATATTTTCAACATCAGTATTTGTATTTACAAAATTTTGGTTTTGTTCATCATTACTGTTATTGAATTCTACTCCTCCAAATACTCCTGATACTTTATTTTCTTCACCTAAATCTGCCATTTTTATTCCTCCTTTGTGATTTTATACACTTTCATTACATTATTTATACTATATTTTTTTCATTTTATCAAGGAGTTTTCCTATATTTTCATATTAAATATTTGTTACACAATTATTACAGTATTGTTACATTTTTACATTTCTACCAATATATGGTCTTGTTCTGCGCCTATGCATTTAGCCATTTTTATTGTATTTTCAACATTTTCATATTCATTTTTTCCATTTTGTTTATCTTTCTTTTCTTTATCGACTTTACAATATGCTAATATGTAATTTTTAGTATGCCCTCTATAAAAACCTTCTTTTTCTTCTTCCCACAATACTTCTACTTCTTTTCCTACATAATTTTGATTATATTCTTTTTCATTTTTATTTGATAATTCTATTAGTTTTTGACTTCTTTCTTCTTTTTTATTTCCGTCTATTTGTCCTTTCATTACTGCTGCTTTTGTTCCTTTTCTTTGTGAATATTTGAATACATGCATTTTGTAGAATTTTATTTCTTTTAAAAATTCATATGTCTTATTAAACTCTTCTTCCGTTTCTTGTGGGAACCCTACTATTACATCTGTTGTTAAGTTCACATCTTGATAGTTTTTTCTTAATAAACTCACTATATGCTTAAACTGCTCTGTTGTATATCTTCTATTCATTCTTTTTAATGTTTCATCACATCCACTTTGTAATGATAAATGAAAGTGATGGCAAATTTTATCCAGCTTAGTTAATCTTTCTACAAATTCTTCTGTTATTAATAATGGTTCTAATGATCCTAATCTTATTCTTTCTATTTTATTTATTTTATTTATTTCTTCTAATAAATCTATTAATCTATAATTTTTATCTTTAAAATCTTTTCCATATGATGCTATATGTATTCCTGTTATTACTACTTCTTTTATTCCTTCTTCTGCTATCTTTTTTATTTCTGATATTATTTTTTCTGGTCTTCTACTTCTTACTCTTCCTCTTGCATATGGTATTATACAATATGAACAAAATCTATCGCATCCGTCTTGTACTTTTATTACTGCTCTTGTTTTTTCTGTATATATGACATCTCCAAATTCTACAAATTCTTTTTGTTGCATTACATCTTCTACTTCTAATTCTCTTTTTTTGTCCTTTTCAAATTTTTCTACTAGTTGAACTATATTTTTCTTTTCATTATTTCCAAGTATTAAATCTACTTCTTCTATTTTTTCCAATTCACTTTTTGCAACTTGTGCATAACAACCACATGCTACTACTATTGCTTCTTTATTCAATTCTTTTACTCTTCTTAGCATTTGTCTTGATTTTCTGTCTGACATATTTGTTACAGTACATGTATTTATTACATATATATCTGCAACTTCTGTATGTTCTACTACTTCATATCCTTTTTCAAGAAATTCTTGTGCCATTGCGTTTGTTTCGTATTGATTTACTTTACAACCTAATGTTATAAATGCTACTTTTTTCATCTTTTTCTCCTTCTACAAACATTATGCCGCATAGAGTTTCTATGCGACATCCTTGATTTTTATCTTCTTATTGGTCTTCCATCTAATGCATCTAAATTGTCTAATGCTTTTCCTGTTCCTAATGCTACACATGATACTGTATCTTGTGCTATCATTACGTTTATTCCTGTTTTTTCTTGTAATAATTTATCTAATCCATCTAGCAATGCTCCTCCACCTGTCATATATATACCTTTATCACTTATATCTGCTGCAAGTTCTGGTGGCGTTTTTTCTAATACTCCATGTACTGCTTCTACTATCATCATTGCTGGTTCTATTAATGCTTCTAACATTTCACTTGATTTTATTGTTACTGTATTTGGAAGTCCTGTTCCTAAGTCTCTTCCTCTTATTTGCATTTCTGTGTCTTGTATTTTTGGATAAACACATCCTATATTTATTTTTAAATCTTCTGCTGTTCTTTCTCCTATTATTATGTTATGTTTTTTCTTTATATATTTTACTATTGCTTCATCAAATTTATCTCCGGCAACTTTTATAGATGTACTTACAACTGAACCTCCTAATGATATTACTGCTATATCTGTTGTTCCTCCACCAATATCTACTACCATATTTCCACATGCTTTTGATATATCTATTCCTGCTCCAATTGCTGCTGCTATTGGTTCTTCTATTAAATAGACTTTTCTTGCTCCTGCTTGTGATGCAGCATCTATTACTGCTTTCTTTTCTACTTCTGTTACTTGTGATGGTATACAAATCATTATTCTTGGTGCAAATATGAATTTTCCACATACTTTGTTTATAAAGTATTTAAGCATTTTTTCAGTTACTGTATAATCTGATATTACACCATCTCTTAAAGGTCTTGTTGCTACTATATTTCCTGGAGTTCTTCCTAACATTCTTCTTGCTTCTTGTCCTACAGCTAAAACCTCTCCTGTTGTATTATCTACTGCTACAACAGAAGGTTCTCTTAATACTATTCCTTTCCCTTTTACATAAGCAATTACTGTTGCTGTTCCCAAATCTATACCTATATCTTGTCCAAAGCCTAATTTAAACATGATTTACCTTCCTCATTTTCTTTATTTCTTTTTTATTACAAATTCTTTACAATTATATTACATTTTTAAAGTTTTATCAACCCTTTTAATTGATTTTTTTGTTTTTTTATATTATAATATTTATGTCTTTAAATCAAGCTTTTTAAAGATAATTTTTATAATTTTTA
Organism: uncultured Clostridia bacterium; assembly: GCA_944387485.1. Taxonomy (GTDB): domain Bacteria; phylum Bacillota; class Clostridia; order TANB77; family CAG-508; genus CAG-269. Next base: position 14,451 of record CALXFC010000027.1, read on the forward strand.
GGAGATTTTTATGAGCGATACTTTTATCTTTACTTCAAACAGTGAAAATGAGACAAAAAAGTTTGCAAAAAATTTTGCATCTAAAATAAATAATAAAGAGACAATAGTTTTATCTGGTGAGCTTCGGTTCTGGTAAAACTAAATTTGTTGAGGGCTTTTTATCTTATTTTGGACTAGAAAATGAAATTTCTAGCCCTACTTTTACTATTGTTAATGAATATAAAAATGAAAAAGCTACTATTTACCATTTTGATGTATATAGACTTTCTGATTCTTCTGAATTTTATGAAATTGGTGGAGATGAATATTTTGATAATGGTATTTGCTTAATTGAGTGGGGCGAATTAATTAAAGATGCTTTGCCTAAAAATTATATTCATATAACAATAAGTAAAGATGAAAATGATGATGATAAAAGGAGGATTTTAATTGAAAATACTTAGTATTGATACTTCTAGTAATGTTTGTGGTGTTTCTATTTTAGAGAACACTAAATTAATTTGTAAATTAGATGCTATAGCTATAAATAGCCATTCTCAAACTTTAATGCCTATGATTAGTGATGCTTTAAATAAGGCTAATTTAGCTATAGATGATATTAATTTAATTGTTTGTGATATTGGTCCTGGTTCTTTTACAGGTATTAGAATTGGTACTGCAACTGTTAAAGCTTTTAGAGATAGCAAAAATATAGATTTAGTTGGCATTACTTCTTTAGAATGTTTAGCAAGACAAGTAAGTTACGAATTACCTAACAATTCATTAATTTGTTCTATGATTGATTGTAAAAATGATAATTGCTATTATGCTTTATATCAAAAAACTGCTGATGATGTTTTAGATGTATTAATTGCTCCAAGCAGTGAAAGTGTTAAAGATACTTTATCTATTTTAGATACTTATATAGAAGATAGTGATGAAACTGGTAATATTTATTTTATTGGTGATGGAAGCTCTAATTATAAATCTGATATCGAAAAAATGATACCTTATGGACATTTTTCTAATCCTAAACAAAATTTACTTAATTCTTATTATTTAGGCCTTTGTGGTTTGGACTTTTATAATTCAGGAATTGAAGCAACTACTCCTGACAGACAATTAAATGATATTTTACCTTTATATTTGAAAAAGCCTCAAGCTCAAAGACAATTAGAAGAAAAAGAAAAGGAGATAAAGTTTTAGTTTATGAGTTTTGATATAGATTACATGAATTTATCTGATTTAGAGGATATTAAAGATATTTTAACTTCTGATTTTGATGATTTTTGGAATTATTCTATTTTAAAAGATGAACTTAATTCTAAGAATTCTATATATTTTGTTGCAAAAGCTAATCAAAATATAGTAGGTTTTGCTGGAATGAAAATTATTTTAGATGAAGCTGAAATTATGAATATTGTAGCTAAAAAAGATTTTAGAAATCAAGGTGTTGGTAAACTACTTTTAAATAGAATTATTTTAGAGGCAAAAAATAAAAAATTAAAAAAACTTCACTTAGAAGTTAATGAAGATAATAAAATTGCAATTCACATTTATGAAAGTTTTGGTTTTATCCAGGATGGAAAAAGAAAAAATTATTACAATGATAAAAATGCAATTCTTATGTCAAAAAATTTAGAGAAGTAAAAAAATTACTTCTCTATTTTAAATCTATTTCTATTTTTCTTTCTTCTTCTAGTTTTATTTTACTATATTTTACTTTGCATTTATCAAATAGTCTTCTAGAAGCTATATTATTTTCTGAATCCCAATATTTATCTGACAAATATATTACTTCTTTTATTCCTGATTGTATAATTATTTTTGCACATTCATTACATGGAAACAAATCTACATATATTTTTGCATTTTCTAAATCTTTCTTACTTCCTCTATAATTTAATATAGCATTTAATTCTGCATGGCATACATATGGATATTTTGTATCTAAATTTTCTCCTTCTCTATCCCATGGAAAATCATCATCATCAAATCCATTAGGAGTACCATTATATCCTATTGATAATATTCTATTATCATTACTTACAATACAAGCTCCTACCTGTGTTGATGGATCTTTACTTCTCATTGCTGATAATTTTGCTATTGCCATAAAATATTCGTCCCATGATAAATAATCTTTTCTTTTTTCTGTTTTCATATTCTTTCACTTCCTATTTTTTCTTTAATTTATCTTTGAATAATATATTTGTCAGTACTTAATTTTATTTTTCATCTTCTATTAACCAGTCTATTACATTTTTGTGAATTATTCCATCTCTAGAAAAATCAAATTTATCCATTGTTAAAACATATTTAGGGAAATTATCTTCTATCCCTTTATATGCTCCAAATTCTCTTTGTTCTACTTTTTCATCTGCTAGTATATATGCAACCTGGATATATATTTTTTCATTATATCTCGTTGCTATAAAATCAACTTCTGCTCCTTTTAAATTTCCTACTTTTACATCATAACCTCTAGACAATAATTCATTATATACGACATTTTCTAAATATGCTCCCAATTGTGGTTTTTTACCGACATTTTTAATTTGTCCTAATCCTAAATCAGTTAAATAATATTTATATTTACCATTTAATATTCTTTTTCCTCTAACATCATATCTATCAGCTTTACTTATTAACATAGCCTTTGTCATATACTCCAAATAATTATATAGTGTAACTTTCGAAACCTCTCTTTTGTCATTATTTAGAAAATATTTTGATAAATTTTCTGCTGAAAAATTCTGTGATGGTGTTGTAACAATGTATTCAATTACTCTATTAAATAAATCTAAATCTTTTATTCCAAATCTTTCTATTATATCTTTTACTACGATAGAATTATACACATCTGACAAATATGTCTTAGTTTGCATTTCATCTGTTAAAACAAACCTTTGTGGCATTCCTCCCCACATTATATAATCATTAAATACTTCTTCAATTTCATTTTTATCTTTTATTCCTTTTAATTCGCATACCTCTTTAAAAGTAAAAGGATAAATTTTAAAACTAACATATCTACCAGCAATATGAGTAGCCAATTCACTAGATAGCAAGTCACTATTAGACCCTGTAATAAATATAGATACATTTTTAGTTGATTTAAAAGAATTTATTGCCTTTTCCCATTCTTTAACATTTTGTATCTCGTCAAAAAATAAATAATACTTTTCTTTATTTACTATTTTATTTTTAACAAATTCATTTAAATCAATATCATCTTTTATAAAATTATAATCTTCATCTTCGAAGTTTATATATATAATTTGAGAATCTTTAATACCTTTATTTTTTAATTCATCAATTATTTGTGATAATACAACAGACTTACCACATCTTCTTATTCCCATTATAACCTTTATTAAATCCACATCATAAAATGGTCTTATTTTAGATAAGTATTTTTCACGAATTAACACTAATAACACCTCTTTTCTTTATATATTATATTACTTTTTGTAATTTTTGTCAATTTTGTTTAGCATAGTAAACAAAATTATTGTTTTGATGTTATTTGTTTAGTTTATTAATTTTCCCATTCAAATTCCCAATCTTCTAGCACAACAGTATCACCTTCGCAAACTCCCATTTTTCTTAATTTGGCATCTACTCCCATATTTCTTAGAGATTTTTGTAGATAATAGAATGATTCATTATCATCAAGGTTAATTCTTCCTATTAATCTTTGAATTGGTTTACCTGTTACTATAAATACTCCATTTTCTTTCTTTATTTGCCATGTATTTTCTTTTTCTTCATCTTCTAAAGTATATACTTTTTTATCTTCTACTTCTATTAAATCTTCTTTTGGAAGTTCTTTTAATACTTTAGAAACATGTTCAATTAGTTCTTGTACTCCTTGTTTTGTTACAGCTGATATTTTAAATAATTCTAATCCTTCTTTTTTAGCCAAATCTTCTACTTCTTTTAATAAACTCTCATCTTGCATAACATCTATCTTATTTGCTACTATTATTTGTTTTCTTTCAGCTAATTTTTCACTATATTTTTTTAATTCTTTATTTATTGCATAAAAATCTTCTACTGGATTTCTTCCTTCCATTCCTGATACATCTAAGAAATGTAATAATAATCTTGTTCTTTCTACATGTCTTAAAAACTGTATTCCAAGTCCTACGCCTTCACTTGCACCTTCTATTATTCCTGGAATATCTGCTATTACAAATCCGTCTCCATCTTTTGTTTTTACAACTCCTAAGTTTGGCTCTAATGTTGTAAAATGATAATTTGCGATTTTAGGTTTTGCATCTGTTACAACTGATAGAAATGTTGATTTACCTACATTTGGAAAACCTAATAACCCAACATCTGCAAGCAATTTTAATTCAAGTATAACTTCTTTTTCTTCAACTTTTTCTCCATCTTCTGCAAATCTTGGAACTTGTCTTGTTGAGGTAGCAAAATGTCTATTTCCTCTTCCTCCTCTTCCTCCTTTTAACACAAGTTCTACTTGATTTGGTTTAGATAGGTCTGCTATTATTTTCCCTGTTTTCACATCTTTTACAACTGTTCCTATTGGCACTTTAATATATAAATCTTCTCCATATTTTCCATTACAGTTGTTTCCGCTTCCATTCTCTCCATTTTGTGCTTTATATTTTTTGTTATATCTAAAATCAATTAATGTATTTTTATCTTTATCGACTTGAAAATAGATGCTTCCACCATTTCCACCATCTCCGCCATCTGGTCCTCCTGCTGCTATATATTTTTCTCTATGGAATGCAATTGCCCCATTTCCTCCGTCTCCAGCTTTAATTATTATTTTTGTATAATCTGTAAACATATTTACTCCTTCTATAAATCTATTTATTAATTTTATTTTTATCAATTTCATCTATTGTATATGTATAATATCCTTCATAATAGTAACTTGCATCTATACCTTTCATATAAATAGTTCTATCATTAATTTTGTCTGTTAAAGCACTTTTTAATAATACTTTAATTTCTGTATCTTTTATAGGACTTCTTTCCATTGCAAGCAAATAATCATTTTTATTCACATTACTCCAATTGGTTACTTTTTTTAATTCTTTCATTAATATTCTATCAAGCCATATTCTAGTACTTCTTCCATTTCCCTCTCTAAAAGGATGTGCTATATTCATTTCTACATACTTTTCGATTATTTCATCAAATGTTCTTTGTGGCATTTTATCAATTCTATTATTTTTTTATCAAACAATTCAAGTGCTTTTTTCTTTGTTATTTTTTCTTCTTCTTGTGCTAATATTAAATTATCATTAATTCCCAATTTATTTTTTAAAGCCATAATTTTCTCCATTTTTTAATATAGATGTGTCCCAGATTGACCAAAAGTGGGCAATTGGGAAACGTCCCTAATTGAAATAATCTAGTTTCATTGCTTTTTTCACTTTTTTCATTGTTACTTTTGCTACTTCTCTAGCTTTTTTTGTTCCTTCTATTAATATTTTATCTACTTCTTCTGGATGTGCTTCATAATATGCTCTTTTTTCTCTTATTGGTTTTAATTCATCTGCTATGTTTTTAGCTAATTGTTTTTTACATGCTACACATCCACGTTTTCCTGCTCTACATTCTTTACATACTGTATCTACTTCTTCGTCAGTACTAAATAGTTTATGGTAATATGCTACCATACATATATCAGGATTTCCTAAATCATCTTTTTTTATTCTATTTGGATCTGTTATTGCACTCATTACTTTTTTTGTTATTTCTTCTTCACTATCTGCTAAATATATTGCATTTCCTAGTGATTTTCCCATTTTTTCATTTCCGTCTAATCCTTTTATTCTCTTTTCACTTGATAATACTGCTTTTGGTTCTACCAACACATCTCCATATATACTATTGAATTTTCTTACTATTTCTCTTGTTTGTTCTATTAATGGTAATTGGTCTTCTCCTACTGGTACTAATTCTCCTTCAAATGCTGTTATGTCTGCTGCTTGACTTACTGGATATCCTAAGAAACCATATGTTACACTTTCTCCGAACAAGTCTCTTTTTTGTGCTATTTCTGTTTTTACAGTTGGATTTCTTTGTAATCTTGCTATTGTTACTAAATTTGAGTAAAATACTGTAAGTTCTGCTGTTTCTGGTACCATTGATTGTATATATATTGTTGTCTTCTTAGGGTCTATTCCACATGATAAATAGTCTATTGCAACTTCTCTTACATTTTTTCTTACTTTTTCTGGATTGTTAAAGTTATCTGTTAATGCTTGCACGTCTGCGATTAAAATATATGGATCATATAATCCACTTTCTTGCATTTCTACTCTCTTTTTTATTGAACCAAAGTAATGTCCTAT
>CALXFC010000028.1 GCA_944387485.1 uncultured Clostridia bacterium
CTTCTATGCACAAGAAAAAACTGTGCAAAATCAAAATTTTATTTTTTTGATTTTTACACAGTTAACTTTAAACTCTCATTTTGTCAGTTCTACAAATATAAAAGTGGGCGGAAAGAATAGTTGTCGATGCTAGTAGACGTGCTAAAGCTGCCACGACCAGCCGTGCAGCGGCCGCCGCCGCTGTCGTAACCACCTCCTCTACCGACACAAGGAAAGCTAGTGAAGCTAGACGTCTCTGTTGTCCATTCATAACAATTACTTGCCATATCATATATATTACATATTACATCTTTTGTATCTAAATTATTTGTCCCTGTTTCTGCTAAAGTTCCTTTAACAGTAGTTTGTTGTGAATATTTATTATTTTCTGAACATTCTTGTATAAATACTATTGCTGTATCCCAAGCATAACTATTTACTAAATCACTTGTAAAATTACTATCACTATACATTCCTTGACTTAAACTCGCTGCTTGAGACTGTGTTACATAATTATATACATAATTACTAGGTGTACACACTAATTGATTTGTATCATCTGTTGAGCTTGTTCTTTCTGAATCTGTTACACCATCTCTTGCCTCATATCTTCCTATATAATATCCTCCTGTGGCTTCTACTTTTGTTATAAATGTATCTATATCTTTTGCATGTGTATTTGTTGTTGTACTATTTTTTAATCCTTCTGTGTAATAATCAGATGAACTAGATGAAGTTTTTAATTGGTCTGTTGGCTCTGTTTTTGATAATTCAGCATTTATTGTCCCATCTGAATTAAATACATATCTTCCTAATGTTACATCAAATGTTGTTTCATCTTTCTTTTTTATGCCCTTTCCTACTGGTATCCATACAAACTCACTTCCTGCTGTTGCTCCCTGGCTTTGGTCTATTATATATATTCCATCTTCTACATTATCTGTTGGATTTCCTACTATAAATCCTTTTGGTACCCATACAATATTTCCTAAACTATCTTTTACTGGTGTATTTTCACTTGCTGGATCTTTTGCTAATGTATCTAATGCTCCTCCTGCTATTTCTACTTCTTTTTCTAAATAATCATTCAATTTTCCTTCTATAGTATACACTGGTTTATTTGTTGTTATTGCTCCTGTCTCCTTATTTACTTGAGATTCATCATCTATTACTCCGTTATCTTTCAATTCTTCAATAACATCTTCTAATGTTGGATTCATATTCTTTTTTTCTGCGTCTGTTTTTGCTGCCTCTATTTTTTCTTCCCATTGTGCATATTCTGTATCTTTTTTAGCTGTATTTGCTTTGTTTAATATACCATCATGCCCTGTTATTGCTCCTAGTGATATTCCTGCTAATATTATTAAAATAACTATTGTTATAACAAGTGCTATAAGTGTAATTCCTCTATTTCCAATATTCTTTCCTCTCACTTTCTTTTCCTCCTTTATCTTTTTATTTTAGAACGCAAAAAAGACAGCAATAAAACCTAATAATAGGTTCTATTACTATCTTTTCTATTTATTTTTATTACTTTTTTATTTACTAATAATCTAGTATGAGTGTATGTATATACATCTCCAAGGCTTTCAAGTGCTTTATTCATCTACTTTTCCTTTCTCTTTAGTTTTTTCTTTTATTTATGAAATAATTTTATACAAAAAATCACCATTTGTAAATATTTTATCTCTATTTTTTCTTGTTTTATATGTTGAGTTTTAATAAATCTTTTCGAAAAATTTATTTACATTATTTTTTATATAATTCCTAACAATAAATATTAAAAGTAAATACATTACTGTAATAAACATTATAAAAATATAACTGTTTATAAAACTTCTACAAACTAATGTTAGAATTACAATTAATGTAATATTAAGTATACCAAGTATAACGGGCCATATCAAATTCATATTTTGTTTTACTACTGCATACTCTGAATTCCATTCTAATTTAGGTCTCTTCAAATCTACAATTATTGATATGTAACTTTGAAATACTCCCATAATTATTCCTGCTATTGTAATCAATACTAAATACATAATTGGTAGCTTTAATAAATACTCCACCATAATGATTGTAAGTATACTCATAAAAGTTGTCATTATAATATTTGGAATAACTTTATAATCTATTTGTTTCATTAATGGAACTGGTATATATTTCATAAACATTGCAGTTTGCCCATCTCTAGAAATTGCCGTCGCTGAAATATATATAAACATCAAGAAAAATTGTATTGCACACAATATCCCCATTCCAATATATATAGAACTCTTATCTGTTATCATATTTGCAAAATCTATAGGTGCTCCATTTTGTTCTCCTTTTATTCCTGCAAAAGCAAGTCCTATTATAAGTATAGGAAAAAGTATAGCAGGTAAAACACATTGCATAAAAAATATTGGATTTTTTAATAATGTTTTAAATTCTTTTCCTATATAAGTTTTAGAAAGTGAACTTTTTTTATACATTTTTGTTTCGTCAATTTTCTTACTTGTTCTCTTTCCACTATATAAATTTCCAACTGCACCTTTCAAATAAAGTTTTTGACCTATAACTATATAAATAACATATACTATTAATGTTGTAATAACAAGTAAAGAAAGATTCAAAATTTGATTTATTACACTCTGATTTGTTAATCCGTTAAGAGCCATACCTAATGTTGGAAATGTTCCTTTTAAAATTTCTACTAATCCATTTGCTTCAGTTACCATTTTCACTAATTCTTCCGGTGTTGTTTTTGTATTGCTAGTAGTAAATGATAATGCAAATACAACTATAAAAACAAGTATAGTTGCAATTAATTGAAATCTGTTTCTATTTTTAGTAAATTTAGCAAAACTCATAATAATTAATATAAGCAAGCTTGATAGCAGTACTGGTATTATTGGAAATACAATTAATACAATAAGCATTGATATATAGTAGAATATATTAGCTGATGTTAATATTCCATATATAGCTAATGGTATTAGACCTATTATTGTTATTATAAAATATTCTGTAATTAGTAATACGTTTGTTTTTGCTGCAACTATTTCACTTGGTTTTATTGGCAATGGCAATATATATTCATTATCTTTAGAATAATATAATATATTTATCGCAGAAAATATACTTTGTATCAAAACAAAACCAGCAATAGTAATCAAAATTAACCCCAAAAACATCTGCTCTTGATTTATTTCAATTAACTCTTTTATTAATCCATTACTAAATACTCCAATTATCACTGCTAAATATATAAATATAAGACTATATAAAACAATCATTCCTATTTTTCTTTTATTTTTATTTTCAGTTTTTGATTTAGCAGTTTCCATATTTTGAAAAGAATTTTTAAAAATTACTCTTGTTAAAGATATTACTTTATTGTTCATTTTCCGTTATCTCCAAAAATAACTCTTCTAAAGATTTATTTTCCTTAAATTTCTCTTTCATTTCTTCATAAGTTCCAACAAATACCAATTTACCTTTATTTATAATTCCTACTCTGTCACAAAGCTTTTCAGCAACTTCTAATACATGTGTTGAGAAAAATACTGTATTTCCATTTCTACTATGCTCTTTCATCATTTCCTTTAAATCATGTGATGATTTTGGATCAAGACCTGTCATAGGTTCATCTAATATCCAATTTCTCGGATTATTTAACAATGCTCCACATATTATTATCTTCTGTCTCATACCATGTGAGTAACTTTGCATTTCATTATTTAAGTTATCATATATCTCAAATTTCTTCGTTAATGATTCTATTCTTTCTTTTCTTTTTTCGTTTGATATTTCATAAATATCTGCTAAGAAATTCAAATATTCAATTCCTTTTAGCTTCAAAAACATATCCGGACTATCTGGAACAAAGCCAAACTCTCTTTTAGCTTCTAATGGTTGTTTTATTATACTTTTTCCATCTATAAAAATATCACCTTCATCAGTATTTAATATTCCTGTTATCATTTTTATAGTTGTTGTTTTTCCTGCACCATTTGGTCCTAAAAATCCAAATATTTCTCCATCTTTGATTTCTAAATTCAAATTATCAATTGATTTTTTCCCTTTAATATATGATTTTGATACATTTTCTATTTTTATCATATCACAAATCTCTGCTACTCAAAATATGGACAAATATACCCATATCGAGACCTTGAAAGTTTTCACAAACATTTCTTACTGCTTCATTGTGTATGCTTTTGTGGTTAATACTAACACACTACTTGCAAGTTCTTGTACACTCCACAGTCGTAAATTCCCGACTAGCTACAATTCTTAATTCAATCCCATATTCTTTGCATTTTGCTTCTAATTTTCTTCTAAATTCATAGAACTTTTGTGAAGCAATTGCTTTTGAAAGATGCTTATTCTTCATCATTCCTTTTACATTTAAATCTTCAATTGTAATATAAGATGGTTTGGTTTTCACTATCTCATTTATACTTTTGTTAATGTAATCGGTTCTAATGTTTTCTATTCTTTGATGAAGTCTTTGTATCTTTATGACTTTTTTTGTATATTTTGTCTAGTAGCTTCTCCTTTCTTTTTATTTTCTTTACTGCGTTTTTTTAAGTCCTCGTATTTTCTCGATAGACAACGCTGCTTACTCTTTAGTTTTTTTTCAAGTTTTTTTATTCTTGCTGACTTGTTGATATTCTTTTTTACAGTCCCATTGCTCATAATTGCAAATTCTTTTAGTCCTAAATCAATTCCTATTCCAAAATCATTTAATTTAGCCTTTTTTGATGATTTAGGTACATCAATTACAACAGATACATAATATCTTCCTGCTTTATAAGAAATTGTGCCTTCTTTTATTACATACCCTTGTTTTGTTGTTGGAATATATCCTTTTTCTTTTAACTTTACCCAACCAAGTGTAGGTATCTTTATTCTATGTCTTTCACAAAAACAGTCTTTTGGATTGTTTTTTACAAAATACATTTTTACTTCTTTTTAAACTTTAGGAACCCACTTTGTTTTTTAAAAAACTTTACAAAGGCTGTATATGCATTTTCCATAGCTTTCTTGACAGACTTTGAACTTGCTTCCTTTATCCAAAGATATTCCGGATTATTTGGTATGAATTCATTGTTAAGCCAAACACTAAAAGCTCTAGCTTTTACAAATTTTTCGCCTTTATTATGAATTTCTGTTCTGGTGTTGGATCGATTTCCGTTTTGTAACTCTTTAGCAATTTCTTTATCCTCCTTTATCTGTTTTTTGTATTTCCTTAATCCATATAATTTACAACTAAATTGATATACTATCTTGAATTAATTCTTCATTTGGTAAATTTCTTGCAATTATAATTTAGTCCACTTCCAAATTCTTCTATGCTTTGATTAACAATAATTTTCCTTGCATAAATAACTACATTTCTTATATCATCTTCTGTTTGTATTCCTTTAAATTGTAAATATTGATTATAAGTATAATACCTTCTATTAGTAGGAGTATGATTTGCTTTTAATATATCATCTCTATCACAACGCTATAGTGTTTTAACAGAACCCCCTAATAATTCAGCAAAATCTTTTGGTTTATAATTTGTGATATTTGTAGTATTCATAAATAATCCTCCTTATTTATGAGCACATTATATCATGTATAAATATATTGGTCTATATTTAAATCAACTTATAGTTCCTCCTTATTTTTTGAATAATTTTCCAAATAATCCTATTTCCTTATTTTTTTCTTTCTTATTTTTTCCTTTTCTGCTATTTCTTATTATTTGATCTATTTTTTCTTCTGTTATTGAACCATCATCATCCATATATTCTTCATCATTTTCGTCATATTCTTCTTCATAGTCTTCATTTTCATAATCATCATAATAATCCTCTTCTTCATCTAAGAAGTCATAATCATCTTTATTTTTAGCATTATATTTTCTTTCCGCTTCTTCTTCCTCTTCATCAAATACAACTTCTTGATATCCTTCATTCTCTGTTTTACCTTTAATATATTTATTTGTTTCATTATTTTCTTTTTTATCTTTCTTTTCTCCTGAAGATATATTATAACTTAAATCTTTTGATTTAACCTTATTTTCTTTTTGTTTATTTTCTGATATTGCATCTGTTTCTTCAATGCTATACTCTGATAAGTCTTTATTAAATTTTTCACTCACTTCTTGTTGGAATGTATTATATACATTTTTTATACCTTCAATTCTCCAATAATTTGAATTTATAAGTGTACCCATATTTATTTTTATATTTACTATTTCTTCTTCAAAATCCTTTTCTTTTTCTTGAATATCTTTTAAATATGTTTTGTTATAAAGTTCTTTGTAGGCTTTCTTTGTAGCTTTTCCCATTGTTTCTTTTTGAATTAATTCATATAAATTATCTATTTGTTTTATATCTAATTTAAAATTATTACAAGCTTCTTCCATTAGCTTATCATGTGCTCTTTTTCCATTCATTGCAGACATTCTTTCATTATCTAAAAAAACAACTATATAATCTTTTTTTGCTTGTAAAAATCCTAACTTTACACTTACATCTCTTAATAATTTCTCGGATTTCGCTAATCTTACTGTACCATTGCTGTTTACTTCTGAAAGCAATTTTTTCATTCTTTCATATACACTAATATATAAAATTGCTTCTTCTTTAGCAACTTTACTTCTTTCATCTACAGCTATCCTGATTACTTCTTCATCAAATGGTACTCTTTCATTCTTTCCGTTTTTTAACATTATCTCTACAATTTGATTATTGTAAGATTTGTAATCATCAATAAACATTTTCGCATTTTGAACATGATTATAATTAAAACTCTCAAAAACTGCATTTACTTGCTTTAACAATTTTAAATAATCTGTTTCAGCAGCTCTATGTAAACGGGCATATTTGTTTCTTTCTTTTTGTCTTTCTATAAAAATTATTAACGTTTTTATATATTTTTCTCTTAATTCCTTTAAAATTTCATTATTTTTAATAATTGTTTCTTCTATCTTTTGTAATTTCTGATCTATCGAACTTGTATTCTCACTTAAATCATTAAATAATTCATCTCTTTCAGCCTCTACTTTTACATTTATCTCATGAATTTTTTTTTCTTTACTTTGCATTGCTTCTATTTCGGAAGCTGACATATCAAATCTTTGTATCACACTTTCTTCTTCTTCGATAATTCTTTGGTATTCTTTTATTTGATCTAAAATTAGATTATAACTTTCATAAATTTTATTCAAGTTATTTTCCTTATCTAAACCCAATATTTTTCCAAAGTACTTTTCTAAAACAATCGCACTTCTTTCATACATCTTAAGGACCTCCGAATTTTTTACTTCCTTCCTATTATACATAAAATAGAAATAAAAGTCTAGAGTTTACTAGACTTTTATTAAAATTAATTGCATATTTTAAACATCTTATTTATTATTAGTTTTTATAGAATTAAACTATATATTCTATTATATTATTGGAAAAATATTTATTCATTTGCTCTCTAAAAAACAATTCTCCGTCTTTTTTTATATCATCCTTATATCTATACTTCCCTCTTCCTCCACCTCTCATTATTTCCTTATCATATAAGTTAATTGCATTTGGAAAAGCTTCTTCATTTATTTTTGTATGCACGTAACTATATGTCATAAATATTATCTCAAAAAAAGCTTTTTGTTTTACTTTCTTAGAAAGTTTACTATCTAACATTTTTATTAATTCTGAATACATTTCTTTCCAATTTTGCACCATAATAACAGGTGCAATTAATATTCCCACATTATATCCCGCTTCTTCTAATTTATTTATAGCCTCTATCCTTTTATCTAATCTAGAAGTTCCAAATTCTACTCTATTTATAATATACTCTGGATTAACACTCATTCTAACTGTAACTTTTCCTTTATGATTTAAATTTAAAATATCATCTACCATATCAAATTTAGTAGGAAAGGTTAATTTTCCATTTCTAGTATTTTTAAAATTTTCAATTGTCCAAACTAAATTTTTTGTAATAGTATTTTCTAAAATCAAATCACTATTGCTTCCAATCTCAAAAGTTAACTCTCTATCAGACTTTTCAGCTGTTCTAATAATTTTATCTAACATCTCTTCTCTATTTACAAATAATCTTAAATAACTACATTTATTGTAATTACAAACTAAATAACAATACATACAAGCTGCTGTACAACCAGATGAAGTATAAGGAACTAAAAAATCTGAAGTCTTATGGTTTGGTACATATTTATGTGTTTTTCTTATTCCTATTATTAAATTTCTTTTCATATCAATAAATTCTTTGTTTGATTTTTTTCTCATTTCTTCAATATTATTATGATTCTCAATTTCTATTTTTGGAACTTCTTTATATTTTTCCATTAACTCTTTTCCGAGCTTATAATTTATGATATTTTTCTCAAAATAAATAGCTTTTGGTTTAAACATATTTTAACCTCCATAAAATTAGTTTAACCAAAAGCTATTATTTAATTAATTTTATTTAAAACTTATTTATTTTTTCTTTCATAAGTTACAAAATAATAATCTAAATCATTTTTTTCATCTTTTATACCTTTTTCTCTTGCTGTTTCTTTCCAAACATCTTCATCTATTAAAGGGAAAAAAGTATCTCCATCAAAATCTTTTTCTATTTCAGTAACATACATTTTCCTTACATATGGCATAAGAAAATTATAAATCATTGCTCCTCCTATTACAAAAGCTTCTTCCTTTCCTTCTATTAAGTCTTGTATTTGAAGTAATGAATGAACAACTTCCACGTTTTCATCATTTACTTTAAAATCAGGATTTTGACTGAAAACTATATGTTTTCTATTTGGAAGTGGCCTTCCGAAAGACTCAAAAGTCTTTCTTCCCATAATTATAGTATGTCCTGTTGTTAAATTTTTAAAATGTTTTAAATCTTCTGGCAAATGCCAAGGCATTTTATTTTCTTTTCCTATTATATTATTTTTTGCTTTTGCTACTATTATACTAAGCATTTTTCCCTCCTTGCAATAGCTGTTTTAGGGGACGGAGGAAAAAAACAGCTATTATTTATTGTATACATTTATTTATATTTACTTTTATTTTAAATTTTACTATCTTAAACTGTTTTTTTCCTCCGTCCCCAAAAACAGAAAAAAACAGAAAAAAACAGGAAACCAGGAAAACAGGAAACCAGGAAAACAGAAAAAAACAAAAAAACAACTTTAACACTTTACTCTGCTACTGGTATTTTACCTATTTTAACTTCTTTTTGATAATCATAACCTTGTATTTCAAAATCTTCTACTTTAAAGCTATAAAAATCTTTAGTATCATTATTAATTACTAATTTTGGACAAACATCCATTGGTTTTGCTTCTTCTATTAGTTTTTTAACCATTGGAATATGTCTATCATATATATGGCAATCTCCTATATTATGTGTTAAAGTTCCAACTTCTAGTCCTGAAACTTTAGCAAACATATATTGAAGTGCAGCATATTGCATAAGATTCCATCCATTTGCTGTTAGCATATCTTGTGAACGTTGATTTAATATTAAATGTAATTTTCCTTCTTTAACTAACCACTGCGTACCATATGCACAAGGCTCTAATCTCATATCTTTTAATTCTTCATGATTAAATATATTTGTCATAATTCTACGACTAGATGGATCATTTTTTAGTAAATAAAGTACATAATCTACTTGATCCATTTTCTTTATTCCTTCTTTTGTTTTAAATTCATATTTCTTTCCTAATTGATAACCATATGCTTTACCAATAGTACCATTTTCATCTATCCATTGGTCCCAAATATGTGAATTTAAATCTTTTACATTATTTGATTTTTTTTGCCATATCCACAATATTTCATCAATTGCTTTATATACTGTTTTAGAGTTGTTTCTTAGTGTTATCATTGGAAATTCTTTTCCAACATCATATTTATTACTAACTCCTACAACTGAAATGTAATTTGCTTCTGTTCCATCTTCCCATCTTGTACGTACGTGAGTTCCTTCTGAAGAATATCCGTGTTTTAGAATTTCTTTACATGTGTCTATAAAATTTTTATCTGCCTCTGTCACTTTAATTTTCCCCCTTTTCTTCTAATTCTACTAGATTTCTTGCCATCTGCACTCCTGCTGCTGATGCCATCATAAGTCCTCTTGTCATTCCTCCGCCGTCTCCTATGCAATATAAGTCTTTTATGCTTGTTTCAAAATTTTCATCTATAAAAACTTTATTACTATAAAATTTAATTTCAGGGGCATATAGTAAATTATGTGGATCTGCAAAACCTTCTATTATTTTATCCATAGCACTTATGAATCTTAATATATCCGTCATGGTTCTATATCCTATTGCAAAAGTAATATCTCCTGGAACTGCTGATTTTAATGTTGGTACAACTTCATTTTTATCTAATTCTTCTTGCCATGTACGTTTTCCCCTACGAATATCTCCTAACCTTTGAACAAGTATTGCTCCATTTCCTAATTCATTTAAGTTTTTAGCAACATTTTTACCATAATCTATTGGCTTATTAAATGGGTCTTTAAAATTATGTGATACCAGTATTGCTAAATTTGTATTTGTACTTTTTTTATCTTTATATGAATGGCCATTTACTAGTGATAAATTATCATCATAAACTTCTTCTGATACAAATCCACTAGGATTTTGACAAAAAGTTCTTACTTTATCTCTAAATGGATATGGTCTTCCAATAAATTTTCCTTCATACAAATATTTATTTACATCTTTCATTACTTCATCTTTAAGTTCATATCTTACACCAATATCTACTGCTCCTGGTTCTGTTTTTATCTTATATTTTTCACACATTTGTGATAACCAATCTGCACCTTTTCTTCCTACTGCTAAAACTACCTTTTTAGAATAAAGTTCTTTTTCTTCTTTTGGATTATTTGCGTTTCTTATTTTAACGCCTTTTATTTGATTATCTTCTACTATCAAATCTTCTACAACTGTTTCATACATCATGTTAATATTATTTTGTTCTAGAAATTCTTCTATTCTTTTATATATTTCATGACTTTTCTCTGTTCCTAAATGTCTTATTGGAATCCCTATTAAGTCTATATCTTCTTTTTTAGCTTTTTTCTTTAATTTATTAACTTCTTCTTTATATTCTGTTCCCTCTAAATGCTTATCTGCACCAAATTTTAAATATACACTATCTGCATAGTCTATTAAATCTTTTGTTTTTTCTACTCCTATATATTTATGTAAGTTTCCTCCAACATAAATATCATCATCTTCTTTATTATATAAAGAAAGTTTACCGTCTGAAAAAGCTCCTGCTCCTGAGAATCCACTTGTTATATTACAATATGGTTTACATTTCATACATTCGCCTTTTTTCTCTACTGGGCAATAACGTTTTTCTACTGGTTTTCCTTCATCTATTAAGACTACATTTTTAGCTTTGTTTTTGATAATTAATTCGTATGCTAAAAATATTGAACTAGGGCCCATTCCTACCACAATCAAATCATATTTGTCCATAAAAATCACTTTCCTTTATAATATTCTTAAACACCAATTAAGAGTATATCATAAGGTTTTATAAAATTCTACATATTTTAAAAATTATTTTTTATTTTTGCTTGTTTTAAAATAGTTCTTATTGTGCTTCTTTTTATTTCTTTGCAATGTCTTGGTATCGTTATCTTTCCAGGTTTCACTTTATGTTTATATTGGTAATGTGCTCCTGTTACTTTATACTTATACCAACCATCATTTAGCAAAATTCTTTCTATGTCAATAAACTTCAATGTATCACCTTCATTCTTTTTGATTTTTAATTTTACTTGGATAATTTAGAATTAAATTTGAATTAAAATTTAAGAAAAAATAATGATTAAATTATATCACTATTCTTGATATAATTCAATCATTTTCGTTCGACTAAATTCGACAAAAACTACCACCATTTCGGTACATACTCTTCTTCATGTTCACCTAGTTCTTGTATATAACCATTTTTAAAATCAAGTTTTTCTATGTAATCTTCTATTTGCTTCCATTCCTCTTTTGTAAGTTTTCTATTTATTTCTTTATATTCTTCTTTTTCCTTTACTAAATATGTTGGAAAATACTGCGCCATAACACTTACGTAATTTTCTCCATCAATATTTTCTTTAAGCCATTTTAGAACTTTTTTACTATTTTCTATGTGATTTGGTAACGCTAAATGTCTTACAATGATGCCTTTCTCCATAATTCCATCTTTGTTTATTTTAGTTTTTCCTACCTGTCTTTGCATTTCTAATATTACTTTTGTTGCTATTTCAAAATAGTTATCCACTTTTGAATATCTTCTTGCTAATTCATCTTCTGCATATTTTAAATCTGGCAAATAAATATCAACAAAACCTTCTAGCATTTTTATAGTATCTATATTTTCGTATGCATTTGTATTATATACTATTGGGAGCTTTAGTCCCTTTTTTCTTGCTAACTTTATTGCTTCTATTATTTGAACAACATAACTTGTTGGAGTAACTAAATTTATATTTTCCACATTTTTTTCTTGTTGTTTTAAAAAGATATCAGAAAGTTCTTCTATTGTTATTTCTTTTCCTCTTCCTTTTTGGCTAATCTCATAATTCTGGCAAAATACACAATTTAAATTACAGTTTGAAAAAAATACTGTTCCTGAACCTTTAGTACCACTAATGCATGGTTCTTCAAAATTATGTGTTGAGTAAAGGGCTATTTTTATTTTATCACCTGATTTGCATCTTCCTATTTTTCCTTCTAATCTATTTATTTTACATCTATGTGGGCATATTTCACATTGTTTTAATTGTTCTAACATTTTTCAACTCTTTCCATTATTAATAATTCATTTTCTTGTTTTAAATATACTTTCTTTTTAGTAAATCTATCTTTATTATTTTTTACAATATCTTGCATATTAGTTTCGCTTTCACTAATTGCTACTCTTCCTATTTCTTCACCATTTGTATTTCTAATAATAACGCTTTCTTCTTCTGAATAATCTTCTAAATATTCTACAATTTCTACTTCATAACCTGTTTCTGTTTTGTTTATATTATCTAATAAAAACGAATCTTCTTCTTGATCAAATTCCACTTCAGTTGCTATATACTTATTAGTTTCACTATTATACTCAAAACTACTATTTCCTTCTTTTGGAAATTCTTTATTGAAATTTTCTCCAAATATCAATTTAGCTTCTTCTTCTATTTCTTCATACGTAACTTCATAATTTTCTAAATTGTTTTTTACAACTTCCCATATCCATTTATCATCTGCACTATTTATATCTTGAAATTCTGGTAAAGCCTCTCCAGTTACTTCTTTCCACATATATACACTTGATATCTTTTCTTCTATTTTTTGTATTTCTTCAATGCTTACATTATTACTTTCATTGTTTTGTACTCTTACATTTCTATATATTACCATTCCTACAAAAATAACAACTAAAATTCCTATAATTATAAGCATTTTACGCATTGCTTTACCTCCATTTGAAATTTTCTTTTTTATTTTATCATACCATTTTTTTAGTTACAATATTTAAACCTAATTTTTCACTTTTTCTTGAGAAAAATAGCCATGTGATTTTCTCACATAGCTACTTTTTTTATTCTTCAAAAAATTTATCAAATTGTTCTTCATTAATTTTCTCATGTTGTAATAATTCATTTGCTATTGCATCTAACTTATCTCTATGTTCTTGTAATAATGAAATTGCTCTATTATATGCTGTATTTATTAATTCTTTTACTTCTTCTCCTATTTTGTCTCCTATATTTTCACCAAACATTTGCATTTCATATGGCTCTTTTCCTTGGAAGTCTATTGGTCCTAGTTTATCACTCATTCCATATTTTGTTACCATATCTCTTGCAATCCCTGTTGCTACTTCAATATCATTGCTTGCTCCTGTTGAAATATCATTTAATACTAGTTTTTCTGCTGCTCTACCACCAAGCAATGCTACTAATTTTTCTTGCATTTCTGTTTTTGATATATAATATTTATCTTCATCAGATTTATACATTGTATATCCACCAGCAACTCCTCTTGGTATGATAGATATTTCTTTTACATTTGTTTGTGTAGGTAAGTATCTACTTACTACTGCATGTCCAGCTTCATGATAAGCTGTTAATCTCTTATCTTTATCTGAATATTTTCTTTCTCTTTTTTCTAGTCCTACTGTTACTTTCTTTACCGCTTCTTCTATATCTGAATTTTCTATATCTTCATGTTTATTTTTAGTTGCTGTAATTGCTGCTTCATTTAAGATATTTTCAAGTTCTGCACCAGTAAATCCTGCTGTATCTTCTGCGATACTTTCTAAATTTACATCTTCTGCTAATTTTTTATCTTTACTATGGATTTTTAATATATCTAATCTTCCTTTTAAGTCAGGTGCTGGTATTGTTATTCTTCTATCAAATCTACCTGGTCTAAGTAAAGCCTTATCTAGCATTTCTGGTCTATTAGTTGCAGCTAGTACTATTATTGTTTCTTCAGAACCAAATCCATCCATTTCTACTAACAATTGATTTAATGTTTGATTATTTTCAGTTTCTGCTCCACTATTTGATGTTCTTCTAGAACCTATTGCATCTATTTCATCAATAAAGACTATACAAGGAGCTAATTTTCTTGCTTTTTCAAATAATTTTCTAACACGTGATGCTCCAAGTCCTGCAAACATTTCTATAAATTCTGAACCACTCATTGAAATAAATGGTACATCTGCTTCACCTGCAATTGCTTTTGCAATTAAAGTTTTTCCTGTTCCAGGTTTTCCATAAAGTAATACTCCTTTTGGCACTCTTGCTCCCATTTTTGTATATTTTTCTGGTCTTTTTAAGAAATCAACAATTTCCATCATTTCTTGTTTTTCTTCATCTAAACCTGCAACATCATCAAATCTTACTTTTGTTTTTCTTTCTGTATCATCATATACTTTTCCTTTTTCACCAATTCCTTGCATTTTGAATAACATTATAAATAATGCAAGCATAATAGCTGTTGGTAAAAGAGAAAGAACCACGCTTGGTATTTGTGATATAAAGCTTTTTGGTTTTTGGATTAACTCTATTTCATTACCCTCTTCAACTTTAGTTTGTAATAAGTCCATAAAACTTTCTTCATTTGGTATAACTACTGTTTTTTCTTCTTCTTCATTTTTTAACTTTACTTTTGCTGAACTACTACCTGTTGTTAATTCTACACTTTCTACATTAGTATTATTAATTTCATGGATTAAATCTGTGTATGCTAAAGTGTTTTCCTCTTTATTTGAATTATTTTTCATTAAATATACTGTTAATCCTATTAATACTGCTAAAAGAATAAGTAGCACTAGAATTAATACTAATCCATCTCTTTTGTTCTTTTCTTTATTTTTATTATTTTCTCTTTCCTTACTCATTTTTCCTCCTTACTACGCTTTTTTATGCTCCAGAACCTTGTGGCTCTTCACCTTCATTGTCATTTTTTTCTTCTTTTTCTTTCTTCTCTTTTTCTCTTTCTTTCTTCTTTTGTTCCTCTCGTTCTCTTTTATCTTTCTCTTCTCTTTCTTTTTCTTCCATTTGCTTCTTAATTAATTCCTGTGCTTCTACTATTTTCATTAATTCCATTTGTTTTTTTACAAATTCACTTTTTAATATAAATATTGCTGCAACTAAGTATATAGCCGCTACTGCTACATACATTACTTGGAAATATTCCATTTCAAATGGTATAAATATATTTACTGCAATATATAAAATATTTAATATAGTTGACAATGTTAGTGCATATACTGACATATTAAATATCGCCACATATCTCATTTTAATTTTTGCAAGCCATGCTGTAAAAAATCCAAAGAAACTTAAAAGTATTGCATTTGAAAGTGTACTTAGAAAATACATTATAAATACATACATAAATATTGTTAAAAATATGCTTATATATAATGTTGCAATTTTTCCGCTATTAGCAAAATTTATTACATCTTGTTTATTAAATTCTGTAACTCCTGTTGCATCTGAAATATCAGTATATGAATAGCTAACCGTTCCTGCAACAAGTGCATTTTTTACAATTACTCTATCTTTTAATACTATAATTCCTCCGCCTTCATTTGTAACTTGGTTAATATACTGATTAATTACAGTTTCATCCTCTGTCTTTGTATCAATAATTGTCTCTCCTGCAACTGAATCTTCTGATGATATCGTTATTTTATCTTCTGATTCAACATTTAATGTTCCATCTTTATAAGTAAATTCTGGAAAACTGTTTTGTAGATAATCTACGCCTTCTCTAACTAAATTATGTGTTTGATATACAATACCTAAACAAAATACTACTGCAAGTATCAAAATTATTTTTGCAAGATAGCTTATTGCTTTTCCTAATCCTTGAGCTGACATATTAGGATATTTTTCAATATTTACAATTGAATATTTCACTTTTTTGAAAAATCCCATATTTAATTCATTTTCATTATTATTTTGTGGATTTTCTTTTTTTACATCTTCTGTTTTCTTATCATTTTCCATTTATCTGTACTCCCTTCTTATGCTAGAATCTACAAATTTTGGATTTACTTCTAATTCTACTTTATCACCAATTTTTACTTTTTTACCTGTTATATCTATAACAATATGATATGCTCCAACTCGTCCTAAAATTTTATAATTTTCATTATTTATTTTAACAAACAATGCTTCTTTTTTAAATAAGTTTTTTATATCATTTTTTAAAAATCTTAATTTATCTACAAATCTGAATAAATCATCTTCTGCTTTTACATTAAAGCCTGACATATATCCACATGGTACAATTGCAATTTCTGTCTTTCTTTTTGTCTTATATGAATTAGAATATCCTATATTAAATCCTTTGGGTAATTCTTTTATCTCTGTTACTCTACTTTCTAAATTTGCTATTTTCTTTAATCCTAAATAGTCTTTAAATGATAATCTTCCTAAAAACGCAGAACCGATTCTTACAGCATTTAAATGCATAATTGGATATTTCAAAAATGCTGCTGAGTTACATACATGTAAAATTCCTGGATTTATTTCATTCATTTTTAATACTTCTATTACATTTATAAATCTTTCAAATTGTAATTTTGTATATTTTTCATTAAAAAAACTTACTGAAAAATGTGTATAAGTTCCTTCTATTTCTACATTTTTTAAACTTTTTATAGTTTCTACTAATTCATCTCTTTTTGAATAGATAAAACCATATCTACCAAAACCTGTATCAATTTTTAGATGTACTTTTATTTTTCTATCTAATTGTTCTCCTAATTTATCAATTGCTTCTGCATCTTCTTTAGAACTAAGTGTTAATATTATATTGTTATCTATTAATTCTTTTAGTTCATCTTCTATATTGCATGCTGATAACATTAATATTTCTTCTTTTATCCCGGCTTTTCTTAAAGCAATTGCCTCTTCTTTTGTTGATACTGCAAAACTTGTTATTCCATTTTCTACTAAAAACTTTGTATATTCTACTATTCCTAATCCATATCCATTAGCTTTTACTACTGCAATTATTTTTAATGGGTTCCCTTTATCATCTTGTCCACTCTTTAATGCAAACTCTTTTATTTTTTCTATATTATCTCTTAAATCATCCTTTTTAATTACTAAAGTATTCAATACTTTACTCCTTTATTTAGATAATTTTCTTTTTATTTGTCTTAATGTCCTAAATGCTTTCTCTGAAAATTTATACAATTTATAAGTCATTGGTTTAAATGGAAGATATACTTCTCCTATGAACTCTGTAAATGTTGCTCCAAATCCTTGTTTAAATCTATATAAACCATATTGTGGATGATTTTTGTCTACTACTCCAGATACTCCTCTAAAGTCATAAACATCATCACCTCTTGCAATTGCCATTTTTATCATTTCCCATTGTAATAAATAGTTTGGCATAAGGTTTCTATGTTCATTACTACTTGCACCATATAAATACCAAGTTTTATTTCCATAAAAAATTGGAATTACTCCTGATATTGGTTTTCCATCATAATACGCCATTAATACTTTCATATGATCTCCTAAACAATCATACATTTTTTCAAAATATTCTAATGGTCTTATTATAAATCCATCTCTTTTTCCTGTTTCTACCATTATTCTATGGAAATCTTTTAAATCTTCTTTTGTTCCTTCTTTTACTGTTACTCCTTTTCTTGTTGCTAAACGTACATTATATCTCCATTTTTGTTTAAATCCTGCCATTACTTCTTCTTCTGTTTTTCCTTTTATGTCTAATCTAAATACATATCTTGGTTGAATTTCATCTTTAAAGTCTTTTGCATCATCTTTTATTTTATATCCTAAATTTGTTACTACTTCTCTATATGTTTCATCTGAACTTAATATATCTGGTTCATTTCTAAAGACAAATGCATTATATTTTTTCCCTAATTCTTTTATTCCATCTGTTAATTGCTTCATAACTGCTATATCATGTATATCACATACAGGTCCTCTTGGTGAATATATCATATTTCCAAATATAGGCATTTTACGAATCCATACACATATTGAACCTATTATATTTCCGTCTTCATCTTCTGCTAATATT
Organism: uncultured Clostridia bacterium; assembly: GCA_944387485.1. Lineage (GTDB taxonomy): Bacteria > Bacillota > Clostridia > TANB77 > CAG-508 > CAG-269. The sequence goes on from CALXFC010000028.1 coordinate 18,569, forward strand.
ACTTCTGGTTTCCAGTTTGGCTTTTTTACTTCTGCCCATTCTAATGATTGTTGAAAGTTACATCTTTCATGATTTTCTAAAAATTCTTTATACTGTTTTTTTGATTCTTCATCTGTTACGAATCGCATTATTTAATCACTCCTAATTATTATTTACAATCTAAACGTATTTTACACTAATTCACAAAATTTTACAAGTATATTAGTACTTTATACAATATTTTTTTGTTTTTACTTCAATTATTTTTAATATATTTTCTGTAAATCAATTGACATTTAAGAATAAATATTATATAATCAAACAAATGTTTTGGTGTAATGTATTGTTTTAGGAGTGATATTGTTGGAAGAAAAAGAAATTATAGAAAATAAAACTGAATATATAAATACTATTGCTCATAAGCAATTAGCCTTAAATCGATTAGATTCATTGCTAACTTATCACATAGAAAATAATAATTTTAAAAAAGCTAATTTATTATCTTATTGGTTTGAAGATTTTGCTAAATATAATCTAGCAGAAGAGAATTTTAATCCTAAACTTTTAAAAAAATATAAGCGTGGAAGTATAATAAAAGCTAATTTAGGATTTAATATTGGAAACGAGGAGGGTGGCCTACATTACTGCATTGTTTTAGATAAAAGTAATGCACTATCATCAGGAACTCTAACTGTAATTCCATTAACTTCCATAAAAGAAAATAAAAAGTATAATAAATCCACTCTCAATTTAGGAAATGAAATATATATTACTCTAAATAAAATATGTGATAATATGTCTAAAAAATTATCTGAAGAATATGAAGATATATGGAAATTACCTGCTGAAAAGGTAGAACAATTTAATACTGCTTTTAAGTATATAAAAAAATAGAAAAAGAAATTTCAAAGATGAAAAAAGGAAGTATTGCTCTAGTATCTCAAATTACAACGATTAGTAAGCAAAGAATATATGACCCAAAAACATCTTCTGATATTTTGGCTAACTTAAGAATTTCAGATAATACTTTAGACTTAATTGACTCAAAAATTAAAGAACTCTTTATAAAATAATTGGTATAATATTTGACAAATATGCATATTATATATTATAATAAAGTTAGAACTTAGCAGTGCGATATCTTAGATATTAGTACCTGCAAAATAGAAGACTTTATGAGTGGTTCATTGCAACCACTCTTTTCTTTTTAAATTAAAAAAGTGAGTAAGCTAATTTTTTGGGATAATCCTTCTTGAATTGACTTATCAAAAAAATATACTCCCACTAAATTCTAAAATTGTTTAAAATGAATAGTTTTAGAATTTTGTGAGAGTAATTTTTGGAGCAGGTAGTGAGAATCGAACTCACGTCATCAGCTTGGAAGGCTGAGGTTCTACCATTGAACTACACCTGCATATAAAGTTAATTGTCAGGATTTTTGGAGCAGGTAGTGGGAATCGAACCCACGTCATCAGCTTGGAAGGCTGAGGTTCTACCATTGAACTACACCTGCATTTCCTCCTGACAATTATAGATTATAAAGGTTTTTTCCATTTTTGTCAATAGTATTTTAAAATTTTTTAAAATTTCTATTTTCTGTTATCAACACAAGCTTTTACTAAACCTACAAATAAAGGTGCTGGGCGGTTTGGTCTTGATTTTAGTTCTGGATGAAATTGTCCTGCTATAAAATATGGATGTTCTTTTATTTCTACAATTTCTACTAAATTACCATCTGGTGATGTTCCAGAAACTGTTAGACCTGCTTCTTCCAATTTTTCTCTATAATCATTGTTAAATTCGTATCTATGTCTATGTCTTTCTGATATTTCTTTTTTACCATATATTTTACTTGCTAAGCTTCCTTCTTTAATTATACAAGGATATGCTCCTAGTCTCATTGTTCCACCTTTTTTATCTACTTTCTTTTGTTCTTCCATAATGTGTATTACTGGATTTTTAGTGTTTTCATCAAATTCTGCTGAATTTGCATCTTTTAATCCTAATACATCTCTTGCAAATTCTACAACTGCCATTTGCATACCAAGACATATTCCTAAAAATGGAACTTTATTTTCTCTTGCATA
>CALXFC010000029.1 GCA_944387485.1 uncultured Clostridia bacterium
TAAAAATATTCTATCAAATTGGTATCTCTTATTCAATTTTTTTATCAAATTTTCCCTACTAAAAGTTTATACTAACATTTATTGCCTAAGGAAAATCCTAATTTACTCTAGTTAGTATTGTAAAAAAAGAGGAAAGTTATGCAAAAATCAAAGACTGCAACTATTGTTATATGTTTAATTATATTATTTTTTGGATTATTAGGAAGTGTAAAACTAGTAAGAGATATAAATATAATATATTTATATATAATAAATCCAATTTTTTGGATAGGATTATCAGTATTATTACATAATTTACTAGGTAAGAATTTTGAAAACAGAAAATTTAAAAAAGAAATTATGGAATATACAATAATTGCAACATTAGTATTTATTATTGTATATATGTTATCAGGATTATTTGTAACATTTGGACAAAATCCATATAATACGACACCTATTGGATTATTAAATAACTTGTGGATATTTGGAACAGTATTGGTAGCAAAAGAATTTGTTAGATATAAATTAATAAATAATACATACGAAAAAGATAAAAAGAAAATAGCAATAATGATAACTGTTATATATGTGATAATAGATATAGAATTTACTAGATTTATAGGAACAAATATAACAGTATTTTCTATTGTTAAATATTTTATACAATCAATAATTCCAAATATAGCTAAAAATGTATTATTCTCTTATATTGCATTAAATGGAACATATATAGCTTCTGTTATATATCAATTAGTTACAAATCTTTATTATTGGATATCTCCAATATTACCAAATGCACCATGGGTTATGACAGCTATAATAGATACGACGATACCAGTAATCTTATTTTTATATATAAGATATGTAAAAAACAAATTAGATATATTTAAAAATAGAGAAAATATTATAAACTCAAACCCAAGAAATATAATACCACTTGTAGTAGCAATAATACTTGCAATATGGTTTGCAATTGGAATATTCCCAATAAAGCCAATAGCAATTGCATCAGGTAGTATGGAAGATGAATTATATGTAGGAGATATTGCAATTATACAAAAATGTAACGCAAATGATGTTAATGTAGGAGATATAATTGAATATCAAATGGAAGGATATACTATAGTACATAGGATTATAGAAAAAACACAAAGAAATGGTGAATTTTATTTTGTAACAAAAGGTGATAGCAATAATGCACCAGATAAAGAAGAAGTAAGAGAAAATCAATTAATTGGAAAAGTTATATTTAAGATAAGATATCTGGGATATCCTGCAATATGGTTACATATTGTTCAAGAAAATGAACAATATATAGAAGTAGAAACAGGAAATGAATAAATTATTAAGAAAGGAGGTAAATATGAGAACAAAGCAAAAAAATAGAATACGTAAATCAACAAAATATATTGGTAGTATTATTTCTATTGTTCTTTTAGTTACCTCTTTTATTAGTCTTATGCAAAACGTGTCAAACGAAAATATAAAAACAAGAACAAAGGAAATATATAATTATACAAATAAATTTAATTATGATTATAATGTAAATCTAATTAACAATAAATATATAGAACAAGATGAGCAAAAAGATGAATCAATTGTATATGTTACAGATTTAATAGATACAACTGATTTAAATATAAATTATGAATATTTAGCAGATAAAGAATCAGATTTAAAATATAGTTATTCAGTAATAGGAAAATTACAAGTAATTTATACAAAAGACGGAGAAGAACAAAAAATAATAGATAAAGAAGAGACACTTTTAGAAGAACAAACAAAAGAAATTACAGATAGCAAAATAGATATTAATGAAACTTTAAATTTAGATTTAAAAGATGAAAATAATTTACTAAAAGAATTTGAACAAGAACTTGGTATGTCAATTTCTGCAAATTATACAGTTATTTTAAAAGTAAATATACAAACTATTGTAGAAGAAAAAGAAATAGATGTAGACTATGAACCAACAATTCAAGTTGATTTAGCAGAAAAAACAACTAAAATCACAGGAGAAAATAATAAAGAAGATAAAGAATATATTTCAAATGAATATAGTGTAAGTGGAACAAGAAATATAGTAATAATCATATTAGATATAATTCTAATAATTGCTTCAATTGGAGTATTAAGATATTTAATGAAATCTAAAGCTACAAATAGAGTTAGAAATGAATTTAGGCAAGAACTAAATAGAATATTAAAAATTTGCCAAGATAAAATTGTTCAAGTTAGTACAAGACCACATGATAATCCAGAAAATATTGTATATGTTAAAGATTTTGGAGAAATATTTAAAGTATCTGAAGAATTGTTTAAACCAATTTTATATTATTTTGATAATGAAAAACAAGAAGCATGGTTTAGTGTAATGACAGGTAGTACGATATATAGATATATTTTAAAAGGATAAATTTAATAAGGAGGAGACATGAAATACAAGATAAAAAGAAGAAAAAAAGCTTTTAAAACTTGGTATATATTATTAATTTTATTAATTATAATAATATTAATGTCTACTTCTTATTCTTTATGGCAAACTAATTTATATATAAATGGAACAATAGTAGGAGAATATCTAGAACCAGAACTTCCAATAGAAATTGTAAAGCCAGATAATAATTCAGATAGATTATCTACAAATACAAGTTTTGAGGTAAGTGGACTGTTTACGAATTTTGACATTTTTACAGTTGATAAAGATGTACAGGAGGGAAACACAGTAACAACGCAAATAGTAAATGCAAATAAGGCAGATGGAATTTTAGGAATTATTTCATCTAGAACAGTAAATGTAACAATTTCATTTACAATTCAAAATAATTCTGAATATACTTTTACAGATGGAATGTTAGAAGGAGATAACAATGTATATATGGAAGAAGATTCAGGAAATCTAATAACTCCACAAAGTGCCAGCTTGTCTACAACGACAGTAAGAAGCGGAGAAAGTGTAACACTAACTGCACAAATTACTTTTAATACGAAGCAAGACACACCAGTTGGAAGCTATGTAAGTTATAAAATTAGTTTTTTATGTAATGGAGCTAAAAGATATTATAATTATAAAATATTAGTAACTGGATAATAAATATGCCCTAGTTTTACTAGGGCTTTGTATTATTCAAAATTAATATTATTATTTGTATTTGAATCTAATTCAATATTTAAATTATCAGAATTATCAGGAATTTCTTCTGTTACTATTTCCTCTGAAAAAGAAAATACCTTTTTTTCTGCTCTTGCTTTTTCATCAAATTTTTTCTCAAATTCTTCCTTTGCTTCATTTAATGTTTCTTGCATAGCACTAAACATATCTTCAACATCTTTTCTTGTAAAATCATAAGAATTACTTCTTGCCATAGGTTCTAAAATTTGAATATCATGTAACACATTATTTACTCTTTTTCCTGCAAATTCTACAAATTTTTTTCTTTTTTCTTCATTTACTACTCTTTCCATAATACAATCCTTTCTTTCTATAGTGTTTTAAATTTCCTAATAAACAATATCATACTTTAATAAATTTTTCAAATAAATTCTAATAAAAACTTAAAAGATTTTAGAATCCATATAATTGATAAATTCTATAATTTATGCTATTATATTAGTTGGAAAATAAATAATATTAGCTTGTTTTAAGGATTCAAGGAGGATATAATGGAAAAAGTTGTAATAGTAACAGGTGCATCAAGAGGTATAGGAAGAGAAATTGCTAAAAGATTAGCAAAAAAAGGATTAAAAGTTATAGCAAATTATAATAAATCACAAAAAGAAGCGGAAGAATTACAAGAAGAATTAAGAAAAGAGGGACAAGAAATAGACATAGTAAAAGCAGATGTCTCTAAAAGAGAAGAAGCTAGAAAATTGGCAGAGTTTACATTAAATAAATATGGAAAAATAGATATTTTAATAAACAATGCAGGAATTTCAGAATATAAATTATTTACAGATGAAACAGATGAAGATTGGAATAAAATTATAAATACAAATTTATATTCAGCATTTGCAATGTCACAAGAAGTTATTCCTAATATGATTCATAATAAAAATGGATTGATTATTAATATGTCATCTGCATGGGGAGTAGTAGGAGGCTCTTTAGAAGTTATTTATTCAGTATCTAAAGCAGGATTAGATGGTTTAACTAAAGCATTAGCAAAAGAACTTGGACCATCAAATATAAGGGTTAATTCAATAGCACCAGGAATGATTTATACAAAAATGAATGAAAAATTTTCTAAAGAAGAAATAGAAGAAATAAAGGAGGAAATACCATTAGGAACAATAGGAGAAGCTTCAGACATATCGAAATGTGTAGAGTGGTTAATAGAAGATAAATACACAACAGGTCAAGTAATTTCAATAAATGGAGGATGGATTATAACTTAAAAAAGAGATACTTTAAAGTATCTCTTATATTAATTTTCTTTTAATTTTCTTTTATAATTTTTCGAAATTAGCTTTGGTAAATAAGTAATTATTTTATAAACAGCTAAACGAACTTTTTTGCTCCACAAATAAGATCTTCTTAATTTTCTTGCAGATCCTAAAGATACAGGTTCGTCATCTAAAACAACTAGTTCAGTTTGAACCTTTTCTAATGGAAACACATAATTTTGTCCATTGTTGTTATCCCATTCTTCATTTCCGTTTTTAAAACAGAAATTAAAAGTATCACCTTCTAGTAATTGAATTTCAGCTTGAAATCCTAAATCTGTTTTTTCCATTTTTATATCATTAACATTATCCCAATTTAAGCCAAATCCATAATGAATAGACACTTCATCAGAATTGTCTTGATATAATTTCCCTAAATATGAGATTTTAACTTTACTATTTTCAATTAATTTGTCCGTATTAAAGAATATATTTTTTGATAATTCCATTTAATTTCTCTCCCTTTTTATCTTTTGCTGCTAACATTATAATATTAATTTCTACAATGTTCAAGTATTTTTTTAAAAATTTTCTTTACGTTTTTATTACAATTGTGTAACAAAATAAAATTAGTTAATCTAAATATAAAAATATAAGGCTAAATAGCTATAATTAGAATGTTTCAAAAAAACAAAAAAACATTGTAAAAAAAGTTGAATTATGGTAATATAGATAGTAGTAAAATAGAGAAGGGGATATTTATGGGAGAAAAAATTATGGATAAGAAAAAGGAAGATGTTAATCCAACGGAAAAAGATAATAAAAAGGAGAAAAAAGAAGTAAAAAACAACAAGAAAGAAGAAGAGACTAAATTTAAAAAATCTGAAGAAAAACCAAAAAAACAAAAAAAAGAAATGAATAAAATGGAAAATGAAACTAAAAAGAAAAGTAAAAAAAAGTATATAATTATTGCTATTATAATAGCTGTTCTTATTATAATTGGTTTATTTGTTTCTACAATATTTGCATTAATAAATGTAGGAAATAACAATATTATAAGTGGAATTTCAATTGCAGGAGTTGATGTTTCAGGATTGTCAAAAGAGGAAGCAAAATCCAAAATAGAATCTATTTATAATGAGAAAAAAGAAAAAGAAATACCATTAAAACATGGAGAATATCAAACAACAATAAGTCCTGTTTTAATGGAAGTAAATTATAAAATAGACGAAGCAATAGAAGATGCTTATTCAATTGGAAAAGATTCAAATATATTTGTAAATAATTATAATATACTATTTGCAATGATTTCTAATAAAGATATTCCTTTAGAGATGACTTTAAATGAAGAAGTAACAAAACAAACAATAGAAGATATGAATATTAGTTTACCTGATGTTGTTATTGAATCTAGTTATTCTATAGAGGAAGATGAATTAATTATTTCAAAAGGAAAAGCGGGAATAAAGATTGACACAGATAAATTGTTAGAGCAAATAGAAGAAGTATTAAATGATGCAAATGCAAGTTATGATGTAATAGATATGCCAGTTGTAAATAAAGAGCCAGATTCAATAGATATTGATAAAATTCATGAAGAAGTTTATAAAGAAGCACAAAATGCGTATATAGTAAAAGAGCCTTTCGAAGTGCATCCAGAAGTTGAAGGAATAGACTTTGATGTAGAAGCAGCAAGAGAGATGCTAAAAGAGGATAAAGAAGAGTATGTAATACCATTAATAATTACAGAGCCTGAAGTAACAATAGATGAATTAGGAGAAGAAGCTTTTCCAGATTTACTAGGAACATTTACAACAAGATATGATGTAAGTGATGTTGATAGAACAACTAATTTGAGACTTGCATGTCAAAAAATTAATGGAACAGTACTTTTAGCTGGAGAAACATTTTCATACAATAAAGTAGTTGGTGAAAGAACAGTATCAGCAGGATATAAAAACGCTAAAATTTATGAAGCTGGTCAAGTTGTAGATGGCTTAGGAGGAGGCATTTGTCAAATATCTTCAACATTATATAATGCAGTATTATATGCAAATTTAGAAATTGTTGAAAGAAGAAACCATCAATTTGTAACTTCATATGTAGAAGCAGGAAGAGATGCAACAGTAGTTTATGGTTCAACAGATTTTAAGTTTAAAAATACAAGAAAATATCCTATAAGAATAGTTGCAACAACAAATGCAGGAATTGCCACAATATCAATTTATGGAATTAAAGAAGAGGAAGAATATACATTTAAGTTTACTCCAAAAACGATATCAACTATACCATATTCAACACAATATATAGATGATAGTACATTACCTCAAGGAACAGAAGTAGTTAAACAAAAAGGAACAAATGGTTTAATAACTGAAACATATATTTCTAAATACTTAAATGGAAAACTTATTTCAACAGAATTACTTTCAAGAGATACATACAATGCAATGACAAGAATAGTAAGAAGAGGAACAGGAGCAGTTGTTAATACTCCACAAGTGCAGCAACAAGAAGAAAAGACAGATACTACGACAACAACACCAGAACCAGAGACCCCCGTGGTAGAGAAACCAGAAACAACAGAAAATGAACAAGTAACAGAGGAAAAACCAGCAGCATAAAAGAAAAAAGGAGTAAGGCCAATATAAAGTTAGTGTAAAATAAATGTAGGCAAAATATAAAAAATTGCCTACATTTATTTGACAGATACCTTGTTTCATATTTTGAATTAAAAGTGTTGCAAAAAGCAAAACGCTATGATAAAATTTAGCCGGAAATAGGAAGGTGGAAAAGCAAATGAAGAAATTAAGAATTATTATTTGTGTAATGTTTATTTTTAGCATAATGTTAAGCACAAGTGTTTTGGCTGATGATGAAGTTGTCGAAGATTTTAAAGAAATGAAAGCCTTTGATATAAATAAGAATACAACCGTTTCAATGGGAACTGGAACGAGTAGTATAAATATTTTTTCCATGACTTCTAATATTCCAAATATGGGAAATAACACACATTGGGAAATGAGTTTCGGAGCAGACGTATTGCAATTTGACGAATATTTGTATCAAGTCGTACCATTAGATTATACAAAGGCAAAAGAAATTTTGCAAATGATGGATAAGGCAAGCAGTGAACTAAGTGCCAAAGCCTCATATATAGAAGAGCAAATGGTACTTTCGCAAAAAGAAAATTCAGATGTAACAATAGCACAAGTCAATGTTTTAATTGACGAATATAATCAATTATGTACTAATAAGATTCAAGAAATACAAAGCAAGTTTCCACAATATAACGACAATAATTGGAAAGAGTTAGAAGTCGTTAGTGAGAATGGACAAAATACTAGAAAAATGATATATGATGACCCAACAGGAAATACCGCTTATGTACTTGCTTATGCAAAAGTAACATATTCAAAGTTTCCAAATGAGAAAACAATATATGCTTATAGGCTAGAAAATATGAATTATCAATATCTTTCACAAAATCAAGGACAAAACCAAAATCTAAATCAAGATGAAGAAGATAACCCACAAGAGGAGCAGAAGCCAGTTGAAGATGAAAAACCAACACAAAATAATAATAAAAATAATGACAAAACAGTAGCACCAACAAAACTACCAAAAGCGGGTTTAAAGCAGGGAATAATTGCAATATCAATTTTAGTATTAGCTATAAGTATAATCTTTTATAAAAGATATACATATTTTAAAGGTATAAAGTAGAATTCTAACAAGCAATAGTTTTTATTGTTTGTTTTATTTTATACCCCTAAAAAGGAAAGTACGTCATTCTCTGTTTTAAAATCAAATCCAGAAGACTCATAATATTAAGTGATTGCCTCTATTTTATCGTTTCTAAAAAAGAAGTGATTAGTAGAATTTGACTACTGCAAACGTTGAATAAAAATTGTAAAACTATTGACAAAGATATTATATTAGTAGTATAATAAAAATCGTTGAAACGGGCTATTAGCTTAGTTGGTAAAGCAGCTGACTCTTAATCAGAAGACCCGGGGTTCGAGTCCCCGATAGCCCACCAATAGGCACTTTTAAGTTTTTTTGAAAGTGCTTATTTTTTTACTTGACAAAAGTGGAATGATTCGCTTATAATAAGGTCTAAATTTGAATAATATAATATAAAATAAAAAAAGACGAATCATACATTGTCTCTTATTGATTTTATTTGTCAATAAAAAACAAACCCAAACAAACCGTTGCGAGAGTAAGAAAAAAACCAAGAACGTTGATTTTGTTAGCCCGTATGACTTTTAATCTGGAGGTCCTCGGTTCGAAGCCGAGAAGAGTCACCATAAGAAATTTCCTGTATTAACATAGGAAATTTTTTGTTTTTCTATTGATATTTTTCTTATAAAAATATAAAATATAACTAAGAAAAAATAAAAGAAGGAAAGAACAAATGAGGATAGTATTAAGTGGAAGTAGCAAAGTAAAAGAAAGTGTATTTGAAGTAGCAAAGGAATTGGAATCTAAAGGCTATGAAGTAGTAGTACCAAGAGAATTCATAGTTCATATGGAAAAAAGAGAGCATTCAATGAGACATTTTGATGAAATATGTAAAGATGAAACAGACATACTACTTGCTGTTAATGAACCTAAAAATGGCATAGAAAACTATATAGGACCTAATACATTTGCTGAAATTGCTATGGCCTTTTATAAACAAAAGAAAGTATATGTACTAAACGATTTGTATGAACCATATTTAGATGAGTTAAAGGGATGGGGAGTAATTCCATTAAAAGGGGATTTAAACAAGTTGAAAAACGAAAAATAATATTGACAAAACGCCCGAAACATACTAAAATAATAGTGTTGGAGAAAAAATAAAAGGGGTGATGGATTTGCTAAAGATATATAATACAGATATGGAAACAAATGAGTTCCAAGAAATAAAAGAATTTAGAAAAGGCTCATGGATTAATTTAGTGAATCCGTCGGAGAATGAAATAAAAAAAGTTTGTGAAAGTATAAATATACAAGAAGACTTTATAAGAGATGCTTTGGACTATGAAGAAAAGGCTAGAATTGATCAAGAAGATGACGACAATACAACACTTTTTGTAGTAGATGTTCCAATAATAGAAAAAGGAGAAGAAAACGAAATATATGCAACAATGCCTTTAGGAATGATTGTTGTAAGGGATGATTTTTTTATAACAGTATCACTTAGAAAAAATAAAATAATTGACAGTTTTGAAAAAAGAAAAATAAAGAATTTCCAAACATATAAGAAAACAAGATTTATTTTTCAAATATTATATTTAAATTCATCTTTTTACTTGAATTATCTAAAACAAATAAATAAAGAAACAGAAATTGCAGAATATATATTAAAAAATTCTATGAGGAATAAAGAACTTTTAAAATTACTAAACTTAGAAAAAGGATTAGTATATTTTACAACATCATTAAAATCAAATGAACTAGTAATGGAGAAAACTTTGAGAGGAAAAATAGTTAAACTATATGAAGAAGATAGTGAAATACTAGAAGATGCAATCACAGAAAACAAGCAGGCAATAGAGATGGCACAAATATACACAAATATTTTAAATGGAACAATGGATGCATACGCATCAATTATTTCAAATAATCTAAATGGTGTTATGAAAACACTAACATCTATAACAATTATACTAGCTATACCAACAATGATTTCTAGTTTTTGGGGAATGAATGTAGGTTTGCCATTACAAGATAGTCCATTTGGATTTATTATAATGATTGCTATATCTGTAGTACTTACATTATTAGTTTCTTGGTGGTTAAAGAGAAGAAATATGTTAGATTAAAAAAGAAAATGGAACAACTCCATTTTCTTTTTCTATTCTCCTAAGATTTTTTGAATTTTTGATAATTCACTTTTTAAAGTGTTGTAAAGTGTCTCGCTAATTGAAGTATCTATGTAATTTTCATAATTATAAATTGTTTTATTAATATCTAATAATTTCATTTTTTGTTTAGTTTTAGTAGTATCTTTATACATATAAATAGGAATATAATCATAATTATCAATAGTAATTGTTCCATCTGTATGTTTTGTTATATCAATATTTAAAATAATTGAATCTCTTGTATATTCAGCATTTTGATCAGCTATAAAATTACCTAAAGAATAAATTACAAAACCATCTTTTGTAGATCCGTCCTCTAAAGTAACAGTCCTTTTTTCCATAGGCTCTAATACATGAGGATGTGTTCCTAAAATAATGTCTACACCATTTTGAAATAAAAAGTCTGCTAATTCTTCTTGAGTAGAATTTTGAGTGGTTTTATATTCATTTCCCCAATGCATGCAAGCAATTATTATATCTGGATTTTCTTCCTTAGCACTTTCAATTTGTTTTTTCATTAAATCTTCGTCGATTAAATTAACACAAAAAGGTTTATCAGAAGGAATGGCAATTCCATTAGTTCCGTAAGTATAATTTACAAATGCAATTTTAATTCCTTTTACATATTTAATTAAAGTTTTGTTTTGTTCTTCTTCTGATTTATATGTTCCAAGATGAGAAATATCTGCAGCATTTAATGTATCTATTGTCCTAGATAAACCATCAAAACCTTTGTCTAATGCATGATTACCTGCTGTAGAAAGTACATCAACTCCTAAATCCTTTAAATCATAAGCGAGTTCATCAGGAGTGTTAAAAGTTGGATAACTACTATATCCTACTTCTTCACCTGCAAAAGTTGTTTCTAAGTTTCCAACACATATATCTGCAGTTTTTGTATAAAGACTAATGTCATCAAAAACGTAAGAAAAATCGTATGTGTCTGTATCTTTATTATATGCATCATTATATTGAGTATTGTGACACATAATATCACCAATAGCAGTTAAGGTAAATGTTACATCTGTTGGTTCTTCTTCCTTTTCTTGAGAGTCATTTTGATTTTCTTGGTTTTCATTTTCAATCTCTTGCTTTGAAGTTTCGACTAAATTTTGATAATCAGCTTTATTTTTAAAATAATAAAAAATAGCGATTATAACAAAGATAACAAATAAACAAAGAACCATGCTTACTAGAATTTTGCGTGCTTTAGGATAATCAATATCGCTATTTCTTTTTTTTCTTCTATTACGTGTACGCTTAGAATCTCTTCTCAAAATAATCACCTCTAATTCTTTATTACAAAATATCACAAAAAATAAAAAAACACAACAAATTGAATAAATTAAAAAAATTTTCATATAATAAAGATAGTGAAAATTTAAGCTAAAGGAGGAAAAAATGAAAGTTATTGATAAAATTGCGTTAGTATTGATTATAATTGGTGCTTTAAACTGGGGATTAATTGCATTATTCAATTTTGACTTAGTAGCAACATTATTTGGTGATATGACAATAATCTCTAGAATTGTATATGGATTAGTAGGAATATCAGGATTATGGGGAATAAAATTATTGTTTGATGATTAGCGGAACAAAAGGGGACAGGCTTTAAAAGTTCCATTTTACCAGTTAATGGAAAAATGGAACAAAAAAGACCTGTCCCTAAATTTATCACTTGAAAAAAATAGGAAAATATTGTATAATACCAAAGATAAAAATTTAGGAGGAAGAAAAATGTTAGTAACAAATAATGTTACCGTAAGATTTGGCAAAAGAGTATTATTTGAAGATGTGAATATAGCATTTGGAAAAGGAAATTGTTATGGTATTATTGGAGCAAATGGGGCTGGAAAATCTACTTTTTTAAAAGTTCTTTCAGGAGAAATTGAACCAAGTAAAGGTGATGTAAGTATTGATAAAGGTGAGAGAATATCAGTATTAAAACAAGACCACTATGCTTTTGAAGATTATACTGTTATAGATACTGTAATTATGGGAAATAAAGAATTATATGATATTATGAAAGAAAAAGAGGCTATATATGCAAAACCAGATTTTTCAGAAGAAGATGGTATGGAAGCGGCAAAACTAGAAGAAAGATTTGCTGAACTTGATGGATGGAATGCTGACTCAGATGCAGCAAAACTTTTAAATGACTTAGGTATAGTTCCAGAAGACCATTATAAATATATGAGAGAAATAGAAGATAAGGATAAAGTAAAAGTACTTTTAGCACAAAGCTTATTTGGAAATCCAGATGTTTTACTACTAGATGAACCAACAAATGACTTAGATGTAAAAAGTATTAACTGGTTACAGGAATTTTTAATTGATTTTGAAAATACTGTAATAGTTGTATCACATGATAGATATTTCTTAAACAAAGTTTGTACACATATAGCAGACGTGGATTTTGGTAAAATAAAAGTATATCCAGGAAATTATGATTTCTGGTATGAGTCAAGTCAACTAGCATTAAAACAAGCAAGAGAGCAAAATAAAAAGAAAGAAGAAAAAATTAAAGAATTACAAGACTTTATTGCAAGATTTAGTGCAAATGCTTCTAAATCTAAACAAGCTACATCAAGAAAGAAAACTTTAGAGAAAATTCAATTAGAAGAAATAAAACCTTCAAATAGAAAATATCCATACATAGATTTTAAGCCAGATAGAGAGCCAGGAAAAGAAATTTTACAAGTAAAAAACATTTCTAAAACAGTAGATGGAGTAAAATTATTAGATAATGTATCTTTTGACGTGAAAGATGGAAATAAGATAGCTATTTTAGCAGATAACGAACTTGTAAAAACAGTATTATTTCAAATTATTGCAGGAGAATTAGAACCAGATGAAGGTGAAGTTGTTTGGGGTACTACAATTACACATGATTATTTTCCAAAAGATAATAATTATCTATTTGAAACAGATGAAAATGTTACAGAATGGCTAAGAAAATATTCAAAAGATCCTGATGAGACTTATGTAAGAAGTTTCTTAGGAAGAATGTTATTTTCAGGTGATGAAGCTTTAAAGAAAGTGAATGTTTTATCAGGTGGAGAAAAGGTAAGATGTGTGTTATCTAAAATGATGTTATCAGGTGCTAATTTCTTAATATTTGACGAACCAACAAATCATTTAGATATGGAAAGTATAACTTCTTTAAATGAGGGTATGAAAAAATTTACAGGTAATATTATATTCACATCACATGACCACGAATTAACACAAACTGTTGCAAATAGAATTATAGATATTAAAGAAAACGGAGAAGTTATAGATAGAGAAGTTTCTTATAATGAATATTTAGGAGTTGAATAACAAAATGCTGTTTTTGGGGACGGAGCAAAAAAACAGTTAAAATAAAAGTTAGAAAATATTAATTATTTTCTGACTTTTTTCTAAACAGGGATTTAGAGCAAGTTTTTAAATTTAAGCTTCGCTTACCAGCAAATTAGCTACCCTTAATTTCCCTACGCTAATTTGCCTAATTTAAAAACTTGCTTTATCTTTGTATTAAGTATTAAATACAGTAAAGTTGTAATAGGAGGAAAAATGCTTAAAAAAATTAGTTTAAAAGAGTTTAAGGTTTTGTATAGAAAACATATTATAAAAGATTTTCCAAGAGAAGAAAGAAATTCTTTAAATAAGTTTAAGAAAAGAGTAACTAAAGGAAAAGAAGAAGTATACATTTATGAAGAAAATGGTATAGAAAAAGCTTATACAATAATTGCAGTTTTAAATAATTATGTTATGATGACTTTTCTTGCTGTTTTTAAAGAGTTTAGAGGAGAAGGTATTGGAACAAAATTATTAAAAGAAATAAAGGATAATTTTAGTAATAAAAAAGGAATTCTACTAGAGGTAGAAGATCCCAAATATTGCATAAATGAAGAAGATGAAGTAATTAGAAAAAGAAGAATTAAATTTTATGAAAAGTCTAATTATCATATTGTTGCTGGAATAAAGCTAAATTTACATTCTACAATTTTTAATATTATGATACTAGATATAGATAATAGAGGAGAAGAAAGAAAAGAAATAGCAAAAGAGCTTAATGATTTTTATACAGAGATTTTTAGAAGATATGATAAAAATTTATCTTTTGAAATAATAGAAGATTAAAAAATAAAAAGTGGGATATATTCCACTTTTTAATATTTTTCATAAACAATTAAAGTTCTTTCTTTACCTGTATTTTTTAAAGTATTTAAGTTTTTTAATAGATTCTTAATAGTTTCTTTATTTTCAAAGAAAGGTTCACAACCATCTGAATATGCACATATATATTTTGTGTTTGATAGATCTACTTTATATGTATCTATATAATATTCTGCAGTATCTTCGCCAGAAAATGCACCATAAGATATATCTTTTCCATTATATTTCATAGATGGATTATTTCTAAAATCTTTTCTTACCATTATTCTATCTTTAGGGTTATCCCAATCAAATTCATGAGTTTTTGAATATATATTATTTAAATAATCTTCAAATTGCTTATGATTATTAATCGTTGTAAACACTATATTATAGTTTTCATCTAATAATGTTATATGGCAGTCTCCTAAAGAAAAACAATATAAATAATTATCAATAATCTTTCCACCAACTGCTTCACAACAATAATAGTCTTCTTTTAAGTAATCTATTTTTCTATTATTATTTAAAGGCTTTAATGCTTTGTTACACATTTTAGCAACATCCATAATAATATCTTCTGAAATTTGGTCATTAGAATATTTTTCAATTTCAGAAATAAAAGTTTCACATACTATTTTTGCAGAGTCAAAAGCACCACTAGGATTTGGATATGTTTCTACCCAGTATTTTGCTTCTTCTAGTGTTTCTGGATATTTAGTTGCTTCTCCTTTTATATTGTCTCTTGTTACTCCATCTGCAACACAAAAACTTAAATTATTAATCTTATAATAATCTTCTACAACTGGGGTAAGGTTAAATTTAGTAAAAATAGTATTATCTAGAGTTTTATCATAAATTAGTTTAAACATTTTAATTTTCATCTCCAATTTCTTTTGTCAAAATATTACTAATTATTTTTTTAGCAAATTCATTGTTGTATATGCAAGGACTAAAAGTTGTAACTTTTTTTATACAATTTTCTAAATTATTTATATTATCACATATTTGTATATATCCTAGGTCTTCAAGCCAATCATATGATTCTACTATTTTATGTGTAAGGCTATCAAAGACTATGCAAGGTGTCTCAGTAATTGCTGAAAATATCATTCCATGTAGTCTATCAGTTATAACAAGTCTTGCACTTTGAAGTTCTTTGAATTTATTTCCTAATATTTCTTTTCTCTTTTTTTCAGAAATATTATTAACAGGTTTTGTTCCTATGTTCATATCACTAATTTTGTAAGAATCAAAATGTTCTTTTATATAGTCAAGAATATAATCAAATGTTTCATTTTTTAGTGTTTTTTCTTTATCTCTTCTAAACATTAGAAGAACACCATTTCTTTTTTTATATGAAGTTTCTTTTAAACTCATAACAATATCAGGTGTTAAATAAACTTTAGCATTATAAAAATGTTTTTTCATAAAATTATAAGATTTTTTTTCTCTTGCCATTATTATTAAATTGTTATGTGAGTTATATATTTTTTTAGATATATTTAATTCTTCTTGATTTTCAAAATAAGCTGTTTGTGGAAATATAATTATTTTGTTGTTAGGATAAGTTAAAATAATTTCTCTTCTTCCTTTTTCAGGAGTAACATAGGTGTCTCCTATGTTACCGCCACCATGTAATAAGATTATATCTTCATCTTTTATATATTTTTTTACTCTTTTTGCACATATATCTAATTTTTCTTCTTGCATTATATATAGTTTTTTATTAGGAAAGAGTTCTTTTATCATTTTCTCCTCAGCATATGCTATTGCTAAGTCCCCAATATTTGCGTGATGGGGTGTTCCCATAAGTATAAGATTCATGAGTTTACTCCTATTCTATATCTTCTATTATTTGTGATAAATATTTTTTATCATGAACGTTATTTGTAATATTTCCGCCTGATACTTCATTTGTATATTTATTAGCAATTTTTTCTTGTTTTTTTGCATTTCGTTTATACCATTCATATTCAATATCAAAATGTCCCATATCTAGTGCTTGATAACCAACT
The DNA here is from genome assembly GCA_944387485.1 of uncultured Clostridia bacterium. GTDB lineage: Bacteria > Bacillota > Clostridia > TANB77 > CAG-508 > CAG-269. The sequence continues at coordinate 16,382 of CALXFC010000029.1, forward strand.
TTAGCTAAATCATATGCAAGTACTGTAGCCGTAGGGCCTAATGCAAATAAGATTAATGTGTCTTTTGGTTCTTGTTTTAATCTAGCTAATATTTCATTATATTTACTAAAAGCATTTTCAGAAGGACAGATTATTCTTCTTACAGATTTACATTTTGAAAGTAAATCATTTCCAACACCTACTCTGGTTTGAGCTCCTTCACAGATTATAATGTCACGGTCTTTCCATATTTGCTTAAGCATTGAGAAATATTTTCCAGTATTAGATCTATCTTTATATCTAATATAAAGTCTTGTTAAATTAGCTGTTGCATATTCCATATCTTCATTAATATATTTAAGCCATGTTTTTCTGGTTCTTGCCATATTTTTAATCCAAAAAACTTCACTTTCTTCTGTAAGATTATTAAATTCATTAATTACATCTGGTATACCTATTAAGCAAAAATCTTGTTTACTTCTTAAAATTTCTTCTAATTTATGTGATAATTCCTCATTATAAGGTTGGAAGTCTAAATCTTTCCCAAGTATTAAATCTAATTCACCGTCACCAAAACGTGCAACAGATTTTCTCTCTATAAGTATTTTATTTATAGAATCTTCTATGCTTAAAATTTTTATTTTACTTTTTTCCATTTCTTTTAGTAAAGATTCTTTCATATTTACTATTTCTGGATCCATTTCTTTATTTTCTATTTCCTTATATGTACTAGGACTTGGTTTTGACATTTTTTCTCTCTCTTCTTTTGACATTATTTTTCTTATTTGTTTTAAAATATCACAATATTTTAAAGCTTGTTCATAATCTCCTGATACTATAGACTCTATAATATATTGTACTGATTTTATAATTGTTGGTATCTTTAAATCATTATTTAACATATAAAACCATTTCATTTTAACTAAGACTTCTATTCTTTCTTCATTTGTTAATAAATCAGTATCAATAAATCTATATAAAATATAATTCATACTTTTTGCATAATAGTAACGATAATATTCTAAATTATTTGAAGTTCTGAAATTATCATATATTATTCTGTATGCTTTGTTAATTCCTAAAAAATATTTTTTTGAGCAATTAGTTGAAATAGAGTTTGAATCTCTTAATCTATAATTATAAACATTATCTGGAGTATAAAATACTCTTTCAGAATGAATAAAACAATAAGTAGTAAAAATTGCATCTTCTGCTGGTAATTTTTCTACGAAACGAACACCGAGTTTGTCTAAAAAAGACTTTCTAAAAATTTTGTTCCAGACGCCAGAGTTCATTATAAAAAATGAATTTTCATAATCTTTTATTGATAATCTAAATGCTTTATATTTATCTCTATGAAATACAGGCTTTTCCCATTTTGTCCCATCTTCACTTGTGTTTGTATAGTTTCCTATAGCATAATCCGCATTTGTTTCTTCTATACATTTATATAAACTTTCACAAGAATTTGGGTCAAAAAAATCATCAGAATCGAGAAACATAATATATTTTCCAGTAGCATTTTCGAGTCCTGTATTTCTTGCTCCTGATAACCCTTGGTTTTCTTGGTGAATTAAAATAAATCTTGAATCTTTTTTTACATATTCTTCTGCTATTTTACTAGAATTATCTGTTGAGCCATCATCAATTAGTAGGACTTCTAAGTTTTTATATGTCTGATTTACAACAGAATCTAGTGCAAAAGATAAGTATTTTTCTACGTTGTAAATTGGTACTATGATTGTAATTTTGTCCATATATCCATCTCCTTTTCTATCATTTATCATCACGATTATATCACGAAAATTAACATAATTCAATAAAAATTTTTATGTGTTATTTTCATTATTAGATGTTATATAAAATACATAGAAATGTGAAATAAAACAAGCAATTTCACGTAAAAATGTGAAACAAGGAAAGCGATTTCACATGAAGATGTGAAACAAAACAAATAATTTCACAAAAATATGTGAAATTGTATTGATAAATTTCTTAAAAAGTAATATAATATTAATATAGAAATAAAAATATAGGAGGAAATAATGTTAAGGAATTTCTCTAAAGAATTAGAAAAATGGAAAAATGAAAATGAAAAGATGCCATTAATGGTAATAGGTGCAAGACAAATAGGAAAGACATACATTATAGATGAATTTTGTAAAAAAAATTATAGCGATTATATTTATATAAATTTAATGGATGATGAGGGAATTATAGAAATTTTTGATGAAAAAATAAATACTGACGAGAAAATAAGAAAGATGGAATTATATTTAAGACATACAATTACAGAAAATACAATTATATTTTTTGATGAAATACAAGAATCAGAAAGTCTAATATCAGCCTTAAAGTATTTTTGTGAAGCGGAATTTCCTTATAAAATAATATGTGCAGGTTCTTTATTAGGTGTAAAATTAAAAAGATTTAAAAAATCATTTCCTGTTGGAAAAGTAATTATAAAATATATGTATCCAATGACATTTGAAGAATTTTTAATTGCAATCGGATATTCACAAGTAATTGAAGAAATAAGAAAATGTTTTGATAATAATGAAAAAATGAGTAATCCTATACATGAAAAATTACTAAATTATTATAGATTGTTTTTAGCAACAGGTGGTATGCCAGTAGCAGTAAATAATATAGTAGAAAATAAATTGAATATTTTAGAATTTAATAATAATTTATTACAATCTATTATTGATGCATATTTTGCAGATATGAAAAAATATACATTAAATTATTATGAAAGTGTAAAAATAGAAAAAATATATAGGAATATACCAAGTCAATTAGCAAAGGAAAACAAAAAATTCCAATTTTCAAAAATAGAGCCTTATGCAAGAAAAAGAGATTATGCTAGTAGTTTAGACTGGCTTATAGCGAGCAAACTAGTAATTCCTTGTTATTTTGTAAACAAATTCGAGACACCTTTGAAAGGTTTTGTAGATGAAGAAAAATTTAAGCTATATTTAAGTGATACAGGAATACTTACAGAATTACTTGAGATACCTAGAAATAAAATATTATTAAATGATAATTTTCAATATAAAGGTGTAATTACAGAAAATTATGTAGCAAATGAATTACAAGCAAATGAAATTAGTTTATATTATTGGGCTAAAAATCAAGTCGCTGAAATAGATTTCTTAATTGATACATCTAAGGGTGTTATTCCAATTGAAGTTAAAGCAAACGAAAATAAAAAATCAAAAAGTTTAAATTATTTCATGAAAGAAAATAAAACAGATTTAGCAATTAGAATTTCTGCTAATAACTTTGGTTTTGAAAACAATATTAAATCAGTTCCTTTATATGCAGTATTTTGTATAACTAAATAAGAAAAAGAGGTATGTGATATTAAACATACTTCTTTATTTTTTTCTCTTATATGGTTTTATTTCATCTGTTAATTCCAATATATAATCTGTTGAAGTGTTATAAAATTTAGCAAGAATACAAATATATTCTGCTGGAATATCACGTTTTCCAAGTTCATATAAACTATATTGCTGACGTGTTATTTTTAAAATTTCAGCGATATTTACTTGTTTTAAATCTTTATCTTCTCTTAAATCTTTTAATCTTTTTAGATACATTATATCAACCTCTAAATAATTTTACCATGCATTTATTTAAATGCCTTGACAAGCATTCAAATGAATGCTAATATTTAATTAGCATCTAATTAGATGCAAAACATAAGAAGAGGTGAAAATAAATATGAAAAAAGAACGAAACTCAAAAAATAAAGAAAGAAAGGAAAACAAAGGAATTACATTAATCGCTCTAGTTATTACTATAGTACTAAACGCTAGTGCGTGGTCATAATGAAAAAATATAAGCATCCAAAACGCAAAACAAAGAAGGAAAAA
>CALXFC010000030.1 GCA_944387485.1 uncultured Clostridia bacterium
AAAGACTTAGGAAAAGAAAAAGCTGAAAAATATATAAAAATATTAGAAGGAGGAATTGATATGGGAGGATTTGTAAATGAATTAAGAGCAGATAGAGAAAGAACAATTTTAAAAGCTGATGAAAAAGGAAAAGAGCAAGGAATAAAAGAAGGTAAAAAGGAAGGCAAAAAAGAAGGCAAGAAAGAAGGAAGAATACAAGAAGCAATTAGAGTAGCAAAAAGTATGTTAAAAGAAAAAATAGACATAGCAACAATAGAAAAAATAACTAGATTAAATAGAAATCAGTTTATGTAGAAATATAATAGTAACTAGTTAAAAAATAATTAGTTACTATTTTTCTATTAAAAATTTACTTTTGTTTTAGAAATAAAATATTTTCTATTGACTAAAAGATAATAAATAGTATAATAAATTTGATAAAGATAAAAAGAAAATAAAGATAGGAGAGTGTAAAATGTTTAACTTAGTAAAAGACGATTTTGATGAGAATTCAGATGATATATTAAATTCTATAAACAAAATGTTAGAGAAAAATAGAAAAAATAAAGAAGAAAAAGAAGAAAGTAAAGAGAATAAAAATAAATAAGTAATAAATATAGGTGCAATAAAAAATAGAAAATAATAGTAGGAGGACTAAAGATGGGAAAGTTATTTGTAATAGATGGAACAGATGGTAGTGGGAAACAAACACAATTTGATAAATTACAAGAAAGATTAAAAAAAGATGGAGTAGATTTTAGAGTAGTAAGTTTTCCAAACTATGATAGTCCAAGTTCAGGACTTGTTAAAATGTATTTATCTGGAGAGTTTGGTGAGAATGCAAAAGATGTGAGTCCTTATATTGCATCAACATTTTATGCAGCAGATAGATATGCAACATTTAAAACAGGATACCAAGAATATTATGATAATGGAGGAATAATATTAGCAGACAGATATACAACTGCTAATATGGTTCATCAAGCAGGTAAAATAGATGATAAGCAAGAAAGAGAAAAATTCTTAAATTGGTTATGGGACTTTGAGTTTAATTTATATGGCTTACCAATACCAACAGAAGTATTTTTCTTAAATATGCCAGTTGAAAAGTCTATAGAATTAATGAAAAATAGAGAAAATAAGTTTACACATGGAGAGAAAAAAGATATTCATGAGAGAGATAAAAACCATTTAATAGATGCTTATCATGCAGCTTGTTATGTAGCTAAAAAATATAATTGGTATGAAGTAAAATGTGTAAAAGATAATGAAATTAGAACAATAGAAGATATACATGAAGAGATTTACAATGAAATAGAAAAACATATATGAGACAAGAAGGATGTGCCTTTTTGTCTCATTTAAGCATCTTTTTCAATGTTGATTAATTCATCAATAGAACAGTCTAAATATTTACAAAGATCTTCTAAGTATTTAAAAGAAATAGAAGAAGTCTCTCCATGAATAACACGATTTAAGTTTCTAGATGTAATATTCATGTTTTGACATAACCAATATTTAGATTTGTTTTTCTTTTTTAATAATTTTTCTATATTAAAACGAACCATATTTCTTACCTCTTGGTAAACATTATAAAATATAAGAAATAAATATTTAAGATACTTGAAAATACCACATTCCAAGAGTTTAACTTGATTAGTTAATAAAAAATATTGGAAAATATTACTAAATATATAATAGTAATTGTGATAGTTTTATAATTTTTTTTGAGCAAAAACTTGTAAAAATATTATAAAAATTATAAAATTAGTTATTATAAATATAGGTGGTGTAAAAATGAAAGTATTATTAACAGGAGCATCTTCAGGAATAGGAAAAGATATGGCAAAAATACTAAATAAGAAAGGTTATGATTTAGTATTAGTTGCAAGAGATGAAGAAAAATTAAAAAATGTAAAAAATGAACTAGAAAAAGAAAGTAATGGAAATAAAATAGAAATAATATCTATGGATTTATCTGTAGAAGCAAATTGTACGAAATTATGCGAAGATGTAAAAGATGTAGATATATTAATCAATAATGCAGGATTTGGAGACTGTGGCAATTTCACTAAAACAGATTTAGAAAAAGAAATAAAAATGATTAAAACAAATATAGTTGCATATCATATATTAATGAAAGAATATTTAAAACAAATGAAGGAAAGAGGTAGTGGAAAAATATTAAATGTAGTATCAATTGCAGGATTTATGCCAGGACCTTTAATGGCAACATACTATGCAACTAAAGCTTATGTTGTAAGATTATCAGAAGCAGTAAGAGAAGAGCTAAAAAAGGAAAAATCAAATGTAAAAATTAGTATTTTATGTCCTGGACCAGTTGCAACAAATTTTAATAATGTTGCAAATGTAAAATTCAAACTAAGAGAAGCAAATAGTTTTGATGTAGCTAAATATGCAATTGAGAAGATGGAGAAGGGAAAATTTTATATAGTACCTGGTTTAGATGTAAAATTAGGAAAAATAGGAGCAAAGATATTTCCAACAAATTTAGTAAGTAAAGTAGCATATAGAGTTCAAAAAAGAAAATTAAATGGATAGGAAACAGTAATATTAATGCTGTTTCTTTACTTATTGTAAAAAAACGTAAAAATATATTGACATAATTTTATAAAAGTAGTATTATGTTTATATGTTAAATCAATAAATTTTGAAAAGAGTTTAATTCTTAAAGATTTTACTAAAAAATATTTTATTTTTTTATTTTATATTTTTATTTTTTCAGATTTAATTCTTAAAAATCCAAATTAAAAGATATAAGAAAAGCGATTACTAAGCTTTGAATGTAAAGAAATAATAAGAAAAACGAGTAAAAATAAAGAAAAGTATCATATAAAATTAAAGAAAAGCATTATTTACCTTTAAATAAATCTTGACTTTATAATTTAAAGATATTATAATGAGAGGAGAAAAAGATGTATAATTTTACACATGAAGAATTTAAAAAAATTATAGAAAATGAGGATTTGAGAAACTTTATTGTTAAAGAAGTAAGACCATATATAGATGAATATGAAAAACAAAAAACTAAATTAGATAAAAGACATGACAAAATATTTAAAAATATATTGTCAAAAAAGAGTGAGGCAGTGAATTTTATAAATAAGAAATTTTCTTTAAACTTAAAACCAGAAGATATAGAATCATATGATAAAGAGTTTAGAAAAAAAGGTGGAAGAGTTTTAGAAGCAGATATAATATATAAAGTTAAAGATAAAAAAGTATTTTTTCTAATAGAGCATCAAACAAAAAATGATTATCATATAGCTTTTAAAGTTTTAAATTATCAAATAGAAGTAATGAGAACATGTGAAGCAAAAGACATAGAAGAAAAAGAGGCACTAGTGCTTGCAGCTGTAATACATACAGGAAAAGATAAATGGAAAGCTAAAAGATCTATTAGAGAGATACAAGAAGATATTTATAATAGAGGTTTTAAAATAGACTTTGATATAGAACCCCTGGGAACTTATATGTTAGAAGATATAAATGACTATACTAAAGAAGAATTATTAGAAAGCAAAAGCTTATTATATAAAACAATGTATTTAGAAAAAGTAAAAGATACAAAGGAATTTATAGATAGTTGTAAAGAAGTATTTAAAAGAATAACAAAAGAAGAATATAAAATAATGAGTGAAGTTGTTAGAATAGCTTTATCAGGGAATATGCCAGACAAAGAAATAGAAGAATTTATAGTAAAACTAAACAAGAAAGGAGAGAAGAATATGTTAGCATTAAAAGAAACAATAGATGCAGAATTTAAGATGCATAAGGAAATAGGAAGAAAAGAAGGCGAAGAAATGGGACTAGATTTAGGAATTCGTTTAGGCAAAGAGGAAGGTAAAAGAGAAGAAAAAAGAATTCTAGTAGGAAAACTAATAAAAAAAGGAAATAGTATAGTGGAAATAGCAGAATTAGTAGAGCTAGATAAAGAAGAAATAATGAGAATAAAAAAAGAAATTGAAAAAAATAAAAAGAAGAAAGAGCAAAAGTAGAAAAAATTAAAAATGTATTGACATATGAATACAAATTATGGTAAACTAAAAATGTATTAGGAGTGTACTTAAAAAGAAAACTTTGAGCAGTACAGAGTAACAATAGTTACTTACACTAGAAAAGTAAGAAAGCCTTACTTGAGGAGTCTTAAACAAGATTTTTCAAGTGAGGCTTTTTAGATATTAAGAGGGGATTTGTTATGGACAATGTAAAAGAAATATTAGAAAATTACTATTCACAAGGAAAAGAAAATAATAGATTAGTACAAGATAAGGCACATATGGTAGAGTTTTTAACTACTACGAAATATATAGATAAATATTTAAAAACTGGAAATAAAATATTAGAAATCGGTGCCGGTACTGGAAGATATTCTATTTATTATGCTAAAAAAGGTTATAAAGTAGAAGCATTAGAATTAACAAAATCAAATATAAAAGAATTTAAAAGACATATAGATAGTAGTATGGATATAAAAATTACAGAAGGAAATGCTCTTGATTTAAGTATGTATAAAGATAATGAATTTGATATTACATTACTTCTTGGACCAATTTATCATTTATTTAGTAAGGAAGATAAAGAAAAAGCAATAGAAGAAGCAATTAGAGTAACAAAACCAGAAGGAAAAATATTTATTGCTTATATAACAAATGATATTGTAATACTATCTTATGGGTTAATAAAAGGTAATCTATTAAAACTAAAAGATGTTTGTGATGAAAATTATAGAGTAAAAGAAATTCCAGAAGAAATATTTTCAGCAGATTATGTAGAAGAGTTCGAAAATATGATGGAAAAATTTCCTGTAAAAAAGCTACATGAAGTGGCAGTAGAGGGGGTATCCGAAATTTTAGAAGAATATATAAATAAATTATCAGAAGAAGAATATAAAGTATGGTTAGATTACCATTTTAAAAACTGTGAAAGAAAAGATTTAATGGGATATAGTTCACATGTATTGTATATATGCAAGAAAAAATAAAAGGAGATGATAGTATGGCAAAATTAGTATTGTTAACAGGACCACAAGCAGTTGGAAAAATGACAGTTGGGCAAGAACTAGCAAAAATAACAGGATTAAAATTATTCCATAATCATATGACAATAGACTTAGTATCAAATTTTTTTAGCTATGGAACAGATGAGGGAAGAAATTTAGTAAATGAAATACGAATGTTAATATTTGATGAAGTTGCCAAAAGTGATTTAGAAGGAATAATTTTCACATATGTAATGGCTTATGAATGTGAAGAAGACATAGAGCTAACAGAAAAAATTAAAGATTTATTTAAAGATAATGAAGGAGAAGTATATTATATTGAGTTACAAGCACCATTAAATATAAGGCTAGAAAGAAACAAAACAGAAAATAGAATGAAAAATAAAGTATCTAAAAGAGATGTGGCTCTTAGTGAAAAATTATTATTACATGCAGAAGAAAAACATAGGATGGAATCAAAAGAAGGAGAGGTAAAAGAAAAGAATTATTTAAAAATAGATAATTCAAATATTTCTGCAAAAGAAGTTGCAAAAATTATAAAAGAAAAATTTGATTTATAGGGGTGAAGAAAAATGATTAGATATTATGAAGAACAAGATATAGAACAAATTGCTAAAATAATTGATGAGGATTGGAAAATAGCCTTTATAGGAATAATAGATAAAGAGTATTTGGATAACTTAAATTATAAAGATAGAGAAAAAAGAATAAGAGAAAAATATAAAAAAGAAAAGAGTATTGTATATGTAGAAGAAAATGAAGTAAAAGGATTTTGCAGGTTTGGCGAAAATAGAGATGAAGATAAAGAACTAGCAGAAATACATGCATTATATGTTAAAAATAATGAAAGAAGAACAGGTATAGGAAAAAAGCTTATAAGTAAAGCAAAAGAAATATTAAAGAGTAGAGGGTACAATGAAGTAATATTATGGTGTTTAAAAGAAAATAAAAACGGAAGAAACTTTTATGAAAAAGTTGGAGGAAAACTAGATGGAGAAAGAAAATTTAAAATAGGAAATAAATATTATGATGAAGTGAGTTATAAATATAATTTATAGAGATAGGAGTGATTAAAATGAGATATTTTAAAAAATTAGTAGGAGAGCATATATATTTATCACCATTATGTACAGAAGATGGGGAAAAGTATACAGAATGGTTAAATGATTTTGAAACAACAGATTACATAGGAAAAAGTAGTAGGATTTGTTCAATAGAAAATGAAAGAAAATGGCTAGAAGATGGAATCGAGAGTAAAGATAGCCAAATATTTGGAATAATAGAAAGTAAGAGCAATAAAATAATAGGAAATTGTGGAATTCATAGGATTAATTCAATAGATAGAACAGCAACGCTTGGAATATTCATAGGAGATAAAGAAGAAAGAAATAAAGGATATGGAACAGAAGCAATAAAATTATTATTAGACTATGGATTTAATTATTTAAATTTACATGAAATACAATTAGATGTAATAGCTTTTAATAAAAGAGCGATAAAATGTTATGAAAAAGCAGGATTTAAAGAGTATGGAAGAAGAAGAGAATGTGAATATTTAAATGGTAAATATTATGATTTAATAAGCATGGATATTTTAAGGTCAGAATTTAAAGAAAATTATATAAAGAATAAAAATATATAAGGAGGAGATGATATGTATTTCAAGAAATTAGTAGGAGAGCATATATATTTGTCACCAACAAGTGTAGAAGATGCAGAAAAGTATACAAAATGGTTAAACGATTTTGAGACGACAGATTACATAGGTCAAAGTACAAAAATTTATACAGTAGAAAATGAAAAGAACTTCTTAGAAAATTGCTCTAAAAAAGAAAACGGAGTAACATTAGGAATTATAAAATTAGATAATGATGAACTAATTGGAAATTGCGGATTAAAAGATATAGATTCAATAGGAAGAACAGCAACACTTGGAATATTTATAGGTGATAAAGAAGAAAGAAATAAAGGATATGGAGCAGAAGCAATTAAACTATTATTAGACTATGGTTTTAATTATTTAAACTTGAATGAGATTAATTTAGATGTTTATTCATTTAATGAAAGAGCCATTAAATGTTATGAAAAAGTAGGATTTAAAGAGTACGGTAGAAGAAGAGAATGTGAATATTTAAATGGTAAATATTATGATTTAATAAGCATGGATATTTTAAAGTCAGAATTTAAAGAAAATTATATAAAAAATAAAAACATATAAAGAGGCAATTGCTTCTTTATATGTTTATTGTTTTTACAAGTTTGAAAAAACTTTACCTAAAGAATCATTTATAACTAGATTTGCAATATTATCAAATGGAGTAGTGGATTTATTAATTAATACCAGATTTTTACCTTTAAAATATCTAATTAAACCACTTGCAGGATAAACAGTAAGAGAAGTTCCGCCAATAATTAAAGTATCACAATCTGAAATTGATTTAATTGCATTTTGGTAAATTTCTTCATCTAAAGGTTCTTCATATAAAACAACATCTGGTTTAATAACACCTCCACAGCTACAATATGGAATGCCTTTAGAGTTAAAAACAAAATCGGCATCATAAAATTTATGACATTTAGTACAATAATTTCTTAAAACGCTTCCATGTAACTCATAAACAATTTTAGAGCCAGCTTTTTGATGAAGTCCATCAATATTTTGAGTAACAACAGCTTTAAGTTTTCCTTGTTTTTCTAGTTCAGCTAATTTTATATGAGTAATATTAGGCTTAAATTTTAAAGAATTCATTTTCTCTTTATAAAATTTAAAAAATTCTTCTGTATTTTCGTAAAAGAAATGATGGCTTAAAATTTCTTCTGGAGGGAATTTATATTTTTGGTTATATAAACCATCTTTACTACGAAAATCAGGAATGCCACTTTCAGTAGAAACACCTGCACCTCCAAAGAAAACTATATTGTTACTTGAATTTATTATATTCTTAAATTCTTCTAGTTTTTTATCCATATAAATCACCTATAACAATTATATACTAAGAATAAAAATATTTAAAGATTAGTTTATAGTTTTTATTGACAAAAGCAAACAAATATTCTATAATAAAATCGGTGATAATATGGAGAAACAAATATTACACGTGGATGTTAATAATGCTTTCCTAAGTTGGACAGCAGTAGAAATGTTAAAAAACGGGGCAGACATTGATATAAGAGAGATTCCAGCAATAATTGGTGGAGACGAAAGTAAGAGATCTGGAATAGTATTAGCTAAAAGTATGAAGGCAAAAGAATGTGGAGTGAAGACAGCAGATACAATATATCAAGCAAAATTAAAATGCCCAGGAATAAAAATATATCAATCTAATTTTAATATATATAGAAAATACTCAGATAGTTTGTATAAACTATTGTGTGAGTATACCGATAAAATAGAAAGATTTAGTATAGATGAATGTTTTTTAGATATGACAGATTATTTAATGAAAGATACTTTATTAAATAAAGCTTATGAAATAAATAGAAGGGTAAAAGAAGAATTAGGTTTTACTGTAAATGTAGGTGTTGCACATAATAAACTTTTAGCTAAAATGGCATCTGATTTTACAAAACCTGATAGAGTACATACATTATTTGAAGATGAAATAGAAACTAAAATGTGGCCACTTCCTGTATCAGAATTATTTATGTTAGGAAAGAAAACAGTTCCAAAACTTCTTAATATGCAAATAAGAACAATAGGAGATTTAGCTAAGGCAAATAAAGAGGTATTACATAAAAAATTTGGAAAACATGGAATAATGATGTGGGAGTATGCAAATGGAATAGATAATTCAGAAGTACATTATCAAAAAGAAAAACCAAAAGGAATAGGAAATTCTATTACACTTCCAGAAAATATAACAGAAATAGAAAAATTAGAGGAGATAATACTTGCTTTAGCAGAGCAAGTATCATATAGATTAAGAAAATATGATATGTTAGCTAAAACTGTTAATGTGCAACTTAGAACAAAAGATTTTGAAGATACATCACATCAAAAGAAATTACCAGAAGCAACTGCTTCAACAAAAGAAATATCAAAAACAGCAAAAGAACTGTTAAATGAAATGTTTCATAAACCAATGGCAATTAGACTAGTGGGATTAAGAGTTGATAATTTAATTGAAAGAGAGCAACAACAATTATCATTATTTAGTAATAAAGAAATAGAGAAACAAGAAAAATTAGATAAAGTAATAGATGACTTGAAAAATAAATACGGATATAATAAAATAACAAGAGCAGGAAAAATGAATGCTGGAAATTATTTAAAATTAAAAGATATAAAAAAATAAGAGGAAGATTTTATGATAAAGATACAATATGAAGGAAAAGATATACCCTATACATTAGAGAGGTCAAGAATAAAAAATTTATATATTTATATAAAAAATGGAGAAGTTATTGTAAGAGCTCCATTAAGACTTGCAAATAATTATATAGAAGAATTCTTAAATAAAAAATCAAAATGGATTTATGAGAATTTAGAAAAAAGTAAAGATAAATGTAATAAAGAAAAGAAAGAAAAAATAGAGCAAAAAGACATAGAAAGATTACAAAAAATAGTAGAAGAAAATATTTATAAATATTCTAAAATACTAGGTAAAGCTCCAAAGAAAGTAAGAATTAGAGATTTAAAATATGCATGGGGAAGTTGTTCTAGCAACAAAAATATATCAATAAATTTAAAACTTGCAACAAAAGATGAAAGAGCAATTGAATATGTGGTCTTACATGAGATGTGCCACTTAATACATATGAATCACTCTAAAAGTTTTTGGAATTTAGTAGAAAAAAATATGCCCAAATATAAGGAATATAAAAAATTACTAGCCTAATAAAATAAAAAAAGAAAGTAGTAGTAATCTAGAAATTACTACTATTTTTGACCAAAAAATTCTTTTTGAATAATAAGTATTTATAAGAATAATAATGTAATTAATTATATTATAACACTTTAAAAGTGAAAAATCCCTCGAAACTTGTAGAATCTTGCGATGAAAAGTTCTTGCAAAGTCTTCTTTTTAATAGTATTATTAAGAAGTGTGAACAAAAGAGGAGGGATAAATTTGAATATTTTTTTCGGAGGTACTTTTATAAGAAAGGAAGAATTGAAAGAAGCGGGGATTAGATATCCTATAAAGTTAGAGTATTATAAAATAATTAATGAGGATGAATTAGTAAAAAATAATAATGCTAAATATGGTATAAAAATAGTTAAAACAGAGTATATAGAAAATGATACCAATATAGAGGATGAAACAATTAATTATTTATCTAATAATGAACAAAAAGTAGATGAATTATTAAATGTTTTAAAAGATAATGAAGTTACGCCAATCTCTGTTAATGATGTGATTTCAGATTTTTCAAAAAGTACATTTAATTTGTAACAAAACAAAAATTCTAATAAAAGGCTTGCAAAATGCTTAAAATTAAGCTAAAATAACAGATGAAATAAAAATAGGAAGATATAAGGAGGCATATATGGCTGATAAATTAATAATAGTAGAATCACCAGCTAAAGCCAATACTATAAAAAAGTTTCTAGGAGGTAGCACAAAAGTAGTTGCCTCAATGGGACATGTAAGAGATTTACCAAAATCAAAATTAGGTGTTGATATTGAACATGATTTTGAACCAGAATATATAAATATCAGAGGTAAAGGAGACCTAATAAAATCTTTAAAAAAGGATGCTAAAAACTCAAAAAAGATTTATCTTGCAACTGACCCTGACCGTGAGGGGGAGGCAATAGCTTGGCATTTAGCTACAATTTTAAATGATGAAAAAGATAAGATAGTTAGAGTAACTTTTAATGAGATAACAAAAGGAGCTGTAAAAAAAGCAATTAAAGAACCAAGAAGTATAGATATAAATTTAGTAGATGCTCAACAAGCAAGACGTGTGTTAGACAGAATAGTAGGGTATAAAATTAGTCCTCTTTTGTGGAAGAAAGTAAGAAGAGGGCTATCTGCAGGACGTGTGCAATCAGTTGCTGTTAAGTTGATTGTAGATAGAGAAGAGGAAATAGAGAAATTTATACCAGAAGAATATTGGAATATATTTGTGGATTTGGAAGAAGAAAATTCTAAAAAACAATTTGAAGCAAAGTTCTATGGTAAAGATGGTAAGAAACAAGAAATTCATAATAAAGAAGAAGCAGATGAGATTTTAAAGAATATTGATAAAGCAAAATACATAGTCAAAGAAGTAAAAAGAGGAGAAAAGAAGAGAAATGCAGCACCACCTTTTACAACAAGTACTATGCAACAAGAAGCTTCAAGAAAATTAGGATTTACTTTAAAGAAAACTATGTCAATTGCACAAATGTTATATGAAGGAATAAAGATAGATACTAGAGGTACAGTTGGTTTAATTACTTATATGAGAACAGATTCAACAAGAATTTCAGAAGAAGCAAGGAAAGCTGCAAAAGAACATATAGTATCTACTTATGGTGAAGAATACTATGAAAATAGATATTATAAAACAAGTAAAGATTCTCAAGATGCTCATGAAGCTATAAGACCAACATATGCAGAATTAGAACCAGATAGTATAAAAGATTCACTTACAAAAGATCAATATAAATTGTATAAATTAATTTATAATAGATTTATGGCAAGTCAGATGGCATCTGCTATTTATAATACTATGGCAGTTACAATTGATGCAAATAGTTATACTTTTAAAGCAAATGGACAAAGTTTGAAATTTAAAGGATTTATGACATTATATGTTGAAGGTGAAGAATCTAAGGAAGAAGAAAAAGGAATGCTACCTGATTTACAAGAAAATCAAGAAGTAAAGAAAATTAAAATTAATCCAAAGCAAAGTTTTACAGAACCACCTCCAAGATATACAGAAGCAAGTTTAGTAAAAGCTTTAGAGGAAAAAGGAATAGGTAGACCAAGTACATATTCACCAACAATAACTACTATTTTAGAAAGACATTATATTGAAAAAGAACAAAGACAATTGGTTCCAACAGAATTGGGAAAAGTTGTTAATAAATTATTAACAGAAAATTTTAGCGATATAATTAATGTTGAATTTACAGCTAAAATAGAAAATGAGTTTGATGAAATTGCAGAAGGTAAAGAACCATGGAAGAAGATGATAAGAGAGTTCTATGGACCTTTTGAGAAAGAATTAGAAAAGGTAGAAAAGGATTTAGAACATGTTGAAATAGAAGATGAAGTTTCAGATGTCCGTTGTGAAAAATGTGGAAGATTGATGGTCTATAAATATGGTAGATATGGTAAGTTCTTAGCTTGTCCAGGATACCCAGAATGTAAGAACACAAAACCAATTATTGATTATATAGATGTGCCTTGTCCTAAATGTGGCGGAAAGGTTATAGAAAGAAAATCAAAAAGAGGAAGAAGATTTTATATTTGCGAAAATAACCCTAAATCTTGTGATTATATTTCTTGGAATAAACCTAAACCAGGTGAAAAGTGGGATGCTAAGGAATCAAAAAACATAAAAAAAGAATCTAAAAATACACCATAGTACTTGACAATATGGTGTATTTTTGGTATCATTTTAAAAGTCTTTGCATAATATATAAGGACTAAAGAAAATGCAGGTATAGTTTAATGGTAAAATAAAACCTTGCCAAGGTTTAGTTGCGGGTTCAATTCCCACTACCTGCTCCATATGGCGAGTTAGCCAAGCGGTAAGGCACGAGTCTGCAAAACTCTGATGATCGGTTCGACTCCGATACTCGCCTCCACTAAAAAATCTTGTAACCAAGTGAAATGAAAGGTTACAAGATTTTTTAGTAGTGTAAAATAAAATTTTACTGTTCGCTTGTTTTTTTATTAAAAATATTGTATAGTAAAAAACATAGGAAATGAGAATAAGCAGAGTTGGTTGCCACCTTTAACTTTTTGATGTGTACATACTTGTTCCACAGCTTTTAGTTGTGAGATTGACAGCGGAGGTGGTGCTATGGTAGAAACAATATTATTAATCATAATCAAACTACTATTCTTTGGATTAGTAGGAGTTACTATCATAAATTTTGCCTTAGTAATCATCATCGTGTATTTACTTTCATAGGCAATAAAAAATAAACCATTCTGCTTTTGACCGAGTGAATGGTTTATCTATTTCATTTTGGCAACCACTTTGTGGTTTCTCAATTTCCTATAATTATTATACATAGATTTTTAGAAAAAGTCAAATGATTTTTCAAAATAAGCGAAATGTGTTAAAACAAAGAAAGCTAATGCTCAAAGTATAGTATATAAGCTAATTAGGAGAATTAGTCTATACGACTTATGCCTCCACTAAAAAAATCTTGTAACCAAGTGAAATAAATGGCTACAAGATTTTTTGTAGTATAAAATAAAATTTTACTGTTCGCTTGTTTTTTCTAATAAAATATTATATACTTATGACCATAGGAAATGAGAATAAGCAGATGTGGTTTGCCTCCAACAAGGAGGTGAGGCGTATGGTAGAAATAGAAGCATTATTATTAATAATAAAATTACTTTTTGCTGGTCTAGTATCAGTAACTATCATTGCGTTTGCCTTAGTTATAGCGATAGTTGTAATTATTAGCAAACAATAAAAACAATAAAAAAACACATCTGTGAAAACTTTGGCGAGTTTGATGTGTTTTTACATATATAATTCGGCAAACCACTTTGTGGTTTCTCAATTTCCTATAATTATTATACATAGATTTTTAGAAAAAGTCAAATGATTTTTCAAAATAAGCGAAATGTGTTAAAACAAAGAAAGCTAATGCTCAAAGTATAGTATATAAGCTAATTAGGAGAATTAGTCTATACGACTTATGCCTCCACTAAAAAAATCTTGTAACCAAGTGAAATAAAAGGTTACAAGATTTTTTGTAGTATAAAATAAAATTTTACTGTTCGCTTGTTTTTTATTAAAAATATTGTATAGTAAAAAACATAGGAAATGAGAATAAGCAGATGTGGTTTGCCTCTAACAAGGAGGTGAGGCATATGGTAGAAATGCAAACATTAATTGCAACAATATACATATTATATTATTCTTTAATAGGAGTAACTATCATAGCTCTTACTTCAATAATAGCATTTGTAATACTACTTTGTAAGAGCAAATAATAAAAAAAAGACACATCTGTAAACTTTCCCTAGTTAGATGTGTCAACACATTTATATTAGGTGAACCACGTTTGTGGTTTCTCAATTTCCTATAATTATTATACATAGATTTTTAGAAAAAGTCAAATAATTTTAAAAATAAGCGAAATGGGTTAAAAATGTGTTAAAACAAAGAAAGCTAATGCTCAAAGTATAGTATATAAGTTAATTAGGAAATGTAGTATACACGACTTATGCCTCTAATAAAAAGTTTAAATATACAAAATTTGTAAAAAATACTTAAATGTGTTAAAATATAGAATAAGCAATTTGCATTTTGTATTAATCCGGAAGGTCTGAAAGGAGTTTATTATGATTATCCGGAAAAACCTCGAAGTATCAAATGATTTTAGTCGGTATTCAAATAATTTTGTAAATCCAGTAGTACCAGACGGATATCGCCATATAGGCGGAACAAACTGGAAAACTGGATTCAAAATTGAAAGAATAAAAGACGGAAGTGTTTTGGAATTTATTCCCGTAGGGACTTTAAAAAATAATGGAACTCTTGATGGAAAGAAATTTAATGAGAAATTTGGAAGAAGAACATTCGGCCAAGAAAATATGGATGAAATGGGAGAAGAGCCGATTTATGGAACAATGAATGTACTTTGGAATCAATTTCAAAGTGTTAGAGAGTATGGAGGATTCTATGTTACCTATCCTGTTTCTAGGTCGGAAAGCCTGAAACCTATTTCAATATTTAGTAAGAAACCTTGGACTATGGTTGATTTTGAAAGAGCTGTATATTTAGCAAGTGTTTTTGAAAATGATAATGGGATAAAAAGTCATTTGCTTTTTGGAGCAGAATATGATTCTATAATTGAATGGTATATTGAGTCAAATAGGATAACGCTAAAAGAGGCTACTGATTCATCATATGAAAATGAAGAGAAAGAAATATTTAATAATGATGTTCTTACTTTTGATAATGTAGCGGTATGGACTCAAGAAAAGACTGTCAAAGGAACAAAAGCAAGGCCAGCTGTCCGAGGAGCAACTTTAAAAAGAGATGGAACGAAAAATCCATTAACTTGGAGACAAGAGACACCAATGTATATTAAAAGGCCATATATAGGATTACAAATAGCTTTGTTTATACCGATTATGTAATTTGATACAAGTTAAGCCCCTGGTGTACCAGGGGCTTAAGTTTAATTTAATTCTTTGAAAAAATTATATTCAATACCAGAAGTAGTTTTTCCTTTATATGTATAACCGTCATATATTCCGTTCAAATCAACATCAAGTTTCATGTTATATGAAAACTTCTGATTTAAGTTATTTAAAATATGAATTGTAAAATTTAAAGTGTAGTTTATATCATCTAAATTTATACCAGCTTCTTGTAAAACCTTTCCGTTAAAAGAAATTGAACTTGCATCTTTAGAAACAGAATAGTTTGTTAATAAATCTTTATTTAGAAAACCTAAAGAAATGGGATTAGAACAGTCAGTATAGAATGTTGGGGTATCATAATTATGATTTTCATTTTCTTCATTGGTATTTACTATATTAAAATCTATTCTGTCATTTGTTGGTTTTTCTAAGTCTTGATACTTACCAAAATTTAAAGGGTTTTTATAGTTTAAAATTTTATTTCCGTTTTCAGATTTTGTAGATATAGAAATATTATCTATATATAACTCTTTAACAGTATTTTCATCAGATAAGTCAGATATGGTTTGGCTATTGTCCAAAAAGATAGAAATATCAGTATATTGAGAAATTGCCATATTGCTTAAAGACTGATCTTCAGAATTATCAATTGCATTTGCACTATTATATACTAGAATTCTTTGGATACTGAAAATAGGACTTTTGTTTTCTTCAGCTATTTCTATTGTTTGGTTTGCAAAATTGTTTTTGGCAAAAGCATCAGCAAATACAAAATTATAATATAATATTAACAATACAATTGCTAAAATAATTAGTATAACAAAAGCTAGTTTTACATTTTTTATTTTAAACTTAAACTTTTTCATATAGTAGAATTCCATCCTTTCATATGTAATGGTTCTGTTTTTAAGAATTTAGTCTATTATATAACATTTCCATGTAACTATATACTTTTTCATGCCAAGAACTATCTGAGGCATATCTTGTGTTTACACCTTCTACAGTAGGACCATTATAATACCAGCCTTCTGCTGTTTCTCCATCATAGATTTTTGTTCCGGCAGGATTTAAATAATATTTAACTAAAGATTTTGCTACTGTTTCAATTCCTTCTTCATAACTACTAAAGTCCATAGAAGATTCATAAGGTGATTCATCATAAGAACCATATCCGAATAAATTATTCTTATCATTTGCAATATTTGAAGTTCCCCAAGCACTTTCATGGATAGCTATAGAAGCTAAGAATATACCATTTATATTATATTTCTTTTCCATATTATAAAATACTTGGTAATTGTTTTCAAAAATTTTATTTTTATCGTTTGGAATATTTGTAAATATCTTTTTGTAATCATTTAAAGTTAATCCACTTGTTTTATTAAGTTCCATTCCAATATTAACGTTAAGTAAGATTCTTTGAATTCTATTTTTCTCTACAATATTAGGTGTAGTTGTAGCTGAAGTTAAATTAGAAGTTTTAATATATCCTTCGATACCATCAAATGAAACTTTAGCCCATTCTTCAGAAGGAAGTTCAAGTAATTTGACATCTATACTTGCTTTAACTTCTGCAACATCATTAGATGTATCATTTGCTTCAGATTTTAGTTTATCATCACTTACAAGATACATTGTATCACCAATATGTACACTATGTTTTGCCAAGAATTCTGAAGTACCACGAGATATCAATTTAGGTGTAGGCTGTACTAAGGTTGTCCTAGCTAAAATAGTTTCTTCTACAAAGTTACCATTTTCATAAGTTTTTACAACTGTAACTTGGTCTTTTCCAAGTACACCTTCTTGAGTTACAACTTCCTCGCCTTTTGGTAAAGTAGCATTATCAGTATATGTAGTTTCAAATTCAACGTCACGTTCTTCTGTTGCTTGTTCTTTTACTCTGTCCATACCAGCATTTTCAGAAATTATAGTTTGCATATTTAATCTATGTCTATTTAATTCATAAGCTTCCACTTCTTGAGAAGTATCAGTACTCGCATAACTTTCCGTAAAAGCTAGGTCTTTTGGGAAAAATAAAGCCATAGAAACAACTAAAATTCCACAACCTGTTAAAATATGTGATAGTTTTAAATCATTTGACTTTTGTTTGCTTGTCCTATCTTTTGTACGGAAATTAGAAGCAAAGACATTAGAGTTATTCTTTACTTTAGTAGGCTTAACTTTAGTTTTAGGTTTATGCTTTTGAGCTTTTTGCATTTGCTTTGCATATTCTTGTTGAGCCTGTGGGTTATTTCTTATAGCTTGAAGCTCTTTAAAGACATCAGATAAATTTCTATTATCATGGTTAAAAGAATTTTTATCATCTAACATAGCTTTACTCTCTTTCCTAATAAAATAATACACATTTATTATATAATAATAAACAAAATATGTCCACACCTTTTTGTAAAAAATATGGTGTTAGAAAAAATTACTATATACTTGAAAAATTCCTAAAATGGTATATAATATACATATTAGAAAAAGAAAGAAGGTGAAAAAATGCAATTAGAAGAGTTAGAAAAAAATATAGGATATACTTTTAAAAATAAAGAACTTTTAAAACAAGCATTAAGACATACATCATATGCAAATGAACGTAATTTGGAAAGTAACGAAAAACTAGAATTCCTAGGAGATAGTATATTAGAATTTTTATCAAGCAAGTATATCTATAAAAACTATGTGAATCTAAGAGAAGGAGAAATGACTAAAGTTAGAGCAACAGTAGTATGTGAGAAAAGTTTATACGAAGTAGCAAAATTGCATAATTTTAGTGATTTCTTGTACTTAGGAAAATCAGAACAAAAAACAGAAGGTTCCAAAAGACCTGCAATTCTAGCAGATAGTGTTGAAGCTGTAATAGCAGCTATATACATAGATGGTGGATTAGAAGAGGCAGAAAAATTCATAATAGAAAACTTAAAAGATGCAATAAGAGAAGCAACAAAACATGTAGGAAATAAAGATTATAAAACAGTATTACAAGAGAAGCTTCAAGAACATGGAGAAGTAAAAATAGAATATAAGACAATAGGAGAAAGTGGACCAGACCATGATAAAACATTTGAAGCAGAAGTAGAAGTAAACGGAAAATTCTTAGCAAAAGGAAAGGGGAAAAGTAAAAAAGAAGCACAAATGCAGGCTGCCAAAAAGGCATTAGAAAATTTAAATTAGAAAAGAGGTAATTTATGAAAAAACAATACATAATACCAATATTTGTACCACATTTAGGATGTCCAAATGATTGTATATTTTGTAATCAGAAATCTATAAGTGGTCAAAAAAACGAAATGACAAAAGAAAAAGCAAAAGAGATTATAGAGAATTACCTAAAAAGTATAAAAAAAGAAAATGAAGATGTAAAAATAGAAATAGCATTTTTCGGAGGAAGTTTTACAGCAATAAAAGAGGAAAAACAAGAAGAATTATTGGAAGTAGCATATGAATATGTGAAAAATAAAGAAGTAGAAAGTATTAGAGTTTCAACTAGACCAGAAGCTATAGACAAAACTATATTAAAAAGATTGAAAAAATATGGAGTAAAAACAATAGAACTTGGTGTTCAATCAGCCAATAACTATATATTAAAAAGAATAAATAGAGGACATACATTTGAAGATGTAAAAAAAGCATCTAAAATGATTAGAAGACATGGCTTTAGATTAGGACATCAAATGATGGTAGGGCTTCCTGAAAGCACAAGGTTAGATGAAATAAATACAGCAAAGCAATTAATAAAATTAAAACCTAAGATGGTAAGAATTTATCCAACATTAGTAATAAAAAATACAAAACTAGAAAAAGAATATGAAGAAGGAACATATAAACCATTATCAGTAGTACAAACAGTAGAAATATGTAAAGATTTAGTAAGAATGTTTGTAGATAAAAAAATAGATGTAATAAGAGTAGGACTTCAAACAACAGACGAAATATCAGCTCCAAGTAACAAAAATAGTGAAGTAGTTGCAGGACCATTCCATCCAGCTTTAAGACAGTTAGTAGAATCAGCAATGTGGTATGATGCAATTGTAGGAAAAATAAAAAAATTAAATGTAAAAGTAAAAGAAGTAGAAGTTACTGTAAATCCAATTGACGCAAATAATGTAATAGGGCATAAAAAAGAGAATGTATTAAAATTAAAAGATACATATGATGTAGATTTAGTGTTAAAACAAGATAAAAAAGTAAAACAAGGAAAATCAAAAATAGAAGTAACAAAAATTTATACAGATTAAAAAATTCTGCTTTTTGGGACGGAGCAAAAAAACAGGATTACTCATACGCAGAAATATAAATAAAAAGCAAAAAGAATATAGAAAAAGAATAAATCACCTATATTTTACCAATAATAAAATAAAGGTGATTTTTTATGGATATTGTAAATGAAAGAAGAGAAGAAAGAAAGATAAAAACAAGAAGAATAATCTTAGAAATATTAGGAACAATATTGGGATCATTTGTAATGGCTTTAGGAGTATCATTATTTTTACTTCCTAACCAATTATCATCAGGAGGAGTATCAGGTATTGCAACTATAACTTATTATTTATTAAATATACCAATGGGAACTATGATATTATTAGTAAATATTCCTTTATTTTTAATATCAATATTTAAAATAGGAAAATATTTTTGTGTTAAATCATTAATAGGAACAGCTAGCTTATCATTATTTATAGATATATTAGATAAATTAGAACCATTAACAGAAGATAGATTTTTGGCATTGAAGCCTCCTTCTAGATCAGTTTTGATCCTGCTCCACGACGCCAATCGTGGCGGCAGGGC
>CALXFC010000031.1 GCA_944387485.1 uncultured Clostridia bacterium
TGTATGGACCGGAAGGAGGGGAATATAAATGTCAGAGATAAAAGTTAATAATGGTAATATAGAAGATGCTTTAAAAAGATTTAAGAGACAATGTGCTAGAAATGGAGTGCTTCAAGAAGTACGTAAAAGAGAACATTACGAAAAACCTAGTGTAAGAAGAAAGAAAAAATCAGAAGCAGCTAGAAAAAGAAAATTTAATTAATTTATACATATTAGAAGTAGAGGAAAAACTTTTACTTCTAATTTTTTTCTAAAAAAATAATTAAAAATTATTATTTGGTGTATAATAAATACGAAAAGGAGGATAAGTTATGGAACATGAAGTAAAAGAAATAAAAAAAGGTATAAAATTCCATATTTTAAATAGTGATAAATTTAAAACAAATTTATTTGCAATATTTTTAACCACAAAATTAAATAGAGAAAATGTTACTAAAAATGCTTTAGTATCAATGCTTTTGAGAAGAGGAAGCAAAAATATGAAATCTCAAGAAGAGATAAGTAAGAAAATGGAAGAATTATATGGTGCAATTTTTGATTGTGGACTTGATAAAACAGGTGATAATCAAGTATTAAAGTTTTATATAGAAGCAATAAATGATAATTATTTACCAAAACATGATGGGAATATTTTAAATACAGTTATAAATAGCTTATTAGAAATAGCATTTAATCCATATATAGAAAATGAAGGATTTAAAAAAGAATATTTAGAGCAAGAAAAAAACAATATAAAACAAAGAATCGAAGGGAAAATAGATAACAAAGCAAGATATTCATTAGAAAGAACAATTGAAGAAATGTACAAAAATGAACCTTATGGATTATATAAGTTTGGTTATATAGAAGATTTAGAAAAAATAAACGAAAAAGATTTATATAATTATTATATCGATTTAATAAACAATTGTAAGATAGATATTTTCTTATCAGGAAAATTAGATGAAGATGTAGAGAAATTAATAGAAGAAAATGAAAATATAAAGAGCTTGAAAGAAAGAACACCTTTGTTTGAAATGCCTAAAGTTCCAGAGAAAAAAGACATAGAAGAAAACATTGTTACAGAATCAATGGAAGTAACTCAAGGAAAGTTAGTAATAGGTTTAAATGTAAATATTTCAAGTGACGAAGATAAGTACACAACATTATTATATAATAGTATTTTAGGTGGTTCAGCAAATTCAAAATTATTCCAAAATGTAAGAGAAAAAGCACATTTAGCATATGTAGCATCATCTACTTATTATAGATTTAAAAGTATAATATTTATAAATAGTGGAATAGAAATATCAAATTATGATAAAGCTTTAAAATTAATTAGAGAGCAAATAGAAGATATGAAAAAAGGAAACTTTACAGATGAAGAGATAGAAAATAGTAAAAAAGGAATAATTGCAGCAATAAAAACAATAGATGATGAGCAAGATACGGGAATAACATATTATTTTGGACAAGAACTTGCAAATTCAAATGTATCAGAGGAAGAGTATATTAAAAAAATAGAAAGTATAAATAAAGAGGAAATAGTAGATATTGCAAATAAAGTACAAATAAACACTATATACTTTTTAAAAGATTAATTTAAGGAAAGGAGAATATAGAAGTAATGCAAATAATAGAAAACTTAAAGGTTAAAGAAAAATTATATATAGAAAAGTTACAAAATGGTTTAACAGTAATGATAATACCAAAACCAGGTATGAAGAAGAAATATATGATTTGGGGAACTAATTATGGTTCTAATGATAATAAATTCATAGTTCCAGGAGAAGAAGAGGTTACAGAAGTTCCAAATGGAGTTGCACACTTTTTAGAGCATAAACTATTTGAACAAGAAAATGGAACAAACAGTTTAGATACTTTAACAGCATTAGGAGTTAATGCAAATGCTTATACAACAAATGACCATACAGCATATTTGTTTGAATGTACAGATAATTTCTATGAAGCTATGGATGAATTAATGGATTATGTGCAACATCCATATTTTACAGATGAGAATGTAGAAAAAGAAAAAGGAATTATAGGACAAGAAATAAGAATGTATGATGATTATCCAGATTGGAGAGTATATTTAAATACATTAGAGGCTATGTATCATGAAAATCCTATAAAAATAGATATAACAGGTACTATAGAAACAATAAGTAAAATAGATAAAGATATTTTATATAAATGTTATAATACATTTTACCATCCATCAAATATGGCAATGGTTATAGTTGGAGATTTTAAACCAGAAGAACTTTTAGAAGAAGTAAAGAAAAGATTAGTAAAAAAAGAAGCAAGTGGAGAAATAAAAAGAATTTATCCAGAAGAAAAAGAAGAAATAGTAAAGCCAGAAATAATTCAAAAATTAGAAGTAAGTAATCCAATTTATACAATTGGAATAAAAGATGTAAGAAAAGAAAATAGTAATAATAAAAATGAAATAATCAAGAAACATATAAGTATAGAAATATTATTAAATATTATATTTGGTAGAAGTTCTAAATTATATCAAGATTTATATAAAGATGGAATTATATATGGAGAACCAAGTTTGGATTACGAGTTTGGTAAAAATTATGCACATATTTTAATTACTGGGATGTCAAGCAATCCAAGAAAAATGTATGATTCATTTAAACAAAGAGTAAAAGAATTAAAAAATAATGGTATTGATAAAAATGATTTTGAAAGATTAAAGAAAATGATATATGGAAATTATGTAAGAGAATATAATGATGTTCAAGATATTGCTAGAATGTTTTTATCAGATTACTTTAAAGGAATTTGTAGTTTTGACTATTTAGAGGAAATAGAAGGTATAAATGTAGAATATTTAAATCAAGTGTTAAAAGATGTATTTAAAGAAGAAAAAATGGTGCTTTCTATTGTGGAAAATGAATAAAAAAAGTCACATAGAAAAATGTTTTAAAAACGGTATTTGTAAAATAAAAAAAATAATACCGTTTTTTTATGTTTTAATTTGTCGAAAAATAAGTTTTCTTGACATACGAAAGTTGACAAAAACCATTGAAAATACTTGACTTGAGGAATATTATGTGTTAATTTATAATTGTTACTGAAGATAATAAATGAAAAAGGAGAGATAGATATGTTAAATGATGAAATTTGTAGATTAAGAGATAAATTAAATAAGAGTATAGAACAAGGAAATGATTATAATGAAACTTATAAGATAAGTGTAGAGTTAGATGAGCTTATTGCGAAATATTATAGAAATTCAAAATCAGGTAAAAAAAAACTGGCATGGATATAAAAGAAAAATAGAAGCCCTTAAAAATTTTAGGGGCTTTTGTTGTGATTAAAAGTGACAAAAGATATAAAATAATTTATAGCTGTACTTAAAAAGTACAGTTGTTTGTTGTAAATATATGTATTTGTGAACTTTAATTTAGGTATTACTTGAAAAATTGGGGAATATATAATATAATAACAAAATGAAAAAGCATTATCTAGACTTAGATTGAGCTTATAAACTAATAAAGGTTGTGACAAAAATGAACACAATAGTATTAAAATTTGGAGGGAGTTCAGTAGCAGACAACATTAAACTTAATGTTGTTGCACAAAAAATTATTAGCTTAAAAAAAGAAGCTAAAAATATCGTAGTAGTTGTATCAGCACAAGGAAAGACAACAGATAGATTAATAAAAGAAGCACAAGAGCTATCTGCTGTGCCAAATGAAAGAGAAATGGATATGCTTTTATCTACAGGAGAACAAGTAACCATTTCAAAGCTTAGTATTTTATTAAATAGAATGGGATATCCAGCAATATCTTTAACAGGTTGGCAGGCAGGAATAGAAACAAATTCAATATATGGAAGTGCTAAGATAGAAAAGATTTACACAAGTAGAATAGAAGAAGAATTAGAAAAAGGAAATATTGTAATAGTAGCAGGATTTCAAGGAGTAAATGTTAAAAATGATATTACAACACTTGGAAGAGGAGGTTCAGATACAACAGCTGTTGCCATACAAGCAGCATTAAAAGCAGATAAATGTTATATTTTTTCAGATGTAGATGGAATATATTCAGCAGATCCTAATATGGTTACTATGACTAAAAGATTAGATGAAATATCATTTGATGAAATGCAAGAAATTGCAGATGCAGGGGCAAAAGTATTACATAATAGATGTATACAAATAGGAAAGAAATTTGGAAATGATATAATTGCAAAATCAACTTTTTCAGATGAAGGTGGTACAAGAGTTTGTAAAGGGATAGAAACAAGAGATGTAAAAAGTATTGTTAAAAATGATGGACTAATCACAGTTATAATGAATCAAAAAAAAGGTGTAACAGGAGCGGAAGGTTACCAAGTTTATAGTGCTTTGCTAGACCAAAATATAATAGTAGAATGGTTTGAAAAAGATAGTGATTCATTTAAGTTTAGAATAAAGAAAGCAGAATTAAATAAAGTACAAGAATTATTAGATAGTAAATTCCCAGAATATGAAATCGTTTTAGAGGATTTTGTTAAACTAAGTATTATTGGATATGGAATAATTCAAGATAATGTTATATTAAATCAAACAATGGACTTACTTAAAGAATATAATGTAGAAGTAATAAAGGTAAGTCTTACACAATCTAAGATAGAAATCGTTGTAGATGATATTAGTTCTGAAACAATGGATATACTACATAAAAAATTAATAGGAAAGGAGAGTGTGTAGTTATGAAAGAAACTATTTTTAAAGGTTGTGGAACAGCAATCTCAACACCATTTACAGAAGATGGAGTTAATTTTGAGGAGTTTGGTAAACTTTTAGAGGGCCAAGTAAATGCTGGAGTAGATGCAATTATTGTTTGTGGTACTACAGGTGAATCTGCTACAATGTCTGAAAAAGAGAAAAAAGATACAATTAAATTTGCGATAGATAAAGTGGCAAAAAGAACTAAAGTAATTGCGGGAACAGGAAGTAATAATACGAAATCAGCAATTGAAATGTCTAAGTTTGCAGAAGAAGTGGGAGCAGATGCTTTACTTGTTGTAACACCTTATTACAACAAAACAACACAAAAAGGTTTAGTTGAACATTATAAGGCTATTGCTGAATCTGTAAGTTTACCTATTATAATGTATAGTGTAGCAAGTAGAACAGGTGTAAATATTTTGCCTGAAACATGTTTAGAATTATCTAAGATAGATAATATTGTAGCAATAAAAGAAGCTAGTGGAAATATATCTCAGGTAGCAAAAATAGCTTCTTTATGTGGAGATAATTTAGATATATATTCAGGTAATGACGACCAAATAATTCCAGTACTTTCATTAGGTGGAAAAGGTGTTATATCAGTTTTATCAAATGTTATGCCAAAATATACTCATGATATGACTTATAAATATTTTAATGGAGAAGTTGAAGAGGCAACAAAAATGCAACTAGATGTAATTGATTTAATAGATGCATTATTTGCAGAAGTAAATCCAATACCAGTAAAATATGCATTAAACTTAATGGGATATAATTTTGGAACACCTAGATTACCTTTAATTGAATTATCTGATAAAAATAAAGAAAAAATGAAGGAAATTATGAAAAAACATAATTTAATATAACAAAAAAGAGAATGAAATAAGAGTAAGGAGAAAAGAATGAATGTATTAATAAATGGTGCAGATGGAAAAATGGGAAATGAACTTCTAGGTGTTATAAAAACTAGGGAAGATTTTAATGTGGTTGCAGGTGTTGATAGAGAGGAGAATAATAAAAAAGGATTTCCTATTTATTCTAAAATAGAAGATATAAAAGAAAAAGTAGATGTCATAATAGATTTTTCAGTACCAGTTGCTACTTTTAAAATATTAAAATATGCTATAGAAAATAAAGTACCAATTGTAATTGCAACAACTGGATTTACTAAAGAAGAAATTGAACAAATAGAAGAATTCTCAAAAGAGATTCCTATATTTAGAAGTTCTAATATGTCTTTAGATATAAACTTAATGGCAAAAATAGTAGGAGAAGTTGCAAAGGTTTTAACTAACACTGATATAGAAATAGTTGAAACACATCATAACAGAAAAATAGATGCACCAAGTGGAACTGCAATTTTACTTGCTAATGCTATTAATGATGTATTAAAAGAAAAGAAAACATACACTTTTGATAGAATGCAAAAAAGAGAAGCAAGAAAGAAAAATGAAATAGGATTTTCTTCTATAAGAGGTGGAAATATTGTAGGAGAACATAGTGTTAAGTTCTTTGGTGAAAATGAAGAACTTGAAATTACACATAAAGCTTATTCAAGACAAGTATTTGCAGAAGGTGCATTAAAGGCAGCAGAATTTATTGTAAAACAATCAAAAGGTTTATATGATATGAATGATATTGTTAAATAATCAAGAATCTAGGAAGGAAAATAGTACTTCCTAGATTTTTTTGATGATTTTATTGACAAAAAATGTAAAAGGTTGTATTATAAATATACTTTAAAATCATAAATTTAAATCTTTGAGAAATATCTTCTCACAATTCATTAGAAAACAAATTAATTTACTGAAAGAAGGTGATAACAAGAGAAAAAGATAGCAAAAGATAAAAAAACGGCTTAATTTACCAAAGAATAAAACTTGATTAGTAAATAAACATGGTATAGAATGGAGGGAGAATAATAAAAAGTAAATTAGCAAAAAATAAAAATGTTGTTACTAATATAAAAACACATGATAGTATATTTAAAGAATTATTAGAAAACGAAGAAGAATTTTTAGACTTCATGAAAGATTTTACAGTATTTAAATTAGAAAAGGATGAATTGGAGTTACAAAATAAAGAATTTAGAATTAGATTAGGATTAAGAACAAAATATATAGATATATTATATAAAATAAAGGAAGAAGAGTCATATATAATAATAGAACATCAAAGTACTATAGATTATACAATGAGCGAGAGAATGAGTGAGAATTGTTTAGCAATAATAGGAAGTAGAAGAAAATATATGAAAAGAAGTAAAAATAGAATAGCTCCAGTAATTTTACCAACTGTTTTAAATACAGCGCCTAAAAAATGGGATGCAACAAGAACTATAAAACAAAATGTTAAAAATAAACATAAGTTTCCAGTATTAAAGTATCCAGAGTATAATGTAATAGATGTAAATGATTATACTATAGATGAGTTATTAGAGAAAAAAACAGGTGTAGCATTAGCAATGGCATTTGAGAAGATAAAAACAAAAGAAGAAATACTGTATATTATAGATAGATTAAAAGAAAGAGGGATAAATCAAAGAGAAAAATATGCTTTATATATTATAATAGATAATTTTGATAATATAGTACCTACTATAAGGAAAGATTTATCGAGAGAAAAAGTAGAGAAATTAAAAAAAGAAATGAAAAAAATAATAAATGGAGGAAGTGATTTTATGACTAATTTTACAAAAACAATGATTAGAATATATGAAGAAGAAGGAAGAAGAGGAAGAGCAGAAGGACGTGCAGAAGGACGTGCAGAAGGACGCACAGAAGGACGCATAGAAGTTGCAAAGGAAATGTTAAAAAATAAAATGAGAGATGAAGATATATTAAAATTTACACATATTAGTGAAAAAGAATTAAGAAAATTAAAAAAATAGAAAGTATTATAATGTTTACAATACTTTCTAATAACTAATTAATTATCTTTAATTAATTTTTCAAGAATCTGGACTGCATTGCTAGCAGCACCTTTTCTAATATTATCAGCAACAACCCAAAGGTTTACGCCAGATTTTACACTATCATCACGACGAATTCTTCCAACAAAGACTTCATCATGACCTGTGCTATTTATTGGCATAGGATATTCATTTTTTTCAGGATTGTCAACAACAATAATATTTGGGAAATCTTTTAAAGTTTGTATTAATTCATCTAAATTATAATCTTTTTCAAATTCTACATTAATAGATTCAGAATGTGAATTTGATACAGGGACCCTAACTGTAGTTGCTGTAACTCTCAAATCTGGATGATGTAGTATTTTTCTTGTTTCATTTATCATCTTCATTTCTTCTTTTGTATATCCATTATCTAAAAATGAATCAATATGTGGTAAGCAATTGTCAAATATTGGATAAGGAAATTTTTTTAAAGGTTTAGAACCATCAATATTTTTTAAATCATCTAAAGCATTTTTCCCAGCACCAGAAACAGCTTGATAAGTAGAATAAACTATTCTTTTTATTTTATACTTATCATCTAATGCTTTTAAAGGTAACATTGCTTGAATTGTAGAGCAATTTGGATTAGCAATAATTCCTTTATTTTTATAAGCATCTTCAAAATTTACTTCAGGTACTACTAAAGGTACATCATCATACATTCTAAAATAACTGCTGTTATCAATTACTATACAACCTTTTTCTGCTGCAATAGGAGCATATTTTTTAGAAACTTCTCCACCAGCTGAAAATAAAGCATAATCAAATCCAGAGTCAAAAGAATTTTCAGTTAATTCTTGAACTTCATATTCTTTCCCTAAAAACTTAAGTTTAGTTCCTGCTGTTCTTTTGCTTGCAAATAAAGCATAACTTTCAATTGGTAATTTTTTTTCTTCTAGAACACGAAGAAAGGACCTACCAACAAGACCTGTTGCGCCAACAATGGCAACTTTATATTTTTTCATAGTGATACCTCCTTAAAGGTATAAGTTATTTAAAGAAATTTTAATTAAAATTTCTACTATATTATTTTACTACAAAGTTATGAAAAAATAAACTATAATATAAAAAAAGTATTAATTTTAATAGATTTTATTTAGATGATAATTTAAGTTTCGGTTTGTTCTAAAAATGATAAATATGAATAGTATTAATTAATTTTATACTAATTTTATTTTTTTATCATCACTTAATCTTATTTCTTCCCAACGTCTTATTCCGGTCTTTGTCATTTTTAATATATGATATATTCCTCTAGCTATTTGGTAAAATCATAAATACACATCTTTTCTTAATGATTTTGATTCTTCTATTCCCCATCTACTTAAGCATCTTCTATACTATATAATAAAATATCTTTTGATTTAAAGATTTTGTAAATCATATCTGTTAAAAATTTCTTTTCAGGTATAGAAAACTCTTTAGAAATTTTGGCTTTTTACAAAAATTCTTATATTAAATTACATAAAAAGAAAATTAAGATAAATATTAATAATTTTATAAGATAAATTGCATTAAAAAGCTATGTAAAACTAAAATATATCTTGTGTCTTCTTAATTGCTTTTACTTTTTCAATTGAGAAAAAAATACCGAAACTTAAAAGATAATAACCATTGACAATGTGAGTTCTTTAGTATATTATGCAATTAAGTATAAATATGAAATACACAGACAAAAGAGAGGAATATAAAATTGAGTATTGAAGAGATTAGAAAAGATATAAATAGCTTAAATAATCAAATAATGAGTTTAGGAAATGAAAGAGCTAGTTATCAAAATATGAATAATCAAATAAATCAGATAATCGTAGAATTATCAACTTCTTATAATTATATAGAAGATGCACAAGAACAATTATTGGAAAATTATGATAGCGAAACATCAAAAGAAAAATTAGGAGAATTAAGAGAACAAGCAAAGGAGATTAATGAACTTATAAGAATATTGAGAGATGAAATTTTGGTAGAGTCAAATAGAAGGATAAATTCAATTAATGCTCAAATACAAGAAAGACAAAACACATTATCAAGAAAAAATAGAGAGTTACAAGAAGAGAGGAATAAGGAATAGGAGGACAAAATATGTTATCCATAAATTTAGAGGGGTTAGAAAATTATACAAGACCAGCAATGCTAAATACAATGAAATATCTAAGAAGAGCTCAAGAAATATTTTATTCCATGACAATTCCAAATGATTTTTTATATGCTTTGACATTAAGAAGTATGCCAAATAAAATTTCAGATATCAATGCTAAAGTAGATAAAAGTGAAAAATGGGTTGAAGAAGCAATAAAAAATTTTAGTAATGCAGAAAATAGTAATAATAGTGTATTTGATAATGCTGTTAATGTGCTAGAAAGATTTATGATAAATATTGAGAAAGGGAGTTCTTTTAATAAGAATCTTTTAAAAAAGGAAAGCACAAATGAGAATCTAATTGTAGATTTTTGGAATTTTATTTCAGATTGGGGAGATTCAACGTCAGAAGCTCTTGGAGACTGGGCAATAGATATGAGTGAGATGATAGGAGAAACAGCATCAAGTATAGGAGATGGATTTATATCATTTTTATCTGATTCATGGAATACGGCAGCAAAAATGGCAGAAGATTTCGGAAGTTTTCTAATAAATGATGTGCCATCAGCTATGAATGATTTGGGTGGACTTCTATCAGACAAATGGAACTACTTATGTGAGAATACTATATTAGGTGATGTAGTAGATTTTGGTGAATGTATTATAGCATCTAGTGCGAATAGTTTACTAGGAGCTTTTAAAGGTTTGTGTGAATTAGAGGAATCTTTAGCTGATGTTGCTGTTATATTAGGGGCTGCAGTAAGCACGCAATATACTTTACAGATGGATTCTTTTAGTAACATAGGATATTTAATAAGCAGATTAACAGGAAATACTAATGAATATGAATCAATAACAGCGTCTATGTGGTCACAAGTAATGGGATTTGTAGCAGAAGATCATGTAAACAATGCATTTAAGGAATTTTACGAAAATAATATTATAGGGCAATGGTTAGATGAACATGCACATGAATGGTTCAAATCAAATGGAATAGTTTTTAATGTGATGTCTGGAATTGGATATACTACTGGAATAGTAGCATTATCATTTATTGTGGCACCAATATTAGGAGTAGCGGCAGGAACAGGATTGTTTTCTACGATAGGTATTCCATCACTATTAGCAGGATTAGCAGGTATGGGAGGAGGAACAGAGTATGCATGGGGACAAATGAGAGACTCATCAATGGTTGGAATTGAAGAGATGTATATAAATGGAGATATTTCGGAAGAACAATATAATTCAATTATTGCAATAAGAAGTTTTACAGATGAAGAATGGGCAGAAATTGAACAAGATTATAGAAATGGAAATATTGAACAAGAACAATATGAATTAATGAGGCAAATAAGAGAGATGCCAGACGATTGGAGGAGTATTCAGAATTTTTTCTCAGGTATAGGATATGGAGCTGCGGTAGGAGTTTGGGAAGGAGTACAATGGTATATAGGAGGAAGACTGACAAAATATGCTATTTTAGGTAGACCAATACCTTCAGCTGTAGCAAATATAGCAATAGATTCATTGTTTAATGCAGCAGATACACCTTATAGGGCAGTTGTGGAATCTATAGCATTAGGAGAGGATTTCGAAGAAGCGTTTAAAAATCAAGGTGGAACTGATGCTATGCTTACAAACTTTTTAATAGGATTAGGGCTTTCTACAGGAGGAGAGATTTTTAATGCATATAATGCAAATGGACAACAAAATAATTTGTTAGAAAGGTTAAATAACATAGAAGCTTTCAATGGATTGGATGCTGTGACTGCAAATAGAATTAGAGAAATAATAGAGGAAAACAATAACGTTAATTTTGATAGAATGACTGATGCGGAATTTAATTTATATGTGACAGAATTAATATCAACTAGAAATTCACAAATAGAAGAGGTTGCTAAATATTTATATGGAGATCAAGCAGGAAATATATCTCAAGAAGTAAGATTAAAGATAGAAAATGGAATAGATGCAATAAATAGAAGTGGTTTGCTAGAAGGAATTGAAGAAAATAAGGCTACAGTGCTTAGAAATCGAATTATGGAAGAGTATTTTAAGGAAAATATAGATTTAAATAATATTAGTGCAGAAGAGCTCCAAAGGAGAATAAAAAATTATGAAGAAATGTATGAAAGAATTGAAGCTTCAAAAGAAAGCTTTAGAGATTTGATTGATAGAGGATATATAAAAGAAGAAGATTTCAAAGAAATAATTGAAAATCATATATTTATAAAAGGAAAAGAAGAATTTGAAGCATTATGGAGGCTTAATGGTGGTAATACTGATCCATCATCTGTATTGGCGTTTTACTATCAAGGAAATTTATATTTGCGAGAACTTAATGACGTAACTACTATTACACATGAAATAAATCACGCATTAGGAAGACTATCCTTTACAAGCTATACAGGAGAGGTGGTTTTTCATAGAGGAATTAATGAAGCATTTACAGAGAAAATAGCAATTGATTTAACAGAAGGCGAAAATATAAGAGGTTATATGTTTAATGTTAATATGTTAAATAACTTAATTGAAATTATAGAAAAAGAAGGGTATAATGAGAATGTGATTCTTGACGCTTATTTTGGAGGTTTGGAAGATGCAAATCACTTTAAAGAAATAGTTGACGAAATTTCTGGAAGAGAAGGAACATTCGAAAGAATAGCAGAGCTTATGGATATAACTGATGGAGTTGGATATTCAGTTGAAGAAGTTAAAGTGGCAAGAGAAGAATTAATATCTATAATTGTAGAGCTTGAGAAGAAAGTTGGTCTTTTATAAAGGAGGAAACATGAAAAATAAAGAATATGAAGAACTAATTAATCAATTAGCAAATAGATTTGCACAATCTATTCCTGAAAAAGAGAAAGAACTTGTAAATGAATTTGCTAAATATTTAGATTCAGTAATCAGCAATTTAAAAAGTAGAGGGAAAGCAGAAGAAGAAATAAAAAGAGGAATCAGCACATATACAGAATATATAATAAGACAAGACTTAGAAGAAAAAAAGATGGAAATAATTGTTGATAATAGCTTTGAAAAAATAAAACAAATTTCAAATGAGTTTTTTGGAATGGCAAAAAGGACTTTAGATGGTGAACAAATGAATCCAGAAGAGGATTTTTCGAAAAGAATAAATGAAATGAAAAAATTATTAACTACTGTAAAGGAATATAATGTACAACAAGCTAAAAGTCTAATTTCAGAAGCAATAATAGATTCTAATTATATAACTAATCCACAAAGTGGATTTACAAGTATTAGGATAGCTCATGAAATAAAAAGAAAAGAAGAGGAAGAAGCAATTAAAAATAAAATGGAAGGAGAGGAAAGATAATGGAAAAGATAGGAAAAAAGTTTTTGCCAATAGGAACAGTGGTAATGTTAAAAGGTGGAAAAAAGAGAGTTATGATAACAGGATTTTGTGCAACAGAAAGAAAGGACAGAACAAAAATGTGGGATTACAGTGGATGTATGTATCCAGAAGGATTTTTATCATCTACTCAAACATGTTTATTTAATCATGAGCAAATAGAAAAGATATATCACTTGGGATTAGCAGATGATGATGAAGAAAGAAAATTTAAGAAAAATCTTGATGAGTTAATTAAAAAGTCTAAAGAAATTATGAAAAAAAGTACAGATAATAATGATAAATAATAATAGAATATTTAATTAAAATCCTTAGGATTCAAAATGTATTATAAATAAAAAAGACATGGCAATAAAATAATAAATTGCTATGTTTTTTCTTTTTTAAAAAAATTTCAATTTGCTTTATAAAAATACAACTTGATTTTTTTTGGTTTTTATAATATAATAGTTTGCCAAGTGGAGGGGAAGCAGATGCTTATAAATCATATGATTTTAGAAGATTTATATAAAGATGCAGGAGAAGCAAGAAAAAATAGAGCAATAGAATATCAAAAACAAGAAAGAGTAAAAATAAAGAATATAGATTACCAGGATAATATGAATTTTGAGCTAAGTGCAAATGTAATAGGAAATGAAATCTATAAGACATATATAAGTATAAAAAACGGAATAGTAGAAGATGTAACTTGTACTTGTGAAGACTATTATAAGCATTATGGAATTTGTAAACATACATTAGCAAGCATATTGGAATTTATAAATAATCCACAATATATAGGACAATATGTGGATAAAAGCCTAAATGATCAAAAAGAATTGGATAATAATCATGATTTATTCAGAACGACAAAATTAAATCAACAGGATTATAGAAATTTTAAGCAAATAGTAAATATTTTTTATAAAGAAGAAGTTGAAGGCATATCTGATGAAGAAGATGAAGTAAAGCAAAAGGGCACAATAAGAATAGAACCTATTATTTATTATGAAAAATTTTCAGGAGATATGAAAGTAGAGTTTAAAATTGGAAACAAAAAGATGTATAAAATCAAAAACTTAGCTGATTTTTATACGAGAATGTTAAATAAAGAAATATACAAATATGGGCAGAAATTAGAATTTATACATACAAGAGATGCATTTACTGAGGAAAGTAAGCCTTTGTTAGATTTTATATTAAAATATTCAGAAATTATAAAATATGCAAACTCAAATTCTAATAGTAATTTTAGATATTATGGAAAAGCGTTAAATGAAACCAATATATTATTAAGCAATACAGGAATAGATGACTTATTCGAAGTATTAAAAGGAAAAGAAGTAGAATTTAATAAAGATTATTCTGCAGAAAAGATAGAATTTACAGAAGAAGAACCTAAATTAGACTTTATATTAAAAAAGAATAGTAAAGGTAATTTTGTAATATATCCAGATAAAGAA
Source organism: uncultured Clostridia bacterium (assembly GCA_944387485.1). GTDB lineage: Bacteria > Bacillota > Clostridia > TANB77 > CAG-508 > CAG-269. The sequence continues at coordinate 14,563 of CALXFC010000031.1, forward strand.
ATATATGAAATAACAATATTAAAAGGAAAGTCATATAAATATATTTTGTTTGATAAAAAATTATATAGATGTAGCAAAGAATTTGAAAGAACAAATTTAAAATTGTTAGAAATATTTAGACAAAACTATGTAACGGAAATAGAATTTGGCGAAGAAGAATTAACAGAATTTTTCTCTGTAGTGCTACCTAAAGTAAAAGATGCAATAAAAATAGAAGGGTTAACAGAAGAAGAAATAGAAAAATACAAACCAAAAGAGTTAGTAGTAAAAGTGTTCTTAGATTTTGATAAAAATGATTATATGGTTGCAGATGTAAGATTTTGCTATGAAGAAAATGAATTTAACCCTTTAAATGAAAGCGAAAAAATAGATTTCCCTAGAAATATGATTCAGGAAACTAAAGTATTAAATGTATTTAGAAAAACTGGATTTATGTTAGATGTAAAAAATACAAGATTTATATTACCAAATAATGATAAAATATATGAATTTTTAACAGAAGACATAAAATATTATATGCAAAAATTTGCTGTAATGGTAACTGAAAATTTTAAGAAGAAACAAATAAAAACTCCTAAAATGACAGGACTAGGAGTTAAGGTGGAAAATGATTTACTAACAATAGATTTAAGCAAAATAGATATAGATTCATCTGAATTACAAGATATAATGGAGAAATATTCTTTAAAAAAGAAATATTATAGACTAAAAGATGGAAGTTTTATAAATTTAGAAGATAATAAAGAAATAGAATTTTTAGATAAGTTATCTACAGGAATGGGAGTAGACTATAAAGAAATAGAAGATGGAGAATTACGACTTCCAGTAAATAGAACATTATATCTAAACCAATTATTAAAAGGAATAAAAGATACAGAAATATTAAAAAATTCAGAATACAAAAAAATAGTAAATGGATTAGATAAAGAACAATTAGAAGAAGAAATAGAAATACCTGGTAATTTAAATAATGTATTAAGATATTATCAAAAAACAGGATATAGATGGCTAAAAACATTAGATAAATATCATTTTGGAGGAATCTTAGCAGATGATATGGGACTTGGAAAAACAATACAAATGTTATCTGTAATAGTAGATTATGCTGGAAAAGAAAATAGAAAAGCAAGTTTAGTTGTATCACCAAGTTCACTTACATTAAATTGGCAAAATGAAGCAGAAAAATTCACAAATGAATTGAAAACAGCTGTTATAAGAGGAACTCTATCTGAAAGAAAAAGATTAATAGATGAAATAGATAATTATGATTTAGTAATTACATCTTATGATTTATTAAAAAGAGATATAGAATTGTATAAAGAGAAAAATTATGAGTTTAAATATGTTATAGCAGATGAAGCACAGTATTTAAAAAATAGTAATACTAAAAATGCAAAAGCAATAAAACAAATAAAAGCAGAAACAAGATATGCTTTAACTGGAACACCAATAGAAAACTCTTTAGCAGAATTATGGTCAATATTTGATTTTATAATGCCAGGATATTTATTTACATATAGAAAGTTTAAAAATATGTATGAAACACCAATTGTAAAAGATAATGACGAAGTTGCAATGAAAAAATTAAAAATGTTAATAGAACCATTTGTGCTAAGAAGAAACAAAAAAGAAGTTTTAACAGAATTACCAGAAAAAACAGTAACAGTATTGAATAACGAAATGAACGAAGAACAGAAAAACTTATATTTAACATATTTAGCAAGAGCAAAACAAGAAATAGCAGAAAAAATAGAAATAAATGGGTTTGAAAATTCACAAATGCAGATATTAGCAGCACTAACAAGATTAAGACAAATATGTTGCCATCCAAGTTTATTTATAGAAGGCTATACTTCAGGAAGTAGTAAGTTAGAACAATGTATAGAAATAATAGAAGAGGCAATAAATGGAGGACATAAGATTTTACTATTTTCAGGATATACATCTATGTTTCCAATAATAGAAAAAGAATTAAAGGAAAGAAAAATAAACTATTTTAAATTAACTGGAGGAACAAAAGTAGATGAAAGAATAAAAATGGTAGATGAATTTAATGAAAACAAAAATGTTAAATTGTTTTTAATATCACTAAAAGCAGGAGGAACAGGACTAAATTTAACAGGTGCAGATATGGTAATTCATTATGACCCATGGTGGAATATATCAACAGAAAATCAAGCAACAGATAGAGCGTATAGAATAGGACAAAAAAATAATGTGCAAGTATATAAACTAATAACTAAAAACTCAATAGAAGAAAAAATATATGAATTGCAAGAAAAGAAAGCAAAATTAGCAGATAATATGCTAGACACAAAGACAACATTTATAAACAAATTCTCAAGAGAGGAAATTATGAGGTTGTTCGAATAGGGACGTTTCCCAATTGACCATTTTTGGGCAATTTGGGACACATCTTGTTTAACTTAAAGTAAATAGATTTAAAAGGAGCGATTTTATGAAGGATTATATAACAATAATTGGTGGAGGCTTAGCTGGAACAGAAGCGGCTTACCAAATTGCTAAAAGAAATATTAAAGTTAAGTTATATGAAATGAAACCTATAAAATATTCACCTGCTCATTCTAATAAAGATTTAGCAGAAATAGTTTGTAGTAATTCTTTTAAATCAAATTTACTAACAAATGCTTGTGGTTTATTAAAGGAAGAACTTAGAAGATTAGATTCTTTATTAATACGAACAGCAGATGAAACTAGTGTTGCAGCAGGACAAGCTTTAGCAGTTGATAGAGAGAGTTTTTCTAAGAAAGTAACAGATTATATTGAAAATAATCCTTTAATAGAAGTAATTAATGAAGAAGTAACAGATGTTTCTAAAATAGCAGAAGATGGAATTGTAATTATAGCAACAGGTCCTCTTACATCAGATGGGTTAGCAAAACAAATAGCTGATATGACAGGCGAAGATAAATTATATTTTTATGATGCGGCAGCACCAATTATAAGTAAAGATAGCATTGATTTTAATATAGCTTTTTATGGTGATAGATATAGTCAAGAAAAGAAAAAAGATGAAACAGAGGATGATTGGAGAAAAAGGTTAAAAGAGCAAGAAGGAAAAGAGCAAAGTTATATAAATCTTCCTATGGATAAAGAGGAATATGAAAACTTTTGGAATGAACTTGTAAATGCAGAAGTTGTTACTTTACATGATTTTGAAAAAAGAGAGATATTTGAAGGTTGTATGCCAATAGAAATTATGGCAAAAAGAGGAATTGATACTTTGAGATTCGGACCTTTAAAACCAGTTGGTTTTGATGATCCTAGAACTGTAAAAAGGCCTTATGCGGTTGTTCAATTAAGACAAGATGATAAGCAAGCAAGTATTTATAATATGGTAGGATTTCAAACAAATTTAAAATATGGAGAGCAAAAAAGAGTATTTAGCATGATACCAGGACTTCAAAATGCTGAGTTTGTAAAATATGGAGTTATGCATAGAAATACATATATTAATTCTAGTAAGTTATTAAATGAAACATATTGTTTAAGAACAAATCATAATATATATTTTGCAGGACAAATTACAGGAGTTGAAGGCTATGTTGAATCAATTTCTTCTGGATTAGTTGCAGCTTTAAATGCAGTAGAGACTTTTAATAATAAAATCAATAAAGAAAATGAAAAAGAAAATAAAATAATATTCCCTGAAACTACTGTAATAGGAGCATTGGCAAAATATATATCTACTCCCAATTCTAAATTCCAACCCATGAATGCAAATTTTGGAATATTACCCGAATTAGATGGAAAGAAAATAAAAGATAAAAAGCTAAGATATCAAGAATTAGCAAATAGAAGTTTAAAAACTTTAAAAGAAAGGCTTTAGTATTTACTAAAGTCTTTAATGTTACAAATATTACTAAAATATTACATTTTCTTTAAAAACATGACAAATTTACATAAAATCATTGAATAGAATAGAAAAAAATGGTATAATATAAGATAGTTTAGGTTGTACGTTAGTACAAAGGAGGTATTTTAATGAAAGATAAGAAGAGATGGGAAGATTGGTATGAAAAATTTAAAGAACCTAGTATACAAGATAAATACAAAAAGCTAGAGGAAAAAGTTATAAATAAAACTATATCTAAAGATGAATATGCAGAATATCAAAAAATGCAGAAGATTGCTAATAATATTCCTAAAGTTGATAATTTGATTGAGTTTATGGAAAAATTAGAAAGTGAATTTGAAGCATATAAAGAAGAATATAAAACTAGAACGAATAAAGGAAATAGTAAGAGTTTAGAAGATTTAGAAAAAGATATGAATTATAATATGCAAAAACAAGATGAACTTATTGCAAAAAGAAAAGAAATTAATAAAAAAATAGCTACTATAACTGATAAAGAAGAAGTTTTAAGATTACAGAATGAAAAAGAAGATATTAATCAAGAATTATCAAAATTAAGATTCCAAGCCGATAAAAATAATATAGAATTTGCTAGAATAAAAAGCGAGGAAAATGAACCCAAACAGATTAATACAAAATTTTATAGATATTCAGATGAAGAATTAAGAACAAAATGTTTTAAAATTTCTAGTATGATAAGTAAATGTAATATGGTAGCAACTAATTTGATGAAGGGCTTAAGTGTTGATAGTATACAAGTCAAATTAGAAAACTGGGAAGATAAAAAATTTACTGCTAAAACACCATTACCTTTATCAAGAGCTGAAAAGCTAAAAGCAAAAGCAGAAAAAAGTCAAGCTAATGCAATACCAGGAAATATAAAAGCTTCAAATAAAGCTACTCCAATTTCAGGATTACCTACTCAAATTGATGAGTTCGAGGAGAAATTTCCTAGATTAGCTAAAAGATTTCCAAAGCTAAAAGATAATTTTTTAGGAAAAACATTATTAAAAGTTAAGAACTTCTTTAGATCAGAACAAGAATTAGAAGAAGAAAATAAGACAAGAAAGTTACCAAATATTAAAAGTTCAACATTACAACAAAATCCTGATAAAAAAACTAAAAAACAAAACGAATTATTTAGAGATTATTTGAAATATGACGTTTTGGAAGTTGCAGAAAAAGGAGTAGAGCAAGTTAGAGCGGAAAGGATAGAACGAAAGAAAGAAGAAGTTAAAGAATCTAAATTAAAAGAAGAAAATAATGAACAAACTAGATAAAAAATAAAAAGTAAAATGTAAGAAAAACTTGGAAGAAATTCCAAGTTTTTCTTGACTTATTAGTAAGTACATGATAAAATATAATTCGTTATAGTAAATTGCATGTAATGTGCATTTCCGTAACGTGTAATAAAATTGTAAAATTTAAAATAGGAGGTGAAATTTAAGTGCCAACAATTAATCAATTAGTAAGAAAAGGAAGAAAAACAAAAACAACTAAAGCAAAAGCTCCAGCATTACGTCATGGATA
>CALXFC010000032.1 GCA_944387485.1 uncultured Clostridia bacterium
CTATCACAATCCCACTAGCTTTAGACAATGGGTAGATTACAGTATATAATTGTTAAGTAAATATGAAAATCAAAAATAAACCGAAAGTTCTAAAATTTTTTTAGTAGAACTTTCGGTTTTGTCTTAGAAAGTCACTTCGACTCCTTCTGGAATTAAGGCAAGGGTCATGTGCTTCATGATTCCTGTCTTAAGCATTATATTAATGCGAATTTTGGAAGGAATTTCGTTGTGATTTACACCATCTTTTACTATGCTAAAAATGGTGTCTATTTGTTCTTCAGAAATATTTTCATCTGTTTTTATAAAAACAGTGAAAGAATTTTCAGTCTTTTTATAAAAGAAAGATTTCTCATCTAAAGAACTAGAATCTGATATTCCAAATTCGTTTTGTTGCTTTTGTTTCTTAAATAATTTATTAAAGAAACTCATAACAACTCCTTTCAACTAGTAATGACTTACAGACATATATATATTAACACAAATTTTAGTATATTTCAATAAAATGATTGATTGACATTATAAATAATAATGATATAATGTTAAGCATAACAGAGGAAAAATTCCTCTTGCATATAGTAAAGTGGGTAGTGCAAGTAGTTAGGAGAAAAATATGAGTAAGCTGGCATGTACAGTTAAACGTCAATCTATGAAGGGCACATACAATGAGGCAGTAGATCAATATTTTCGAGATTCTGAAGAAGGTGAGTATATTCAGTATGGGATTTCACGGAAAGGAGTAAAAAAGATTTATATTTACTCAACATTAGCAGATGTAGATATTTCTTTTTCTGCAAGTGAGAAGATTACAGCTACCTTGCAAGGAGAGCTATATGGCGAACAATTTTACTTTACAATGTTTAGACTAGACAATACTGTCTATGTATATGCAACTTGTGATGTGGATAGGCTTCAGCCATGTAGGTTGTTTGTTACAGTATCTGAAACAAATGAGTATAAGATTGAGGCTGTAACAAATAAGGCAAGTGTCACAGTAAGAAAGGGCGTTCGTGTCAAGAAGTTGAAGGTAAAAGCAGGAAAGTGCTTGCAAAAGAAGGGCTAGTTGTTAAGTAGAACTACCGCTTTAATGGACTGCACTAGTAAGTAATAGTGCAGCCCATTTTCTTGATCTTAGAGCTTGACTTTTTGTCATTTATGATATAGAATAATAAACGATAAAAAAACAAATAAAAAGTTAAAGGAGGAATAAAAATGGATTTAAAAGGAACAAAAACAGAAAAAAATTTAATGGAAGCTTTTGCTGGAGAATCACAAGCAAGAAATAAATATACATATTTTGCAAGTAAAGCAAAAAAAGAGGGATATGAGCAAATTGCTGCTATATTCCAAGAAACAGCAGACAACGAAAAAGAACATGCTAAAATGTGGTTTAAATTATTACAAGGTGGAGAAATCAAATCAACGTTAGAAAACTTACAAGCAGCAGCTGAAGGTGAAAACTATGAGTGGACAGATATGTATGACAGAATGGCTAAAGAAGCTAAAGAAGAAGGATTTGACCATATCGCATACTTGTTCTCAGAAGTAGCAAAAATAGAAAAAGAACACGAGGAAAGATATAAAAAATTAATAGAAAATGTTGAGGGTGGTTTAGTATTTAGCCGTGATGATGAAAGAATTTGGAAATGTAGAAATTGTGGACATATAGTAATTGGAAAATATGCACCAGAAATTTGCCCAGTATGTAGTCATCCAAAAGCATACTTTGAAATAAAAGCAGAGAATTATTAAAATTCAAAGAAAAATAGAGATAAAGAGATTATATTTCAAGAAATTGAGATATAATTTCTTTTTTTTCTGGAAAAAAAGAAAAATATGTGTTATAATGGCTAAGTAAAAAGGAGATAAATATGTCAAAATTTTTTGTAAAAAGTGAACAAATAGAAAATGATATAATTAATATACAAGGGCAAGATGTAAAACATATAAGAAATGTTTTAAGACAAAAAATAGGTGATGAAATAATTATTTGTAATAGTCAAGAACAAAAAAATTATTTATGCGACATAACTAAAATAGAAAAAGAATTAATAGAATGTAAGATTATACGAGAATTAGAAGATTTTAATTCAAATATAAAAGTAACAATAATGCAAGGACTACCAAAAAAAGATAAAATGGATTTAGTAATACAAAAGTCTGTTGAGTTAGGTTGTTATGACATACAACCTACAAATATGGAGAGATGTATTGTAAAATATGATGAAAAAGATAAAAAGAAAAAAATAGAAAGATGGCAAAAGATATCCGAAGTTGCTGCAAAGCAATGTGATAGAAATTTTATACCAAAAATAAATGATATACTAACATTAAAAGAGGTTTGTGACTTGTTTCCTAAATATGACTTAGTAATATTAGCATATGAGAAAGAAGAAAAAACAAGATTAAAAGAAGCGTTAAAAATTGCAAAAGAGAAATATAAAGAAAGTGAACTAAAAATAGCAGTTATAATAGGGCCTGAAGGGGGAATATCTCCTAAAGAAGTAGAAATGATAAAAAAGAGTAATAACGTAATCACTGTAACACTTGGAAAAAGGATATTAAGAACGGAAACAGTAGCATTAAATATATTAAGCATAATAATGTACGAATTGGAAGGTTAGGAGGAACTAATGAATACAATATTTAAAAATTTATTAAAAGCAATAGGAATAATGGCATATTTTATTGTTTTGAATTTTGCTTATACAAGAATGGACACAGATAGACTAATAAATGATATAGAAGTGTTTTCAGGGATATTTTTAGTATTAGGTTTAATTGTTTTAGAAAGAGCATATAAAAAAGATAGTGGAAATTTGGCTTTAAGTGGCATAGAGTTTTTATTATTATCTATGCATTCATTGTCAATTAATCATGTAATTACTTTTTATAAATATGATTTCAGGTCTTATTTGTTAACATCTTCTTATATTTTTGCTATATATTATGTATTGAAATCAATAGTTTCATATACTAGAGAAAAACGTCAATACTTAAAAGAATTAAGTGATATTTCAGAAATAGTAAAAGAAGAGCCAATAAAAAAAGAAGCAAAAAAGAGAAGAAAAACTAAAAGAACTGAAGAAGAAAAAAGTAAAGATGTAATTAATAAAAAAGAAGAAGTAAAAAACAATAAAGAAAATGAACAGAAAAAAACAGCGGATAAGCAGAATAAAGATGAGCAAAAGGGAAAACTAAACAAAGAAAAAAAAAAAAGAAAAATAGAAGGAAAAATAGAAAACAAAAAAACAAATAAAAAAAATAAGAAAACAACAGATACAAAAAAAGGTAAAAAAACAAAGAAAGCAAAAAAAGAAGAGGTAATTGACAATGATTAAAAGTATGACAGGATATGGAAAAGCAAATTTAGAAGTAAATTCCAGAAAATATTTAATTGAATTAAAAAGTGTAAACCACAGATATTTAGATATATCAATAAAGATGCCAAGAGCTTTAAGTTATTTAGAAGAAGATATAAAAAAAGAAATATCAAAAAAAGTTAAAAGGGGTAAAATAGATGTATTTATTACATTTCAAAACAATTCGTTAGAAGGAAGAGAAATAAAAATAAATACAGGATTGGCAAAGGGATATATTAAAGAGTTAAGAAATTTAGCAGCAGAAGAAAATTTACTTTTTGACTTACAAGTAAATGACATAGCAAGATATCCAGATGTTTTAACGATTCAAGAGAATCAAGATGATGAACAAATAAAGAGTGAAATGATAGAAGTAGTAAAATCTGCAGTAGAAAATCTTGTAAAAATGAGGGAAACAGAAGGAGAAAAAATTGCAAAAGACTTAAAAGGAAGATTAGATTTAATTCAAAGTAAAGTAAATGCAGTAAATAAACTTTCTACTGGACTTATTGAAGAATATGTAGTAAAATTAGAAGAAAGAATAAAGCAAATCTTAAAAGATCAAGAAGTAGATAAATCAAGAATAGCTCAAGAGGTTGTAATATATGCAGATAAAAGTTCAATAGAAGAAGAAATAACAAGACTAAATAGCCATATTTCTCAATTTAACAAGTTATTAAATTCAAATGAAGCTGTCCGGGAAAAAACTAGACTTTATAATACAAGAGATGAATAGAGAAACTAACACAATAGGTTCAAAATCTAACTGTCTAGAAATTACTAATAGTGTGATTGATATGAAAACAGAAATAGAAAACCTAAGAGAACAAGTACAAAATATAGAATAGAAAGGATTTGATTTTATGCAATTAGTAAACATAGGATTTGGAAATATTGTTTCAGCACAAAGAATAGTGGCGATAGTAAGTCCAGAATCTGCACCAATAAAAAGATTAATACAAGAAGCAAAAGATAACAAAACAGCTATAGATGCTACATATGGAAGGAGAACAAGAGCAGTATTAATTATGGATTCAGGTCACATTATATTGTCAGCAGTTCAACCGGAAACAGTAGGTGGAAGAATAGACAAAACAATATCACCAGAAGAGCTTGGTAAACAATTAGCAGAAAGTATGAAAGATAATTTAAAAGGAGTTGATCAAAAATGATGGTAAAACCAACAGTAACAGAATTGTTAACAAAAGCATCTAACAGATATGAGTTAGTTATTGCAACAGCAAGGAGGGCAAGACAAATAGCAGCAGGAGATGAACCAAAGACAGATGTAAAAGAAACATCACCAGTAACACTTGCTGCAAATGAAATAGCAGAAGGAAAAGTAACAATAGTAGAAGAACCAGAAGATGAAAATGATGATATAGAAAAAGATGTTAAAGTAGAATAATAATAGAAATAGAATGGAGAAAATAATGGAAAAAAAGCATATTATTTCATTAGGAGGAGAACTTGCAAGTGGAAAAGGAACAGTATCAAAAATCCTAATGAAAAGATTAAACTATACCGTATATAGAAATGGGGACTATTTTAGAAAATTAGCAAAAGAAAGTGGAATGGATGTAACCACTTTTAATGAATATGTAGAAAACCATCCTGAAATAGATAGACAAATAGAAAATAGTGCTTCAGAATATGCAAAAGAACATGATAATTTCATAATAGATGCACGTCTTCGGTTGGTATGCTGTTCCACAATCTTTTAAAGTATATTTAAAGGTTGATATTAATGTTGCAGCAAAAAGAGTATTTGAAGATGAAACAAGAAGAACAACAGAAAGGAAATTTGAAACAGTAGAAGAGCAAAGAAAAGATATAGAAAAAAGATATAGATTAGAAAACGAAAGATATTGGAATTTGTATGGAGTTAGAAAAGAAGATGAATCTAATTATGATTTTGTATTAGATACAACAAATTTAACACCAGAGCAAGTAGCAGATGAAATAGAAGAAGAATATAAAAAATGGCTAGAAGAATAATTTGCTAAAAAATAAATAAAGTGAGATTTTAAAAATAAAAGCTCACTTTTTTTCTTAAAAAGAGGAGTCAAAATGATAGCAGAAGTAATAATAAATAGAGCAGCAAAAAAACTAAATAGAACTTTTGACTATGGTGTGCCAAAAGAATTAGAAGACTTTATTGTTATTGGAAGTAAAGTCTTAGTTCCATTTGGTAAAGGAGAAAAATTAGAAGAAGCATTTGTAGTAAAAATAAAAGAAAAAACAGAATTTGAAGTAAAAAACATAAAAAAATTAGAAGATAACTTAACTGATAAACAAATAGAACTTGCAAGATGGATGGCAAAAAGATATTTCTGTAATGTATCAGACTGTATAAAATTAATGCTAACACCTGGGACAAGAAGTAAAGAAAAAAAGATTCAAGATAAAATAATACAAGCAGTTTATTTTAAAAAAGACATAGAAGAAATAGAACTTGATATAGAATCAGGAAAAATAAAATCAGAAAAACAAAAAAGACTAATAAATTTTTTAAAAAATAACGAAGGGGTAACAATACCAGAAATAGAAATGTTAACAGATTGCTCTAGAGCAATAGTAAAAACATTAGTAAAAAATGGTTATCTAGAATTATTAGATAAAAAAATAGAAAGAGACCCATTAAAAAGTAAAAAAATAGAAAAAACAAATTTTTTAAAACTAACAGAAGAACAAGAAAATGCATATAGAAAAGTAAAAAATGCAGTTGATAATAATATTTATAAAAGATTTTTACTATATGGAGTAACAGGTTCACGGAAAAACAGAGGTATATTTACAATTAATACAAGATGTTATAAAAAATAATAAAACAGCAATAGTATTAGTACCAGAAATATCACTAACACCACAAATGTTAGATAGATTTATATCAAGATTTGGTAAAAGTAAAATTGCAATAATACATAGTAAATTATCATTAGGGGAAAGATATGATGAATGGAATAAAATAAAAGAAGGAAAGGCAAAAATAGTAATAGGAGCAAGGTCTGCTATATTTGCACCAGTGGAAGATTTGGGAATAATAATAATAGACGAAGAACATGATAGCTCTTATAAATCAGAATCAAATCCAAAATATGATGCAAAACAAGTTGCAAAATATATAGCAAAACAAAATAATTGTCCATTATTATTTGGAAGTGCAACACCAGACTTATGTGACTTTTATAAAGCAAAAGGATTAGGCAAAATAGAATTATTAGAGTTAACAAAAAGAGCAAATCAAGCAAGCCTTCCAAAAGTAGCAATAATAGATTTAAAACAAGAACTAGCAAATGGAAATCGTTCAATGTTAAGTAGAGAACTTTATAGTTCAATAGAAGAAAACATAAAAGAAAAAAGACAAACAATATTGTTTTTAAATAGAAGAGGATATTCAACATTTGTAATGTGTAGAAACTGTGGTTATACTGTAAAATGTAAAAATTGTAATATAAGCCTTACATACCATAGTTATGAAAAAAAATTAAAATGCCATTACTGTGGATATGAAGAACCAGTAATAACTGTTTGCCCAGAATGTCATAGTAATAAAATAAGATATTTCGGAACAGGAACACAAAAACAAGAACAAGAAATACATAAACAGTTCCCAAATGCAAGTACAATAAGAATGGATATAGATACAGTAACAAAGAAAAACTCACATGAAGAAATATTAAATAAATTTAGAGATGAAAATATAGATATATTAATAGGAACACAAATGGTAGTAAAAGGACATCATTTCCCAAATGTAACATTAGTAGGAGTGGTAGCAGCAGACAGTTCACTAAATATAGATGATTATAGAGCAAATGAAAGAACCTTCCAAATATTAACACAAGTAGCAGGAAGAGCAGGAAGAGAAAAAGACTTACCTGGAAAAGTTATAATACAAACATATAATCCAGATAACTTTAGTATCATGTGTTCTAAAAAACAGGATTATAAAATGTTTTATGATACAGAAATCTTAATACGTAAGCAGTTGAAATATCCACCATTTTGCGATATAATAGTAATTGGATTTAGCGGATTAAATGAAAGGCAATTAATAGATATAGGCAAAAAGACGTATGAATATTTAAAAAATCATTTAAATGTTGATGAATTTAATGTGTTTAAGCCAATGCCAGCACCAATAGATAAGATACAAAATAGATATCGTTATAGAATAATAATAAAAGGTACTATGAGCAAATGTGCAAATGAGGTTTTAAATAATTATTTAAAAGAGGTTTATCAAAAAGATTTAAAAGATATAAGAATATCAATTGATGTGAATCCCAATAATATGGCATAACTGTTTTTTGGGACGGAGCAAAAAAACAGCTTAAGATAACAAGAAGAATTAAGAAAGAAATAAAAATAAATATATAAAAAATAATGCTGTTTTTTTGCTCCGTCCCCAAAAACAGGTTTAGAGATAAGTTTAAAGGAAAGGAGTAGTAATAATGGCAATAAGAAATCTAAGATATGAAGGAGACGAAATACTAAAAAAGAAATCAAGAGAAATTCCAGAAGAAGATATTTTAACTGAAAAAATACAAACATTGATAGATGATATGATAGAAACAATGCATAAATATAATGGAGTTGGCTTAGCTGCTGTACAAGTAGGGCTATTAAAAAGATTAATAGTAATAGATTTATATGATGATAAAGGACCAATAGTACTTATAAATCCAGTTATAATAAAAACAAAAGGAGAACAAGAAGTAGAAGAAGGATGTTTAAGTTTTCCAAATCAATTTGCTAAAGTAATTAGACCTGCTGAAGTTGTAGCAGAATATACTGATAGAAAAGGAAAGAGAATGAGAGTTCATGCAAAAGAATTACTTGCACAAGCAATAGCACATGAAGTAGATCATTTAAATGGTGAACTTTTCATAGATAAAATATTACCAGGAACGTTAGAATATATAGAAAATTAGGGACGTTTCCAAATTGACCATTTTTGGACAATTTGGGACACATCTTAAATAAGAAAGGAAAAACATATGAAAATAATTTTTATGGGAACTCCTGATTTTGCAAAGGAGAGTTTAGAAGCAGTTTATAATGCAGGTTATGAGATTTTAACAGTAGTAACAAATCCAGATAGACCACAAGGTAGAGGTATGAAATTAAAACCATCACCTGTTAAAGAATTTGCCTTAGAAAAAGGCTTAAATGTAATGCAACCTGAAAGAATTAAAAAGAATGAAGAATTTATAAATAAAATAAAAGAATTAAATCCAGATGTTATATGTGTTGTAGCTTATGGAAAAATATTACCAAAAGAAATATTGGAAATTCCAAAACTTGGTTGTATTAATGTACATGGTTCATTACTTCCAAAATATAGAGGTGCTGCACCAATACAATGGGCAGTATTAAATGGAGATAAAGAAACAGGAATTACTACTATGTATATGGACGAAGGCATGGATACAGGTGATATGATATTAAAGGAAACAGTCCAAATAGGTGATGATGAAACAACTGGTGAATTATGGGATAGATTATCTAAAATAGGAGGAGAACTTTTAGTAGAAACATTAAAAGAAATAGAAAATGGAACAGCTCCAAGAGAAAAACAAGGTGATGATTTTACATTAGCACCAATGCTTGATAAAAAAATGGCTAAAATAGATTGGGAAAATAAAACAGCAAAAGAAATAAAGAATTTGGTTAGAGGTTTAAATCCTATTATGGGAGCTTATACATTTTTAGATGGTAAGAAAATAAAATTTTGGAAAGTAGATATAGCAAATAGTAGAGAGATAATGTTTGGAAATGAGTGTCCTTTTAAAAATGGGACGGTTTTGGTTTCTGACCAAAGAGATGGGTTATTTATAAAGGCTAAAGAAGGAGTTATAAAAGTATTAGAGATACAAGGTGAAAATGCTAAAAGAATGAAAATAAATGATTTCTTAAGAGGAAATAAAATATATGAGTTTCAAGTGTTTAAATAAAAGTTAAAAAAGAAAAGCATAAATAAAAAGATGAGGTATATGAAGGAACCCCAATTATTAGACAGAAAAGTTTAATAGATAGAGTTTATTTTATACCTCATCAATTTTTTTTATTTGTTTTTTTAATTCGCTTAAAAATTTTTGTGAAGCTTTAGAAAATACTTGATATTTTTTCCAAACAAAAATCAAATCAGACTTTTTACTATTTTTTAATGGAATAAAACATAAATTACTATTAATATCTGTTTTTACTAATTTATCAAGAGTAATAGCAGAACCAATACCTTCAGATACCATTAAAGCAGCATTAAATATAAGATTATATGTAGAAATTACATTTAATTTATTAAAATCAATACCAAGCCAATTAGAAAGTTCACTTTTTCCCAAAACTTGTCTTGAACAGATAAGAGGGATATTTAATAAATCATCTGGTTCTATATAAGCTTTTTTAGATAAAAGATTATCTTTTCTAACTAAGAGTCCCCATGTGTCACTAAAAGGAAGACGCATATATTCGTATTTTGTTACATCTACTGGTTCTATTAAAATTCCAAAATCAAGTAAGCCTTTATCTAATTTTTCAGTAACATCTTCAGCATTTCCACTAAAGAGATTATACTTAATATTTGGATAATTAGAATTTAATTCTTTAATAGTTTTTGCGATTATTCTCATTCCTTCAGTCTCTCCACCACCTATAAAAATTTCACCAGAAATATCATTATAGTTAGATGTAAGTTCAGCCTCTGTTTTGTCAGCAAGGTCAATAATTTCTTGAGCTCTTTTTCTTAAAAGAATACCATCTTCTGTAAGAGTTATTTTCCTATTTTCCCTAATAAAAAGTTTTTTACCAAGTGAATCTTCAATGTTCATAATAACTTTAGAAAGACCAGGTTGGCTAATGTGAAGAAATTCACTTGCTTTTGTTATACTTTCTTCTCTTGCAACTGCAAGAAAATATCTATATTCTCTAAGTTCCATAAATACCACCTCTATACAAAACAATTATAATAAATTTTTACATAACTGTCAATTATGGATAAGCATAACAAATAAGTATTTGTAAAGTAAAAAATATTAGTTTATAATTCTATTAGAAAGAGAGGAAAAAATGAGAGGAGAACAAAATTTAAAAGAATCAATTACACAAAACTTAAAAGATGCAGGATGCGATAGAAAGCTAATAGATGAATTTTTTGAACTAACTTCAAAAAAAGAAAATGAAAAAGTAATAGATTTATTAGAAAAGAAGAGGCAAAAACTGTTAGAAAAATTACACAAAGATGAAAAAGAATTAGATAATCTAGATTATTTAATATTAGACTTAAAAAATAATAAATATGAAAATATTTAAGGAGTGTTTTTATGAAAAAAATAACAATAATAGTAATTATAATAATATTGCTACTAGTTTTTGGTTTATTACTTTTTCTATTTAATTTTTATTTAAACAATGCAGAAGAAATTACAGATAAAAATATAATAGTTAATGTATATAGTAATAATAATACAATAGAACAAGAAAATGGGAACTTGAATACTACTAATAATACAATAGCAGTAAATAATAGTGAAAATTCAAATACTGAAAGTTCAAATACTAAAAATATTACAGAGGAGGAAAATACTATGAAATTAAATATAAAAATAGGAGATAAAAATTTTACAGGGGTATTATATGATAATGAAACAACAAAAAGTTTAATAGAAAAAATGCCACTTACAATGAATATGAGCGATTTACATAGTAATGAAAAATATTACTATTTAGATGAAAGTTTACCTTCAAATAATGAAAGCGTAGGAAACATAAATGCAGGAGATTTAATGTTATATGGTTCAGACTGTTTAGTAATGTTTTATGAAAGTTTTTCAACATCATATAGTTATACAAAATTAGGCTATATTGATAATCCAGAAGGATTGAAAGAAACAATAGGAAGAGGAAATGTAGAAGTAACATTAGCTGTTTTTTGGGACGGAGTCAAAAAACAGTAAAAAATGTAAAAAGGAGAGTTTGGCTATGAAAACACAAAAAATAATAGAAAATAAAACTTTTGACGAAGAAAGAGCTTTATATAATTTAAAAGACGCAGAAATTAAAAACTGTACTTTTGCAGGAGAAAAAGATGGAGAATCAGTATTAAAAGAAACAAGAAATATAAAAGTAATAGATAGTAAATTTTCACTAAGATACCCATTATGGCATGCAAAAGGATATGAATTAATAAATTCAGAATTTGATGAAAACACAAGAGCACCTATTTGGTATTCTCATGATGGTTTAATTGATGGTTGCAGCTTAAATGGAATAAAGTTATTAAGAGAATGTTCTAATACAAATGTAAATAATTCAAAAATAATTTCACCAGAATTTGGTTGGAAATGTAGAAATATCAGTGTTAAAGATACAGAAATAGAATCAGAATACATTTTCTTAGATAGTAAAAATATAAAATTAGATAATGTGAATTTTAAAGGGAAATATTCATTCCAATATGTAGAAAATTTAGAAATAACCAATTCAAATTTAGATACAAAAGATGCATTTTGGCATAGTGAGAATGTTACAGTAAAAGATTCAGTTGTTAAAGGAGAATATTTAGGTTGGTTTTCAAAAGACTTAACACTAATTAATTGTAAAATAATAGGAACACAACCACTTTGCTATTGTGAAAACTTAAAATTAATAAATTGTACTATGAAAAATTGTGATTTATCCTTTGAATATTCAGACGTAGAAGCAGATATAAAAGGAAATGTAGATTCAATAAAAAATCCAAAATCAGGAACAATAACAGTAGATAGTGTAGGAGAAGTTATTAATGAAGGTGCTATTATGGAAATTAACGGAAAAGTGATTATAAGAGGTTAAAACTGTTTTTTGGGACGGAGTCAAAAAACAGCATTTATAAATTAAAAAAGTTATAAAGGAGATTGATTATGAATAAGAAGAAGTTACTAATTATAGGGATAGTGATTATAGCTATCATATTAATAGCAACTATTAGCTATTTTATATATAAGAATTTTAATAACAAAAATAATAAAGAATCAGAAACTAATAATTCTACAGGAAGTATAGAACAAAATGAAAATGTGGAGTATTCTAATAGTAAAGACTTATTTAATTTTGAAACAAAGACTGTAAAATTAAACTCTGGTTATGATATGCCACTAAATGGGATAGGAACATATAGTCAAACAGGAGACGAATGCTATAATTCAATAACATCAGCATTAAATTCAGGTGTTAGGCTAATTGATACAGCATATATGTATCATAATGAAGAAGAAATAGGTAGAGCAATTAGAGATTCAGGAGTACCAAGAGAAGAAATATTTGTTATTACAAAAATATATCCTACTCAATTTGATGATCCAGAAGGTGCTATAGAAATGGCGTTAGAAAAATTAAATATAGGTTATATTGATATGATGTTACTACACCATCCAGGAGATGGAGATGTAGAGGCATATAAAGCAATGGAAAAATATGTAGAAGAAGGAAAAATTCGTTCAATAGGTCTTTCTAATTGGTATATAGAAGAATTAGAAGAATTTTTACCACAAGTAGATACCGTTCCAGCTTTAGTTCAAAATGAAATACATCCATATTATCAAGAATTAGATGTAGTGCCATATATTCAAAGTAAAGGAATTGTAGTACAAGGATGGTATCCATTTGGTGGTAGAGGGCACACATCAGAATTGTTGAATGATGAAACAATAGTAGAAATAGCAAATGCTCATAATGTAACAGCAGCACAAGTTATTTTAAGATGGAACTTACAAAGAGGAGTAGTTGTAATTCCAGGTTCAAGTAACCCAGAACATATAAAAGAAAATACAGAAATTTATCATTTTGAATTAACAGATGAAGAAATGCAAAAAATGGAAAGCTTAAACCGTGATGAAAAACATGATTGGTATTAAGTAAACGATTGGAGGTATAGTGTGAAAGTAGTAGCAATAAATGGAAGTAGTAGAGAAAAAGGAAATACTTATATAATTTTAAGAAAGGTATTAGAACAATTAGAAAAGGAAGGAATAGAAACAGAAATAATTTCACTTGCAGGAAAAACAATAAAACCTTGCAGAGCTTGTTTTACCTGTGGAGGAAAAGAAAACTGTTCATTTAATGATGATGAATTTACAAAGATTTATGGAAAAATGAAAGAAGCAGATGGAATAATACTTGGAAGTCCTGTATATACAGCTGATGTATCATCAAATATAAAAGCTATTATGGATAGGGCAGAAGTTATAGGAGATATGAATAGTAAAAAGCATCTATTTAAACATAAAGTTGGTGCAGCAGTAGTTGCATGTCGTAGAGGTGGAGCATTAAATGCGATTGATGCTTTAAATCACTTTTTTTTAAATCAAGAAATGTTTGTGGTAGGCTCAACATATTGGAATATGGTTTATGGAATGATGCCAGGAGATGTAGAAAAAGATGAAGAAGGAATTGCAAACATGATAAACTTAGGTCAAAATATGGCATATATTTTAAAAAAGTTAAAGGAAGACAAATAAAAAAGATATGAATTAAAAAATTTTTATAAAAAAGAAAGAAGGTTTTATTATGCAAGAAAAATTAAATTTAAGTAATGAATGGGATAAGACATTCCCTAAAAGTGAAAAGGTAAATCATAGAAAGGTGACTTTTCATAATCGTTATGGAATTACTTTAGCAGCTGATTTGTATGAACCAAAAGAATATGAGGGTAAACTTTCAGCTATTGCTGTATGTGGACCTTTTGGTGCAGTGAAGGAACAAGCTTCTGGTTTATATGCACAAAAAATGGCTGAAAAAGGTTTTTTAACCTTAGCATTTGATCCATCTTTTACAGGAGAGAGTGGCGGAAATGTAAGAAATGTAGCATCACCAGATATTAATACAGAAGATTTCCAAGCAGCAGTTGACTTTTTATCTGTCCAGGAAAATGTAGACCCAGAAAAAATAGGTATAATTGGAATTTGCGGATGGGGAGGAATGGCTTTAAATGCAGCTGCAATAGATACAAGAATTAAAGCTACGGTTACATCTACAATGTATGATATGAGCCGTGTAAATGCTAATGGATATTTTGATGAGCAAGATAGTGAAGAAGATAGATATAAATCTCGCGTAGCATTAAATAGTCAAAGAACAGAAGACTATAAAAAAGGAACATATAAAAGAGCAGGCGGAGTTGTAGACCCACTTCCAGAAGATGCACCATTTTATGTTAAAGATTATTATGCGTATTATAAAACAGAACGTGGATATCATAAAAGGTCTCTTAATTCAAATGATGGATGGAATGTAACAGGTACAATGTCATTTATGAATCAACCAATATTACAATATAGTAATGAAATAAGAAATGCAGTTTTAATGATACATGGTGAAAAAGCACATTCTTGTTATTTTACTAAAGATGCATATAAAAATATGACAGAGAATAGTAAATATAAAAATAATAAAGAATTACTAATTATTCCAAATGCTGTTCATACAGATTTATATGATAATTTAGATATTATTCCGTTTGATAAAATAGAAGATTTCTTTAAGAAAAATTTAAAATAAAAAATGTTTAAAATAAAAACAGAAGTAGTTGTATTGATAATTACTTCTATTTCTGTTATATTATTTATATAAAATTAAAATATTAAAGATATTAAAGAAGGTAAAATAATATGAAGCAAAATTTGACTAAAACTAACGTAATGAGAGTATTAGACCAAAAGCATATAAATTATAAAATTTACCACTATGAAAATGTAATAAGTGGAATTGATGTAGCAAATGAATTAAATGAAAATCCAAGTCAAGTTTTTAAAACATTAGTAACTATTGGTCATAGCAAAGAACATTATGTGTTTTTAAATCCCGTAAATAAAGAATTAGATTTAAAGAAAGCAGCAAAAGCCGTAAATGAGAAAAGTATTGATATGGTAAAGTCAAAAGAACTGCTTCCCTTAACTGGCTATATACATGGAGGTTGTTCACCTATTGGTATGAAAAAACAGTTTAAGACTGTAATTGATATAACTGCTAAAGATTATGATACAATTATTTTTAGTGGAGGAAAGATAGGCTACCAAGTAGAAGTTTCACTAGATGATTTACAAAAAGTTATAGATTTTACATTAGATGATATAAAGAGTTAAAATAAAAATATAAATATAGTTAATAAAATAATAAATATAATTAGAAATGGAGGAAAAGAAGATGTTGTACAAAGATTTTGAAGGATTAAAATTATCAAGTTTAGGGCTTGGAACAATGAGATTACCAAATAAAGGAGTAGATAGTGATGTACCAGTAGATGAAGAAGAAACTGCAAAAATGGTTGATTATGCTATAAAAAATGGTATTAATTATTTTGACACTGCTTGGGGATATCATAATGGTGAATCAGAAAAGGTTATTGGAAAAATTTTAAGTAAATATCCAAGAGATAGTTTTTATTTAGCAACTAAATTTCCTGGATACGATTTATCTAATATGGATAAAGTAGAGGAGATTTTTGAAAAACAATTAGAAAAATGTAAAGTAGATTATTTTGATTTTTATTTATTCCATAATGTTTATGAGAAAAATGTTGACCCATATTTAGATCCAAAATATGGAATACTAGATTATTTATTAAAACAAAAAGAGAATGGAAGAATTAAACATTTAGGTTTTTCAGTACATGGTAGTTTAGATGTTTTAAAGAAATTCTTAAATGCTTATGGAAAATATATGGAATTTTGCCAAATACAATTAAACTATTTAGATTATGATTTCCAAGATGCTAAAGCTAAAGTTGAATTATTAAATGAATATAATATTCCTATTTGGGTTATGGAACCTTTAAGAGGTGGTAAGCTTGCTAAACTTCCAGAAGAACAAGGAAGTAAATTAAAAGCTTTAAGACCTGAGGCTACAACAGTAGAATGGGCTTTTAGATTTTTACAAAGTATTCCTGGTGTTACAATGGTTCTTTCAGGTATGTCAACAATGGAACAATTACAAGAGAATATAAAAATATTTAGTGAGGATAAACCTTTAAATGAAGAAGAAATGAATACATTATTAGAAATTGCAAAAGGTATGCTTAAAGGAAATATCTTACCTTGCACAGCTTGCAGATACTGTACTTCTCATTGCCCAATGGGTCTTGATATTCCAAAACTACTTGCTTTATATAATGAACATTGCTTTACAGGTGGAGGCTTTATTGCGCCAATGGCAATTAGTGCACTTCCAGAAGATAAAAGACCAAGTGCTTGTATAGGCTGCAAGAGTTGTGAAGCAGTTTGTCCTCAACAATTAAAGATATCAGAAGCAATGGCTGATTTTGCTAAAAAATTAGAACAAGGATAGATTAAAAAAATTTGAAAAAGTTTTAAATGATATAGTAGATGGATATAATAAATTAGGTAAAGAACTAGAATAGTTAAGAAATGAAGAGACTACAAAATTTAGAGAGCTTTTAGGAAAAAATAGTATATAGTATGATAATTGCTATATTTAAAGACTTATAATAATATTTGTAATTATAAAAATTAGAGAAGCTAAATACTTCTCTAATTTTTATCAAGTTCTTCTTTTATTTCTTCTATTTCTTTTTCTGATAATTCACTAATTTCACTAATTGTTTTAATTGGAAAGTTCATTTTTAACATATTAATAACATTAGCTCTTATTCCAAGCCTTTTGCCTTCAGTAATTCCAAGTTTTCTACCTTCATTTATTCCAATTTTCTTTCCTTCACTAATACCTTGTTTTCTTAACATTCTGTTTTCTTCTAAAACCATTTCTTCTACAGCTAACATATTATCACTTCCTTTTTCTATTATTTTTTTCATAATCTGCTTAGTTAATTTTGGTCCGAATTTTTTACTTAAACCTGATGCCATTGCATCATATACTATTTCTTTGTTTTTATTGTTTTTTATTCTTTCGTTTATTTCAAACATTGTGCTTATTAAATCTTTTGTGTTTCTTTCTTTTTCAATTAACATTATTTTACTAAGTAAACTGTTATCTTTCATTAATTCATCTTTAGTATAATCGTTAATGTCAACTAGATTATAAAAACCAAGTGTTCCTAAATGAGGGGTAGTTGTAAAATCTTCATTAAAGAATTTTTCTTGTATTTCTTCAATATATCTTTTAGCAGTCCAAGTTCCTTTACCTGTAAAAATCACAATTGCGATTACTAAACATTCTTTTTCATTTTTATTTGCTTCATTTACTCTCATTGATTCTATTTGATAATTTACAATTCTATATGGCATTTTATAATCAACTTTTGTTTGATGTTCAATTAAAAATACAACATTTTTATCTTTTAATTTATAAATAATATCAGCTTCTCTATATTTTAGTTCAGTTGTAACAAAACTATTTTGAGAAGAGACTATATCACTTGCATTTATTTTTATTCCTGTAACTCTAGTTAAAAGTTTTGCAGTTTCAGACTTTTTAGAAAAAATAGATTTAAAGATTTTATCATGTTCTTTATCTACTTTATTAAACTTTTCACTTTCTTTAGCATATTTTTTAACTAAAGCTATAAAGACAGGGTCGTTTAAATAAGTTTCTATATTTGATTTTTTAATAATCTTATTGTCTATAGTGATTCCTCCTTTATAATATCATTTATTTATCACAAGCACAATATTTACTTTTAAATAAAAACAAAGGCTTTCTTATGTTTTTTATATGTTTTTCTCTCGTTTTCTTACTTTTTCTTATACTTTTGGAATTATTTTTACTAATTGAAAAATTAGAATAAAATATTTGAAATAAAACAATGAATTTAAATATAAATTTAAAAATCTTTAGTGAATAATGTAAATATAGGTATCACCTCCAAGTTCTAATATTTTTTTATGGAATAATAAGAAGAAATAAATCAAATAATTAAAAAATAATTTAAATAATTAATTAAAAATAAAACTAAATCTATCTTACTCTGATTTACAATATTTGTCAATGGATTTTTACAAAAAAATAAAAAGCAATTACAATTTTAATAATGTATTTGCTTTTTATTCATCTTCAAATTCAACATCTTTAAATAATGGACTATTAAAGAAATCTGTTAATTCAATATTAAATCCTTCACATATATGTAATATAGTAGCTAATTTTGGACTCTTACTTTTGCCATAAAAGATACTAAAAACTGTAGAATAGGATAAGCCAGAATTAGTTGCTAATTTATTTAATGTTATATTTTGCTCTTTACAAAGATTTATAATTCTTTTTTGTACAGCATCTGAAAGTTGCATAAATTCACACCTCTTTTTAATATAAAAAATTATATCAAAAGAAAAATATAAATATTTGCGAATAATCGCAAATAGATATTGACTTTTTTGAAAAATTAAAATACAATTATGAAGAAAAAATTAAAATCAAAAGAAAAAAGAAAGGGAATGATTAATTATGGAAAATGCAAAAGAAAATCTAAAGAACAAAAAAGGAATTACTTTAATAGCCTTAGTTATAACTATAATTGTACTCCTAATCTTAGCAGGAGTATCAATTGCAATGTTGACAGGACAAAATGGAATACTTTCTCAAGCACAAAATGCTAGTGAACAAAGTAATAAAGCAAGTGAAGAGGAAAAAGTAAAATTAGCAGCTGAGGCAGCATTAATTAAAAATAATGGTGAAAGTATATTACAAGATAATTTAGAAGAAGAATTAGAAA
>CALXFC010000033.1 GCA_944387485.1 uncultured Clostridia bacterium
TAACTAAGTCAATAATTACTTCTTTTTCTTTTGGATTGGACTCTGCTATTAATAATGTTAATGCTGCTAATGTGTTGTTATCAATTACTTGTTTTTCATTTTTATATAATATTCCATAATAATTTAGAAAATATATAAATAATGTTGCTGCAATTCTTTTATTTCCATCTGCAAAAACATGATTTTTAACTATTAAATACAAGAAATTTGCACCTTTTTCTTCAACACTTTTATAAATATCTTGCCCATCAAAAGTTTGATATATATTGCCAATTATAGATTCCAATCCTTGATTTCTTTCAACTGCAAATAGTGAGCTTTCTTCATTAAATCTTAATTTATTTATAATTTCTATACAATCACTATATTTAATTCTTCGTTCGTCAATATTTCCCTTAACCTTTTTTAATGTTCTATGATCATAATCATCAAGTAAATCAAGTGCTTTTGAATATTCACCAATTACTTTTAATATTTCTTTTGCATCATTACCCTCTAATCTTTCATCAATTCGATTTGCTATATCAATTAATTTTATAGTTTTTTCTAAATATTCTAATCTTCTTTGATTTACTGCATAACCTTTTAACATATAATCTTTTAGAACCTTAGTTGCCCATTTTCTAAATAAGATACCATTTTTTGACTTTACGCGATATCCTACTGATATAATCATATCTAAGTTATAATAATTAGTAGGTTTATCAGCAAATTCGGAATTTCCGAATTTAGTCATGGTTTCACTTTCTAATAATTCACCTTCTTTATAAATGTTTTTAATATGCTCATTAATCGTAGATTTTGCTTTCTCGAATAATTTTGACATTTGCTCTTGAGTAAGCCATACAGTTTCATCTTTTAAGTTTACTTCTAATTTTACTCCTTGGTTTTCAAATAAGATAATTTCATTCTTTTTTTCTTCCATAAGAACACACATCCTTTTTATAAAATTTAGTTCTTACATATTATTTCTCTTATTTTACTTTTATAGAAGAACTATTGTTTGCATTATATAATATTATTATATAATTGTCAATAAAATTAGAGTATATTTTTTACATTTTATAGCATTTTGACTATCAGGTAAATTATTTATATTTAAAATAAATTTATTAATAAGAAAATCCAATTTTTCTTGTTTCTTCCTTGACTATATCTGTTGTTTTCAAAACATTTTCAACATCACATTTATTAATAGAATTTATTGACTTACTATTAGTTTGTACAATTCTATTTGCTTGCTCAAACTTAATTTTTTCAAATATATTTCTTACATATCTACCATTTCCAAAAGCCTCTTTATTTTTAGCAAGTTCAAAGTTTTCAATCAAAATACCTTTACATTTTTCTGATAATTTATAATGTTCTTTTTTACAAAGTTCTGTAAAAATTTCAAATAATTCCTCAGCGCTATAATCTGGAAAATTAATTGTAAACTGTATTCTACTCGCAAAACCTGGATTACGCTGTATTAAATCTTCCATTTCATTTGTATATCCGGCAAGGATTATACAAACTTCATTTCTATGGTCTTCCATTTCTTTAATCAAAGTTGCAATAGCTTCATCTTCAAATCCACCTTTTCTATCACTAACTAAACTATATGCTTCATCTATAAATAAAACCCCACCAATAGCCTCCTCAACAGTTTGATGAACTTTTTGTGCTGTCCAACCTACATATTTTGCAACTAAATCTCTTCCGTGAACTTCTACAAAATGCCCATTTCCATTTAAAATATTTTCTTCTTCAAATATTTTTCCAATCACTCTTGCTATACTTGTCTTACCTGTACCTGGATTTCCTGTAAAGCACATATGTAGCGTAGGAATTTCGCCTCTTTTTTTATTCAATTTTATATAATTAAGAACTTTGTTTATTTGAAGTTTTATACTATCTAATCCTATCAAGTCATTTAATTCTTCTTTTGCACTCTTTTCTACTTTTTTTACTTTTCTATCTACGTTTCTTTTAACCTCTTTTTTTGAATAGGTTTCTTTAACACTATCAAGGATTGTTTTATCAATTGAAGTAATATTAGTATTTTTACATTTTATTATCAAGTTAGTTACCATGTTTTTTAATACCCAAAATGGCACATTTGCAAAATCTTTCAATTCTTGTTTTCTATATGTCAAGTTGTTTTCATCAAGCTTATTTTCACAATATATCAATTTATCATCTAAAGATATTTTTTCGATTGTCATTCTCCAACTTGCAAGTTCTCCAAGTTCTGCATCAATTTCTCCTTCACAAAAATTAGTATCTTCAAAAATAAATATTTTATTATTTAGTTGTTTCATGATTTTAGATAAATTATCTATTTCATCACTATAATCAAACCTTAATTTTCTATTATTTATAACAATAATATCTTCTTCAATTCCATGAATTTTATCAAAAACATTATCTTTTCTACTATTCATTAATTTATCTAAATAACATATAGCAGGATTTTTAATAATATTATATTTTAAAAATATCTTACCACAAACTTTTAGTAAATCATTTAGCAAATTATATGAAGAATTATTTCGTATAATAATATTATAATTCCCAAAAGTTATTTCATTATTTTGTTTCAATTTAGTATAGATAATCATATCTTCTAATATTTTTTTATTTTGGACAACTCCAAATAAATTATCAAGTTCGTTTATTATTTCGTTATCTTCTGCATCTAATTCATAATTAATAGTCATTTTAATTCCTCCCCAATAAAAAATCTTCATATTAATAATGCATTTATTATACATTATCATTATGAAGATTTAAATATAGGTGGTCACGCAATGCACTTACTATTGTTAATCTTTTAAATTTAAATCATTTATTTTATTAATATCATATTCAACAAAATCATATTGAATTCCGAGTTTATTTGTATTTAATAATTCTATAATTTCATTTTTAAATTCTTTTATTAATTTATGTGTTTCAGCTCCAACCAAAAATATTGCTTTTACATTTTTTACTTTATCTTCTTGAATAGCATTATAAAGCGTTTTATATCCTCTATAATTCTCACTTATATTATCAATATGTAAAAATCTTTTATCACAAAGAAATTCTTTAGTATATGCTGAGTAAAAGAACAATTCTGATATAATTCCAAGCGCCGAATTTCCTTCATTCTTTTTTAACTCAAATACACATAAATTTTGTTTTTTATCAATAGCCCAAATATCAAAATAACCAGTTGAAAATATTCTATTTCCGTTTTGAGGTTTTTCATTATTTTTTATATAAAATAATCCATTTGGTAGTTGGTTAAATATATTATCTGTAAGCTCATTGTCTGGAAAATATGAATGGTATAATTCTTTAAAATATTTTTTCCCTTCACTTGTATGTGATAATATTGTTTCTATTCTTTTTTCTTCTTTCATGCCTTCATAATATTCTGTTGCTTCTTTATTAGGAATATTGTTACTTATTTTTTCATCTTCTTTTGCTTGTTCTAGTTTATTTTTAAATTTTTCTACAATTTCCTTATTTTCTTTTGCAACATCAAACCAATCTGGAAAAGCTTCTTTAAATTTAACTATGCGATATAAGAATCTTAAATATAAATTTAAATCTCCATCAGTCCTGTTAAAAAAACCGTTCCAAGAAACTTTACTTTCGTCAAAACTAAGAACAATTTTAGCCTCAGGATTTTCTATTTTAAGAATAATAGCTAAAGATTCAAAGTTTGAATAATCATCTTGCATATTTTTTTCAGGTTTATTTATATTTATATAAAAAACATTTTCTATATCTATATATGAAGAATATGGTAAATTACCTATCATTTTATATTTTTTATTATTTTCCATTATCTATCACTCCTAAATTATAATTTCTTGTTTATCTTCTAATAATTCTATTTTACTATCTTTTAATTCCATTTCTTTAAAAGCTTCTGGCTTTTCAGTATGAATTGGAATAATTATTTTTGGTTTTACAACTTCGCAAAGTTTTTTTAATGAATAGAAATCTGCATGTCCACTTGTATGTAGATATACATAGTTTTCTGGTACAAATTTTTGTAAATATTCATATTCCTTAAAATCTTTGTCTAAGTAACCTTTCCATTGTGAATAGATAAAGTTAAAATTTTTATCAAATTTATTCATTACCTTTTTAGAAATACTATTTGGTCTTACAAGCATTACAAAACCTTTTTCTTTCATAAGATCTAGAATATTATCATCATATGATAATACTCTATTTTTAAATTTATATAAATTACTTCTTGAGATTTTATCTATATACATTAGTATATCTTTTTGATATTTATCACATACAAATAGTCTATGTGCACTTAGTGCTGCTTTATGTATAGCTGCAATTCTATCAATATTTGTACTACTACATAGCACGAAATTATACATGTTATTTTTAAAATATTCTTCTGCTTTTTTCTGAATATCAAATTCTGTTATAATATCTTCTTTTTTTCTTGATAATGTTGTTCCTTCAGAAATTAAACAATCTACATTTCCTACATATTTTTCAATAGAAGGAATTACAGCCTTTCCCCTTTGCCCATGTGTTCTAAAATCTCCTGTATGTAAAAGTTTCTTACCATCACATTCAATAAGAAACATATGGGCATCAAAAGCTGAATGATCTACCTCTATTGGAGTTATTAAAATATCATTAATTTTAATCTTATTTGGTATTTCAAAAGTTTTAAATTTATTAATTATTTCAATATCTTTTTCAGATACAATTTTAGCCATTAATAACTTTTTTTGTAATATCTGATATATATTCTTTGATATTTCACCAATATATATTGGTATTCCTTGTAACACCTTATTATATAGACCAATATGATCACCATGATAATGTGTAATAAATACAGCGTCAAAGCTTGCTTTCCCATCATTTAAACCTTCTACTTTTAATTCTGGTAAAACTTTTTTGTCTTTATTTGCTAAATTTTCTCCGATATCAATTGCTATTTTTGTTCCACTTGCACTTTGTATTTCTGTAACACAACCGTCCAATTTGATGAGTTCCTCTATGGATAATGACTTTCATGATTTTTCTCCCCTTTTATAATATTTTAGTTTTCAGTAGCTTCAGTATTTTCATTTTCGCCATTTGTTTCTTCTTCAGAAACTGTATTATTGCTTTGATTTGTATTCGTACTTGTTGACGAATTATTATTGCTACTATTTGTATTACTTGTATTTGTTGTATTTGAACTTGTGTTGTTATTTGGTCTAGACGGTCTTGTAGTGTTAGTATTCGTATTAGTGCTTGTATTTATTTCATTAGTCTCGTTTTCGTTATTTGAATTTATTGTATCTCTACTATCACTAGGCTCTGTAGTTCTAGGTGGTTCTTTTTCATCTATTTCTTCGGTAATTCCTTGAACTATTTCAGTAGTATTATTATTTGTAGATGTATTATTAGATGTTTCTTCTTTTATTTCCTGACCTGCATGTTTATCACATGTATCTGGTGTAGTAAACCATAAATAATATTCTGTATAAGTATTAGGACATCCAGTAGTTGCTCTCATGCCAGTTTCAGCACATATTGTTGCACTTAAAACTCCAGTAGGCTTTTCAAACTTTGCTGTTTTTAGTCCTGTATGAATCCTTGCCATAACATTTGCCCAAATTAAACCTGCTGGATTTCTTCCATTAAAATCAATTGTTTCATTTTGGTCAAATCCATACCAAGTTACAGCAGTATAATATGGAGTAAATCCACAAAGCCATCTATCATAGTTTTCATCTGTAGTACCAGTTTTCGCAGCAACATCTACACCTGAAATTTTACAATAAGTAGCAGTTCCATTTTCTCCAAGAACAGGCTCAGTTAACAAGCTTTTTAAAATATAAGCAACTTCCTTTGAAAAGACCTTTTTACTTTTTTGTTTGCTCTCCAATGCTTTAGAACCATTTTTTCTATCTATTTGTGTATAGAAAGTAGGTTCAATATATACACCATCATTTGCAATTGTACTATATGCCCCTGCCATTTGTAATGGGCTAATTCCTTTATCTAATCCACCTAATGCTAAAGGTAAACCTTCATCATTTTCTGTTAAAGATGTAATCCCCATCTTTTCTAAATATTTTATAGAAGTTTTTGGAGTTAATTCTTCCATAATTTCTACAAATGGGATATTTTGTGAAGATTCAACGGCTCTTCTTACTGTAATTTCTCCTAAAGGTTTATTATAATCAACTGGATGATATCCATCCTCAAAATCTTTTTCTGTATCATCATATATAGAAGAAGCAGTAATTATTTTCTTATCAATAGCAGGTGCAAGTACAGCAATAGGTTTTATTGATGAACCTGTTTGTCTTACACTTTGAGTTGCACGATTAAATGGTCTTACTTCTGTTTTTTCTCCTAATGCTCCGACACAAGCTAAAACTCTACCAGTCTTATGGTCCATTATTACCATAGCTGCTTGAGAAGAATCTCCTCCATTTTGTGATTTAAGAACATATTTACTTTTCTCACATTCTTTTTCAGTTTCAGCTTGGATACTACTATCTTGAGTACTATGTATTGTTAATCCTGCCATATTAATATAATTAGTTGCAAATTCTTCAGAAATATTATATTTATCTTCAATATCCTCTGTTATTTCATTTATTAAAGCATCTGTATGATAAGAATATACTCCATCACTTGCTGGCTCAACATCACCTTTTTTAAAATTTAATCCTTTTTCTACATTTGAAACAGCCTCATCATGTTCATCTTGTGTTATGTATTGAAGTTCAAGCATTTTATCTAAAACCGTAATAGTTCTATTTTCTATTTCTTCAGAATTATCTTCATCACCAAAAGGATTATAAGAATTTGGTGAGTGATTTATCCCTGCTAAAAATGCACATTCTTCTAAATCTAATTCGCTTGCAGATTTATTAAAATAGTATTTTGCTCCTGCATCCACACCATAAATACTAGGACCTACATATATAACATTTAAATATCCTTCTAATATTTCTTCTTTAGAAAGAGCTGTTTCAAGAAGCCATGCTTTCCACCACTCTTTTACTTTTCTTAAGACACTATCGGTATTATCTCCAGTTAAGTTTTTTACTAATTGCTGAGTAATTGTACTTCCTCCAAATGAAGAAGAACCTAAATGTATTACATAATTAAAAATGGCGGAAGCTGTTCTTTTTATATCAACACCATGATGTGAATAAAATCTCTCATCTTCTATAGCAACATAAGCATTTTTTAAATTATCTGGCATTTCTTCATAAGATATATTTGATTTTTTCTTTTCATCACCAAGTTTTGCTATTGTATTTCCATCAGTATCAATAACTATAGAGCTTTCATTTGAAACCATATCTTTTGCAAGAGTTGTCCAAGTATGGCCTGAAATTCCAAGAGATATACCTAATACTAAAATTATTATAACAATAACAGTTAGTATTACTTTCTTTCTTTTTCTCTTTTTCTCTTTTTTACTTACCTTTCCTCTTCTTCCTTTTTTATTATCTTTTTCTATTTGCTTGTTTCTATTTTTTTTCATTTCTCTAACGGCTTTTGGCTCTTCATCTTCAATTTGCCTTGACCTTCTTTTTCTCATTAAATCACTTCTTTCACTTAAAAGTAGTTATAGTATATCATAATTTTTTTAAAATATAAACCCCTAAAAACATTGCACAAAATTTTTGCAATTGTTATTGCTTTTCTATTTTTTTATTTATATAATATAAAATAAATATGAACGGAGTGTGATACATATGATAAAAAGAGAGAAAAATCCAGATTATATAAATGCTTTTTTAGATTATTCTGCAACAATACTTAACAAATCACCTAATAGTATTAAAGAATATAATTATGATTTAGCAATGTTTCTTAAATTTATAAAAATACACTTTGGCTTAACTAAAGAAACTGATTTTAATAAAATAGAAATTAAAGACTTACCTTTTGATGTTATAAAAAAGATTGAACTTGATGATATCCATGCATTTTTAGGTTATCTGTCTACAACAAACCATAGTAAATCAGCAACAAGAGCAAGAAAAATCTCAACTATACGTATATTTTTTAAATATCTTTCTCAAGATGCAAGTCAAAAGTTTTTATTAGACCATAACCCAGCATTAAATTTAAAAACACCAAAAAAGGACAAAAGACTTCCTAAGTATTTATCATTAGATGATAGTAAAAAACTTTTAGATGCAGCTTCTAACGAAGATAATCGAAACCATGAAAGAGATTATGCAATAACTACCCTATTTTTAAATTGTGGTATGCGTTTATCTGAACTTGTTGGAATAAATATTAATGATATAGATTTTGATGAATGTAAAATGACTGTTATTGGTAAAGGAAATAAAGAAAGAACTATTTATTTAAATAAAGCTTGTATGAAAGCAATATCTGAATATTTAAAAGCTAGACCTAAAGAAGGAGTACAACACGATAAAAAGAATTCTGAAAAAGCATTATTTTTAAGCGAAAGAAAAGAAAGAATTAGTAATAGAACTGTTCAATATATTGTAAACAAAGAACTTATGGAAGCAGGACTAGATTCAAGAAAATATTCTGTTCACAAATTAAGACATACTGCTGCAACTTTAATGTACCAATATGGTGAAGTCGATATTAGAGCACTTCAAGAACTTCTAGGACATGAAAGCATTGCTACTACTGAAATATATACTCATGTAAATAATGACCAAGTAAGAAGTGCTGTTGAAAGAAATCCACTTGCTGATTTATAACTAATTTTCCTGTTTTTGGGGACGGAGCAAAAAAACAGGAAAAAGAAGATATCCTTGAACTTAAACTAAAAGGATATCTTTTACTTTTTTATTACATTTACTGTTTTTTTGCTCCGTCCCCAAAAACAGGAAGCTTTCATATAATACGGTTTTATTTCAGGTAATAAATTAGATAAATATACTGTATTATTATTTTTATCTTGTATCTTTATATTAGGAAAAGTTTTAATCATTTTTTCATTTCCCCAAAAAGTATTTATAAATTTATCTAAATTTTTATTATTCTTTACTCTCTTATATTTTTCCTTAACTTCATCTTCATTATATACAGGAATTTCTCTTTCTACAACCATTCTAGTAATAAATTGATCTTGAGCATAAACTGTTAACATACAATCAATAAACAAAAATATTATTAAAAAGCTTACAGCCGTTTTTAAAAGCTTTCTTGATATTTTTTCTTGTATTTTATTACATAATTTATCTATTTTAGGATTTATTTTTCTTACTAAAAATACAGTTAAAATCCCCCAAAATATAGAATATAATAAACATACCCTACCATTTATATTTAATATTTTACCAGAATAATCCCACCATCTTGTTTCTAAAATTACTTCTATTAAAAAGCTTAGTATATATTCTGTAAATGTTCCTAGTATATAACCTCCTATAAACAAAGTGAAATTATTCTTATCAAAATATTTAGAAAATAATAATATAATAACAGCACCTACACCATAGATTCCAAGGAATGGTCCATATAGAAAGCTTTGTCTTGACTCCCATATTCCCATTGTTGCTATTGCAAATAATGTTTCTATTATATATCCTAATATACTATATACTATAAAGTAGACAAATATTTTCCATATTCTAATACCTAATATTTTATATTCTAATTTATCAACTTTTTCCATGTAATTCTCCTATATTAATTCTTCTAATTCCTCCATTTTCTCTTTATAGAAGTTAATTGCATCATTATATACTTCTTTAGATTCTAAATCTACATCTACCATTTTTAATAAATCAATAGATTTTTTAGAACATCCTTGTTTTAACATTTCTATATATCTTTTTACAAAAGGTTCTCCTTGTTTTATTATTTTATCTGCAATACTTATTGCTGAAGATACACCAGTTGCATATTTATATACATAGAAATCAGTATAAAAATGAGGAATTCTAGCCCATTCATATTTTATTTTTTCATCTACTATCATATTATTTCCAAAATACTCTTTATTTAAGCTGTAATATATTTCATTTAAATCCTTGCTTGAAAGTGTTTCATTATTTTCTATTTTTTCATGAACTATTTTTTCAAATTCTGCAAACATTGCTTGTCTAAATAATGTTGCCCTTATCATTTCTAATAATTCATATAGTAATTCTTTCTTTTTTGTTTTATCTTTTTCGTTGTTTATTTGATAATGACTAAGTAATATTTCATTTACAGTTGAAGCAACTTCTGCTGTTAAAATTGTATAGTCTGCATCTATTATTGTTTGATTTGAACTTGAATAGTATGAATGCATACTATGTCCTAATTCATGAGCTATTGTACTTATGTCTCTTTTACTATTTACAAAGTTTAAAAGTACATATGGATGAACACTATATATTCCCATGCTATATGCTCCGCCTTTTTTATTAGGTTTTGCAAATACGTCTATCCAATTGTTATCAAATGCTTCCTTTAATTTATCTACATATTCTTTGCCCATTACTGATAAAGCATTTTCTACTTCTTTTCTTGCATCTTCAAATGTTATCTCATCTTTTTCTTGTTCAAATGGATTAACATATAAATCATACATATGGAATTCTTTTTTATTTAGTATTTTCTTTTTTAAATCAATAAATTCATGATTAACATGAAGTCCATCATGTATCGCTTCAATTAGTGAATCATAAACTTTAAGGCTTGCATCATCATTTAATACTGCTTTTTCTAAACTAGATTTATAGTTTCTAAGCTTTGCAGTAACTGAAGATGCTTTTACATTTGCTAAATATAATTCTGTTATTGTATTTACAAATTTACTGTATTCATCATACATTAAATTAAATGCTTGTTTTCTAACATCTTCATTTTGGCTTTTTAAGTAAATTGTATAATTGCTTTCTGTTAACTCTACCTCTTCCCCATTTTCGTCTTTTAAATTACCAAATTTAAATTCTGCATTTGTTAAAATATCAAAGGTATTTTCAGGTGCTGAAAATAATTCTGAATAATTTGCAAGTAGGTTTTCTTCCTCTTTACTTAGCACATGTTCTTTTTCTTTTAATATATCTAAAATGTCTCTTTTATATCTTCCTAATCTTTCATCTTCAGATAAATATTTTTCTATAACACCATCTTTAGCATATGTTATTTCTGGTGTCATAAATGATGTTTTTGTACTAAATTCTGTTCCTAAGCTTTCAACTTCTTTATATAATTTTATTCCTTCTTGATTTGACATATCTAAATTATAATAAAGCATTCCATATCCGTATAATCTTTCATACTTTTCTAAAGCTTTTTCATAAAAATTATAACAATTATAAAGATTATCAGAACTATCACATAGTTTTCCTTGATAGCTACTAATATTTTCTAAATCTCTTTCCATTTCCTTTTTGGTTTCATCAAACTCTTCTCTACTTTTAAATATTTCTTTTAAGTTCCAATTATATCCTGAATTCATAATTTACCTCCTAAACTGGTTTGATTTTATCATATTTTATTTCCTTTAACAATAATTTATACAAAGAAAAGTTTAAGGATAGAAATTTTCTTTCTATCCTTATTTTCATAATAAAATTGGACTTATTTGCTCTCCATCTAAAGCAAATTTTATTGTTTTAATTAAATATTCTTCATCAAATACAATAGATCTTGGTTTTGTTATTGGATTATCTTGTTTAAATGGTACAAAATAATAATTTCTTCTATTTAGAAGTTTTCCAATATTTTCTGCATTACCACTTAATCCATTATTAGTAGATGGTGCGATAACAAGAGGTCTATCATTTCTTAAATGTGATTTACAAGCCATAACAGCTGGTGTATCTATTATATCTAAGGCAAGTTTTGCCATTGTATTCCCGTGAACAAGGTGCAACTACCATTATATCTGTCATCTCCTTAGGTCCTATTGGTTCTGCTCCTTGTATTGTATGAATAATCTCTTTTCCAGTTATTTTTTCTATTTCTTCTATAAAATCTTTAGCTTTTCCAAATTTTGTATCTAAATTATAGCTATTATAAGACATTATAGGAATAATATCTGCTCCTTCTTTTTCTATTAATTCCTTTATTTTAGGAATTGTTTTTTTAAATGTACAAAAAGAACCTGTAAGTACAAATCCTATTTTTTTCCCATATAACTCCAAATAATATCCCCTCCCTTCATATGACCTTTATATATCATATGAAAAAAGGATATTTTTCGACATATTTAATAAAATTTTTATCTTAATATTTCGCTTTGAAAATACCTTTCTTGGAATTCTGTTAGTGCTTTTATTTGTTCATCTGAATAGTTTTTATTTTCTGGAACTATAATTAATTTATCATCATCTTCATTTATCCTTCTAATAATAGCAATACATGTTCCTTCAAACTCTTTTATTGGTTCAAAAACACCTAGTACATAACAATCTAACTCTTCCCCATCTCCACTAACAGTATTTGGAACATAGCCATAATTAACAGTATAAATCATATCATAATTTGGATGTTTTGAACCTAATGGCCTATCAATTTTTACTTTTACTTTTTTACCAATATATTTTTTACTATCCATTATTTTTCTCCATTCTATTTTTTCTTTGCTATTACATTAATTATATGCCAATGTTTTTCTTTTCCTAAAGCTGTTTTCGAATCTTTTTCTATCTCATTAAAATCGATTATTTCAAAACATGAAAATAATTCTTGTACTTCCTCTTTATTAAAGAATGTCATATTAGTTCTACTTGACCAAGTATCTTTTTTACCAAAGAAATTGCCTACAAAATACCCTTCTTTAGAAATGGAACTTACAATTTTGTTCCATAAATTATCAAAAGTATTTCTATTACAAAAAGATAAACTAAAATTTGCAACTAACAGATTACAAGATTTTAAATTAATATTTTCAAAATCTTGCTTTTCAAATTTTAAATATTCTTGTTCTTCTTTATTTAAATTCTCTCTAATAATTTTTTCAGTATCTTCTTTATCAATTGCTATAACTTTCCAACCATTTTTTATTAAAAATATACTATCATTTCCAGCTCCACAGCCTAAATCTATACAAATACCAGGTTTTACATTCATATTTATAAATTTTCTTATATTTTTTCTTGGTAAAGCATTTTTAGTTTTTTCATAATACTCATATGCATTTTCCATATTTATCGCCCTTCCTATCTGTTTTTTAATATAACATATTTCTTGGAAATTTACTATAATTTTATAATACTATATGATAAATTTCGTAATATATTTTTTAGAAAAATAATAAAATTAAATGGTGAATATTATTGAAAAGGACAAAAAAGTTTTTAATAAATGGTTCTATATTAACTGTTACAGCTTTAATTACTAGAAGTATAAGTATGGTATTTAATATTTATGTGTCAAATAAAATAGGTTCAGAAGCAGTAGGTGTGTTTTCACTTGTTATGTCTGTGTATCTATTTTTCATTACACTTGCAACTTCTGGTCTTAGTCTTGCTTGTACATATTTAGTATCAGAACAATTTGCAAAAGGTAACTATTTAGAAGGTTTAAAAGCAGTAAGAAGTTGTAATTTGTTTGGAATCTTTTTAGGAATTGGAAGTAGTATAACACTAATTTTACTATCTCCTATAATATCTAATGTTTGGTTAAACAATAGAGTATCTTCAATTCCATTTTACCTAATTGCAATTGGACTTCCCTGTATTGCAATATCTTCTGTTATAAATGGATACTTTTCAGCTGTAAGAAAAGCATATAAATCTGCAATTTCTCAAGGATTAGAACTTGGAGTAAAAATTGTAATTAGTATAATCTTATTACAATGTTTTTCTTTAAATAATGTTGAAACTGTTTGTATTTGCCTAATCTTAGCAGATGTAATTTCTGAAGTATTTTCTTGTTCTTTTTTATTTATATTATATAAAATAGATAGAAACTTCTTTAATAAAAGAGCGAAAATAACAGGAATAAGTTATAAAAGAAAAATTCTAAATATAACTCTTCCTGTTTCGATAACTTCTTATATACGTTCTGGTCTTTCAACTTTGAAAGAATTTATTGTACCAAATAGATTAGTTTTATTTGGGTTACCTTATGCTATTGCGTTATCAGAATATGGAAGAATAACAGGTATGGCACTTCCTGTTATAACATTTCCAACTGTTTTTATTGGCTCATTTAGTTCTTTACTTATACCTGAATTTTCAAGTTTGATGGCAAAAGGTTATAAGAAAAGATTACTAAATGTAAGTCATATAATATTTATAATAGCTACTTGTTTTTCATTAATTGTAAGCATTATTTGTTTTGTTTTTGCAAACAATTTAAGCTTATATATCTTTCAAAATTTAGAGTGTGCCAAATACATAAGAATCCTTTCTCCTTTAATTTTACTTATGTACCTAGATAACATTATAGATAATATGTTAAAAGGCTTAAATAGACAATTTAAGGTCATGCTATGTAATATAGCTGACCTTATTATAACAATTAGTCTATTATATTTCTTACTTCCTGAACTTGGAATTACTGGTTTTATTATTTCTATGTATGTAAGTGAAATATTTAATTTTACAGTAAGTTACTTAGAATTAAGAAAAGCAACAAAATAATTTATTTAATTAATATTTCACAATCAATATTATTATTTAAACTATTTTTAAATACCTCTTCATCTTCTTTTGAGCCTACTATTAAACCATAATGTATTGGAACAGCAATTTTAGGACCTATTGTATTAACTAAAGTTGCTGCTTCTTTTGCTGTCATTGTATATGTTCCTCCAATAGGAACAAAGGCCACATCACATTTAACCTTTTTATTTTCTTCTGTTATATCTGTATCTCCTGCAATATAGTAAATAACATTATCTAAAGTTAGTATATATCCAACCCAATTGTTTTCTTTTGGATGGAAGTTTTTATTTACATTATAAGCTGGTATTGTTTTAAATTCTATACCATTTACTTCTTTTTCTTCATTTGGTGCAACTATTATAATATCTTCTCCTTTAAAGCCTAAATCTAAACATCTATCATATAAATCTTCTGGAATAACTATTTTAGTTTCTTCCTTTTTTACTTTTAAAATATCTTCTTCTGAAAAATGGTCATAATGTGAATGTGTTATAAATATAACATCTGCATCATTGTAGTTTTCTTTTATTTTAAATGGGTCAAAATACAACACTTGTCCTTTTTCAAATTTTATAGAGCTATGACATAATACTTTAATATTTTCTAACATATAAATTCCCCCTTGTTTTTAATTAACTTTTCTAAAAATACAGCAACACCATCTTCATTATTAGAAAGTGTAATATATTTTGCTTTAGATTTAACTTCATCATTTGCATTTCCCATAGCTACACTTAAATTTGTTACTTCAAACATTGAAACATCATTATAATCATCACCAATTGAAATAGTATCTTTTAAATCAATATTTAATGCTTCACACATATTTTCTACTCCAAAACCTTTTGAAGTTTTTTCATCTGCTATATCAAAATATGTAATTTCTCTTGGGTTTTCTTTAGGGTTAGTTAAAGCTTTTGACTGATTCTTTATTCCTACATTTCTTATTTTTTCAACGTAAGGTTTTAAATCTCTAATTTTTTCAAAACTTCTATCCTGTAATAAGCATTGCATTACATCTATTTTATTAAGAAAACTTTCTATTGGTTCATTTAACAAAATGTCTGTTTTATTATCTGTTTGTTTTAAAGTATATCTTCCTTTTTCTGTATTCATTATAAAATTAACATTATTTTCTTTTGCTAAATTATATATTTCTATACAGGCCTCTTTTTTCATTGGATTTCTAAATATACATTTATTAAGTTTATAATCATATCCATGAGCTCCGTTAGAAGTAATTACAAATTCACTTGCAAAACACATCTTACTTACTTCTACTGTAGTACTAATAGGTCTTCCAGAGCAAATAGCAACAACTATTCCTTGTTCTACAATCTTTCTTATTGCTTCTTTTGTTCTATTTGATATTTCTTTAAAATCATTTCTTAACGTTCCGTCTATATCTATAAAAATACCCTTATACAATTATAACATCTCCTAATTATTTATTTTTATCATCTTTAATTTTTTCTAACAATTCTTTATTAAACTCATATCTTTCTTCTTTTCTTTTTAATTTTCTTTTTGAAATCCTTACTTGATAATAAGAAATTATAACTAAAAAGAATAAAAGAATAACTAATGTTACTTTATTTTTTAGAATTTCAGTAACTTTGCCAAATCCAGGTAATCTAAACAAATATTTTCCTTCTATATCTTGAAATTCAACTGGTGTTTTATCTTCAGAATTATTATTATCTCCTTTTGTTATATATACCTCTTCCCCATTTTTTTCTTCTATTCTAATAATTCTATGAGTATTTATATAACCACCTGTTCTAAAAGATATAATATCTCCCACTTCTAAGCTTTCTTTACTAGTATTAGTTATAAAAATTACATCATTTGTATTTATTGTAGGTTCCATACTTTCTGATACTATTACAAAATTTTTAATTCCTAAAAAACTAGGTAATTTATTTGGATTTATATAAGATTCTATTATTAATGTTGCATTAAATACTATTAGAAATAATATTATGATACAAATAATTGTGCTAATAATTTTACCTAATCTATATAAATGTTTACTTGACTTATCAAAATCACTAAGTTTATACACTTTCTATTTTCCTTTCTCTTCTGTTTGAACTATAATAAATATACCATAATATAATAAGGTTTTCAATATGTAATAAAAATGTAATATAATTTATATTTACTAATGAACGTTTTATAAGTTATAATATTTTTAGTTAAAATTTTATTTAGGAGAATTGCAATGGATAATGATATTTTAATTGTTTCTGAAAAAGACCAGAAAGCATACTTACCATATAAATATGAAGATGTAGAGAAAATTTTTAATAGAAATAAAGATAAATATATATCAGTACAAGATGTTATTAATAAAGAATATATTATTCCTTTAAATAGATTTAAACATGCAGTAAGTTCTAGATTTAGAGAAACAATAAATTTGGTGTTAAATAAAGAACATGGCTCAATTTTTAAAGCATTAGATTTAGCATTTGAGCTTATGTTTCAATATAATTTAAATCCTATTATAATTTCTGCTTGTAAAAATTTAGAAGAACTTGATATTTATTTAGACTGTTTAGAAGAAAATGAATTATTTGATTTTAGATGCTTTAAAATAAAATTTGAAGTTACACCTAAAATTTATACACATCATAAAAAGCCTAATTTTGCTTAGGCTTTTTCTTAGCTTTATCAGCAGGTCTATATAAACTATATTTTAAATCTTCTTTACTATATTGTGATGGTTTTAATCCCACTCTTCCCTTCATATAATCAACCGTTAGTACTGCTGCAATAGTTGTAAGACATCCAATTATTATAAAAGTATT